>JAUVLG010000001.1 GCA_030595835.1 Candidatus Eiseniibacteriota bacterium | reverse complement strand
TCTTCTTCCTCTTCTTCCTCTTCTTCCTCTTCTTCCTCTTCTTCCTCTTCTTCCTCTTCTTCCTCTTCTTCCTCTTCTTCCTCTTCTTCCTCTTCTTCCTCTTCTTCCTCTTCTTCCTCTTCTTCTTCTTCTTCCTCGTCCGCCACCGGCTCCGCTTCCTGTTCCTCCGGTTCTGGGTACACGTCGTCGGCTCCACCCGGATCGTCAAACGGTTCGGCCACCGCGGTCAGCAGGCCGGCCGCCATATCCTCCAGATACTCAGGTCCGACCATGACGTCGCGCGCCTTGCTTCCCTTGAACGGGCCGACGATGCCGTTGGTCTCCAGCAGGTCCATCAGGCGGCCGGCGCGGGCATAGCCCACTGACAGGCGCCGCTGCAGCAAGGACGTCGATCCCATCTGCACCCCGACGACGATCTCCAGCGCCTTCTCGTAAAGCTCGTCCTTCTGAGTGGCGGCGAGCTTGCTTGCCATGCCGCCCTTTTGCTCGAGATCGAACATGTAGTCGGGCGGTCCCTGCTTGCGCATGAACGCGACGAGCCGCGCCGTCTCTTCATTGGAGATGAAGGCGCCGTGCAGTCGAATGGGGTCGGGTTTACCCGTGGGCAGGAAGAGCATGTCGCCACTGCCCAGTAGCGTCTCCGCTCCGTTCCTGTCGAGAACCGTCCGCGAGTCCGTCATAGAGATGACCCTGAAGGCGATTCGCGAGGCGAAGTTCGCCTTGATGACGCCGGTGATGACGTCGACCGATGGACGCTGCGTTGCGAAGACGAGGTGGATGCCCACGGCGCGTGCCATCTGTGCCAGGCGTTGTACCGGCGCCTCGACATCGCGTGGAGCCCGAACCATCAGGTCGGCGAACTCGTCCACCACTACCACGATGTGCGGCAGGTGATGCCTGTCACCTTCCGGCAGGGCGTCGAGATCGCTTCCGTTCTCGATGCGTCTGTTGAACCCGTTTATGTCACGCACAGTTAGCACCGAGAGGATGTCGTAGCGGCGGTCCATCTCGCTAACGAGCCACTGGAGTGCCATCCCGGCTTGCTTGGCGTCGGTGACGACCGGCGACAGCAGATGAGGGATGCCGGCGTATCGCGGTAGCTCCAGGCGCTTCGGATCGATGAGGACGAACCGCACCTCCGCCGGGGTCGAGCGGAATATCATGCCGGTCAGAAGAGCGTTCAAGCAGATGCTCTTGCCGGAGCCCGTGGCCCCCGCCACCAGAAGGTGCGGCATCTTCGCGAGGTCGGCGCAGGCGACACGGCCCGTGGTGTCCTTACCGAGCGCGATCGGTATCTCGGTCTTGAGCTGCTGGAAGGCCTCCGATGCCAGCGTGTCCTTTAGGTATACGACAGCGGGGTGCTCGTTCGGGATCTCAATGCCGACCGCTCCCCTGCCCGGGATGGGCGCGATGATCCTGATCGCGGTCGCCTTCATCGCTAGGGCCAGGTCATCCTGGAGATTCGCGATCCTGCTAACCTTGACTCCCCTGGCCGGCTCTATTTCAAACCTGGTGATGACCGGTCCGGGGTGCACCTGCACGACAGTGGCCTCGACGTCGAAATCGCCCAGCTTCTCCTCGAGCAGTCGGGAACGCGCGAGCAGTTCGTCGCGCGAGACCTGGTTGTGGCTCTCATCCGGTGGGTCGTCGAGTAGCGACAGCGGTGGCAGGCGGAAATCTCCGGGTACGAGCACGCGCTTCGGTGCACGCTTCGGGACCGGCGCGCGCTTCGACTGCATGATCTGTGGAGTCGAAGGAGCACGGCGGCGCGGCTTCTGCTCGGTCTGCGTTGTGCGGTCCGTCTTGGCCTCGGTTCTGCGCGACCGTCGGGTCTCGGCGGTCGGCTTCTCCTTCTGAGCGCGACCGCGCGCGGGCGCGCTCTCCCGCTTGGACGTTCGCGACTTCTTGCGCGCGGGGCGGTTGCGCTCCTTGGGCTCTCTGTCACCGAGCGCGGTCAGCCGCTCCCATGCCGACTCTCCGAGGCCCGCCAACCAGCCCCCGATCGCTATGAATGGCGCCAGAAGCATGTCGATGTCGAACTCGGTCGTCAGAAGCGTGATGACGACGATCCCGCCCGCGCCGGCGAGGAAGGTGCCCACCCTGCCTATGTGGCGGATTCCGAGATCGGCCAGAAGCGCGCCTGCCACACCGGTCATCGTTGCGGTTCGCTCCCCACCCACCGTGTAGATGAGCGCGACCCCCACCATGGAGACCGCCAGTATGAACACGCTCTTGAGGGCCAGGGGGCCCGGCTCCCCGTCGGTCATGCGGTTCCATCCCCACATGATGAGCAGAATCGGGGCGACCCACGCGCAGAGTCCCAGCAGGTCGAACATCCACCCGGACAGCTCGCGGTTCTGCAGGCCCAGCTGAGTCGTCCAGATCTCGGGACCCAGGTCGTTCGAGAGTGAGAAGTAGACGTGAGTGGCCAGGCTGACCGCGACCAGCAGCCCGAGGAAGAGCAGCAGTACGCCGACCAGCTGCCGCCGTCTGTCATCCGTCATGTGATCGAAGAGTCCCACGTTTCAGATCCTCCAGCGCGTGGTGCGTTCCATTGCTCGTTGGGCCCGGTGTCCGTTCCGCGCCGCTGATCCTGAGCACGCGACGGTCGCGCGGCGGACGGGGTAGTCAGCGTACGTCCGAAGTGCTCTGGATCCACCTAGCGGCGGTGGCAGTTCTGCGGGGAGATTCTCCCATCAGTGACGATGGGAACCGTTCCGTACTTGTCAATTCTGGAGCAGAACTCAAGGTCATCATCGAACCCAAGTTCCGCGAGGTGGAGGCCGTGAGAGGAACTCCTGAGAACCTCACCGATGTCGCCGAGCGCGTTCGCGAGGGTCCTTGCGGCGACCGCTCCGTCATTGAGAAGGGTAGTGCCCCGGGTTCCATTCACGATGCGGTCGACGAGATAGCCTCCGCACACGAAGTCCTCGAGCGACAGCCGCCCGAGGTCGCCCGCGCACAGGACCGCGACCTTCCTCGCACGGCTCGATATGACGTGCGTCGCCACGGCGCTCAGGTTGAGGAAGCACCCCAGCAGGATCTCCTTTGCCGAGGCGCTCTTTGTGATGGCGACGGTGCCGTTGGACGTGGAGAAGATTAGCGTCTTCCCCTTGACGACCTTGCTGCTGTACTCGGCCGGTGAATTGCCAAGGTCGAATCCCTCGATGTGCATGCCGGCGCGCTCGCCACCGAGGAGGGTCTTCTTGCGGTCAAGGGTAGGCAACAGCTTCGTGGCGTCCTCCACGGACGCCACGGGGATAATGCGCTCGACGCCATTCTCGCACGCATGAACTATCGTGCTGGAAGCACGCAGAACGTCCACAACGATGACGGTTTTGCCCTTCGCCTGGTTCTCGGAAAAGTCACTTGGATGCGTGTACAGGCTCAGTTCCATAGCTAGATGGCTCCAACCAGCTGTTCATGGGCTTTTTTTTTGCGCTCGAGTGTCCCGGTGTCGAATGTACCGGCCACGAAATCCGGGTCTCGCATCATTGCTCTGTGGAAGGGGATCGTCGTCGCAACGCCCACGACCACGAACTCCTCCAGAGCGCGTCGCATGCGTGAGATCGCCTCTTCCCGGGTGTTCCCGTGAGCGAGGAGCTTGGCGATCATCGAGTCGTAGTGCGGTGGGATCACGTATCCGCTGTAGACGTGCGTATCGACCCTGATTCCCGGGCCACCCGGTACGTAGAAGTCGCTGACGGTCCCGGGGCAGGGAGCGAAGTTCCGCTCAGGGTCCTCGGCGTTGATGCGACACTCGATCGCGTGTCCCCTCAGGCCTACTTTGTCCTGCTCAACTGCGATGCGCTCGCCCGCCGCGATCCTGATCTGCTCCTTGACGAGGTCGACGCCGGTCACCAGCTCGGTCACTGGATGCTCAACCTGTATGCGCGTGTTCATCTCCATGAAGTAGAAGTCGCCTCGCGCGTCGAGAAGGAACTCCACCGTGCCGGCGCTCAGGTAGCCGGCCCCGCGCGTGCCCCGCACGGCGGCCTCACCCATGCGCTCCCGGAGTTCCGGCGAGACGACGGGTGACGGAGATTCCTCGATCAGCTTCTGGTGGCGGCGCTGGATCGAGCAGTCCCTCTCTCCCAGGTGTACCACGTTGCCGTAGCTGTCGCCGAGCACCTGAAACTCGATGTGGCGCGGCTCCAGGATGAGCTTCTCGAGGTAGATGTCGCCGTTTCCGAAGGCGGCCTCCGACTCTGCCCTGGCCAGCGGGAAGTTGGCCATGAACTCGTCTCGATCGGCCGCCGCGCGCATGCCCTTACCGCCACCGCCGGCGGACGCCTTGATCATCACCGGGTAACCGAGTGCTTCGGCAGCACGAGCGCCTTCCTCGGCATCGGCGACCAGCCCGTCAGTACCCGGGATAACCGGCACCCCTGCCGCGGACATTATGGCGCGGGCCTGCGCCTTGTTTCCGAGCTTCCGCATCATGTCGGCCGTCGGTCCTATGAACGTGACGGCATGGGCCTCGCAGACCTCTGCGAAATCCGCGTTCTCAGCGAGGAAGCCGTAGCCCGGATGGAGCGCATCAGCGCCGGTTACTTCGCACGCCGAGATGATGGCCTTGACGTCGAGATAGCTCAGGCCCCCGTGTGCCGGCCCGACGCACACGGCCTCATCCGCGAACTTCACGTGAAGCGCGTCTTCGTCCACCTCGGAGTGGATCGCGACCGTGGGGATCTCGAGCTCCTTGCAGGCTCGCATCACGCGCAGAGCGATCTCACCTCTGTTGGCCACCAACACCTTGCGGAACATGTGTGTCCACCTCCGACACGAGTCGCGCCCTCAGTCGGGCTCGACCATGAAGAGCGCCTGTCCGAACTCCACGGCCTGCGCGTTCTCGACGGCCACCCGAACGATGGTCCCGCCAATCTCGGACTCGATCTCGTTCAAGAGCTTCATTGCCTCGATGATGCAGACTACCTGCCCCTTGTTCACGTGGTCGCCCTGCCGCACGAACGGCGGTGAGTCCGGTGACGGCGAAGTATAGAAGGTTCCGACCATCGGTGACTCTATCGGAACCAGTCCCGAATCACGGTCTGAGGAATCAGGAGCCTCGTCGGCCGCGCCCGCGTCTGGAACAGCGGGTTCCAGAACGGCCGCGGGCCCATGAACGGCGGCCACAGGCGCGACAGCAGAGGGAGCATCCTTCACGATCTTCACGGAGCCGAACAGCCCGGACACCGTGAGCTCACTGACGTCGCTCTCCTCCACCAGCTTGATGAGTTCCTCTATCTTTTTCTTGTCCATCTGATCTCCAGGAGAAGCCCGAAGGCACACTCAGGCACGCGAGACGTAGGTGCCCTTACGGGTATCTATCTTGAGCAGCTGCCCCTCTTCTATGAACAGAGGGACCTGCACGACCGCTCCCGTCTCAAGGGTCGCCGGTTTGGAGCCTCCCGAGACCGTGTCTCCCTTCACCCCGGGATCCGTCGTCTCTACAGCAAGCTCGACGAAGTTCGGCAACTCAACGATGACAGGTGTGTCACCGTCGAATAGCATTTCAACCTCCAGCCCATCTTTGAGAAACTCCGCTTTCTTCTTCCCGATGGCCTCCGCGGACAGGAAGAGCTGCTCGTAGTCATCCAGCTTCATGAAGTGGAATTCGTCGCCGCTACGGTACAGAAACTGCGTCTTGCGACGCTCCAGGCGCACGTCCTCCACCTTCTCCCCGGCTCTCCATGTGACCTCTAGAACGCGTCCCGTCTTCACTTCCTTGAGCTTGCTGCGCACGAACGCCCCGCCCTTGCCGGGCTTGACGTGAAGGAACTCGGTGATCGCGAAGAGCTTGCCGTCCTTTCGGATGACCATACCGTTGTGGAAGTCGTTGCTTGTAGCCATGTCTCTCTCACGCTGAGGGTTTCAGAATCGTTAGTTTGAGTGCATCCAAAGAAGGATACAATCCCGCGTTGTACCCCGTCAACACGTATGTTCCTGTCCCTGGAGCCCGGAATTCAGGCACGTCCCGGCGACCGCACTTCATTCTCGATCGCCGGGACGCGCAGGAACATGCGGTCGTCTACCGGAGAGCCTTCACCGCCCGGCTTCCCGTAGCATTCTGATGTTCTATACGGTCGCGGGGTGACTTCTGTATTCTGAGAGGGCCGACTTCGCCTTCTCGTTGTCGGGGTCACGCTCCAGAACTCTCTCACAGACCTCGGCCGCCTTGCCGTACAGACCCTGCCGTGAGTAGATCTCGGCGAGCGTAAGCGTCGCTATGCTCGATGGACCGAGCGAAGGCTCATCCGCGTCTGTTTGAACTGGCAGGAAGAGGTCCGCGAGATGGGCGAGTTCCTCGGACAGCGAACCCGCGCCTGGCCGGCGGCAAGCCGCGACAGAGTCATCATGATCTGGGGCCACTGTCTCGTCAGCAGAATCCGTCCGGGGTACATCCTCTACCGGTGTCTCCGGTGCCTCGGCCCGCTGCGGCACGGAGTCCACGTACGCCTGGGCCTCGAGGTTATCGGAGTCCAGCGTCAGCACGTCCCTGTACGCTGAGAGTGCGCTCTCCCCGTCCGCGGAGTCTCCGATCACCCTCGCCAGGACGATGCGTATGCCCACGTGGTCCGGGTGCGCCTCGATACCGCGACGGGCGATCTCCAGCGCGCTGTCGAGGCGTCCGGACAGCCTGTGCGCCTCTGCAAGAGGTGCGAAGATCCTGGGAGAAGGGTCCCGCGCGAGTTCGGACTCGAGTTCGGCCATTCGAGCAGTGAAGTCGTCAGAATGAGGGGCCATTCGCAGTGTCCCCGCGCCCGCCCGCCATGCGGCAGGGGCGCTGTTACCCGGTGGAAGGCAAGGCGAAGCTATCAGAGCGTGTACCGTCTGTCAAGTTCAAAGCCCGCGGCGGTTACTCCCCCGCTGTAAACGTGTGCGCGACTGCATCGAGGTTTCGCATGAGCGCCATCTTCCCGATCCCGGGCGCAAACAGGCTGATATCCACGAGATAGAGACGGTCGCTCGAGGGCTCGTGGAAACAGTAGGTCCTGAACGGGCCTCCCCCGATGAGGGTTCTATTGCTCCACCAGCCCGACACTCGGATCGCGGGCAGCCCCAGGAAATCCACGCGCTTCACTTCGACCGGGCGATTCCGCTCAACGGTGTCCCCATCGAGATAGTGGGCGGCCAGCTCCTCTCGACGGGAGAGCGCGAACTGCTCCGACACCAACTCAGGGCCGCCGCTGGTCCAGTGGACAAAGATGGTTCTGTCCGGCCGTGTCCGCCGGAAGAACACGAAGCCGTCTCCGCCATCGGTCGCGTAGAAATCATATCCGGTGGGAGGGCTCACCGACCATCCGAATCTCTCCGACATCGCCTCCGCCATGCCGGCTTTGACGGCCGTCTGCCGAAGCGAGGCCGACAGGCGCTCTCGAACGGCCAGCTCCACGTCGGTCAGGACGCGGTTTCCGTGTTCGCGGAGGAAGCTCGCCACGGCGCGGGAGTCCGCGCCCATGACGGCCCCGACAACCTGCCCCTTGGCCCATACGTCGTCAGTAAGCAAGAGGGTCGGCGCTGAATCCTCCTTGAGTCCCGGGAACAGCTTCCGCACCATCTCCCCCACGGAGCCGCTGTCCCAGGTTCCGACGAGAAGCAGGTGCCTCAGGTTCTTGAGGTCACCGGACTTCTCGAGCGTCGTGAGGGTCGTCTTGAACACCGGCTCCTCGATCAGCCAGTCGCTGGGCGATTCCATGATCGTGACCAGAAGCTCTACGAGTTCCGATGCGTCCTCGTCGTGGATTATGACCAGGTCGTCGCTGTCACCGACCGCCGTAACCACTGGGCCCGAACACGAGAGCAGTCCCGCAACGGCCAGCAGACACACAGTGAGGCGGACCAACCCGCCGCCGGGGATCTTCATCTTCACCTCCAGAAGCTGAGTTCCTTCCAGTCGATCTCGAGCACGCCGGGCGGGATATGGAGATCGTGTGCGCCGCGATCGATCGACTCGCCGCCGCGCAGGGTCTTGTATCGGATGGTGATCCCCATCTCGCCGCTCTCTCCCTCCAGAGCTACCAGTTCCACCGTCCGCGGTGCGGACGTCCCGGCCTTCCAGCCATGGCCTGAGTAAGACAGACGCAGGTTCTCGTCCGTGCCATCGCGGCCGACTTCGATCTCCGTGATGATCGACCGATCCTCGTCGATCTTCACTCGGACACGCGCGTCTCCGACAAGTCCTTGAAGAGTAAGGAACCCGCCCCTCCGGGTCGACGTGACCTCGGTCATCCTCGTGATGAAGGACGCATCAGGCAGTCCGAGAATCAACGAGGCCGCGTCGAGCCGGCCGTCGTCCCCGGCGACGCCCGAGATGCACCCTGTCACCACAAGCAGCCGCGCCGGGAGGAATATGCGCGCACACTCTCCTTCCACGAGAGCGAGCGCTCTCACGGGAGCGGCCATCGGAACGATCGGCAGCCTCAGGTCTGCCCTCAGCCACCCCGGGCGTTCGTAGACGAGCGCGAACGTCACCTTGATGGTTCTTCCGGAGACCGTTATCTCCCCGTCCCCGGTTCCCCTGTAGATCTTTCCACCGGGCGCCGCGGTGTTGATGGCGTTGACCAGGATCGCGAGTTCAGACGGCGCCACCGGCTCGACCACGCGGGGCACCCGGCTGCAGCCCAAGAGCAGAGCGAACATTGCGACAGCGAGGACCAAGAGTCGCTTCACGGCGTCTCTCCGTTCGGGGATTCGCGCAGCCTCGCCGGGATCTCGTCGCCAGTGCGCTCGATGCGCTCGATCGTGGACGCTCTTCCGGGCGACGACTCGAGCGCCTTCGTCCAGGCGCCGACCGCCTCGTCGACGAGGCCGAGTTCGAACAGAACGTCGCCCAGGTGCTCGAGTATCACCGGGTTGTCGCCGCCCAGCTCGAGCGATAGATCAAGCTCGCGTCTCGCCTGTTCCATGTTGCCCAATCTGAAGTGGGCCCAGCCAAGCGTGTCGCGAACAAGCGGGTTGTCCTCTTCCAGTTTGACCGCACGCCTCGCGTACTCCAGAGCGCGATCGAGATCACGATTCTCGTCCGCCAGGGTGTATGCGATGAAGTTGAGCGCGGTCACCGAGTTCTCGTCGATCTCCAGCAGCTTCTCGTACGCGGCGATGGCGTTGTCGAAGTCGTCGGCGCCGAAGTACGTGGCGCCGCGTGTCCGCAGGATGGTAGCCGTGTCCCCGAACCTCGCCGTCGCCGTATCGAGTACCGCCTGCGCTCGCTCCGACTCCCCCATCAGGGAGTAGCCGGCCGCCAGTGAGATGAACTCGGGTTCCACTGCCTCGTACCTCGAGTGGATCCACTCGAGCATGGGCACGGCTTCCTCCGGCCTGCCGATCGCGATCAGGAGCCGAGAGAGCATGGCCGTCACGACCCTGTTGCCCGGGTCCAGTCGAGCCGATCGTCTGAACTCAGAGACGGCCCCATTCGAGTCTCCCTGCAGCAGCAGTACGCGGCCGTGCAGGAACGCGATTCCGGGGTCGAGCGAGTCCGCCTCCGAGCGAGAGCGCAGAAACGCCGCTCCGTCCTTGATCCGTCCCTGTGAGAGCAGAGCCTGGGCGTAGAGAGCCGCGAACTCGCGGGGACCGTCGTGGTCGAGGGCCACACTCGCCAGAAGCTCCTCGGCCTGCTGGAACTCACCCCGGACGAAGAGGAGTTCCGCACGGATGGCGAGCGCCTCGAGATTGCCAGGACAGAGCTTGAGCGCCATCGCGCTCTTAGCACTCGCCTCATCGATCTTGCCAAGTGCGTGGAGCGTACGAGCGACCGCGTTGCCGAGTTCGCAGTGGCCGGGATCAAGCGAGTCGGCCCTGCGGTACTGCACCAGGGCATCGGTGAGAGCGCCGCTTAGCTCCATCAGTCGTCCCAGGCTGTAGTGGAGGTAGGCCTGGGCGCTGGGGCGCACATCCTGCCGGTGCTCTGCCCCGGCGAGAGGTCGGGGGCACGCGGCGAGGAGAACCGCGGTACATGCGGTCACCAGAACGACCGTGCGGGCCGCCGCCGGGATCCCGAGTATCCGATTGTGTCGCAAGAAAGTCAGCAATGCGTCTCCTTCCAGAGATTCCGGGGAGATTCTAACATGAGCCGGCGTCCCCCTCAAGCCCCTGGGGGTGCCCGCGAGAGTCTCACCGGGCCCGATCGGGGTCTTGACGCCGCTTGGCTCGATGTTGGGCCTGTGCTACCTTTGAATGGACGCAGCTGACGGGGCGTCGAATTCAACTGCGTATTCTCGAGGTTCCGAGACGAGATTGAAGAGACACTTGCAGAGAGGGGACGAATGATGAAACGGATAGCGCTTGCGCTCGCGCTGGTTGCAGTTTCCCTCCTGCTTCTGAACGCCGGATGCTACACAGTTCTTCAGCATCCGACCGGGAGCAGCGTGGTTCAGGAGGGCAGCTACTACCGGACTTGCGCGGATTGCCACGCGGACGCCGCATACTATCACCCGTACGGTCGCTCGTACTCCAGATATGGCCGTTCGCACTACCGCTGGAACGACTACTACGGGTATCCCTGGTGGTACGACGACTACTGGTGGTGGGACGACCACGACTATGACGACCACGACAACGATTACGACGGGCCAGACGTGGAGACCGGCACACGTCACCTCTGGGGTACCGGAGGGTGGCCTTCCAGCGGATGGGGCTTCACACCACCCGGCTCAGGGACGCGTCCGCCCCTGAGACCTTCAGGCGAGGCCATAAGACGGGACGAGCAGGGAGAACCGAAGCAGAAGGAGAAACCGAAGGATCTGCGGCCGGAGCAGTTGAAGGAGAAGGAAAAACCGAAGGAGAAAGAGAAGGATCTGCGACCGGAGCAGCTGAAGGAGAAGGAGAAGAAGGAAGAGCCCGAGAAGGAGAGGCGGCAACCACCGAAGAACCCGAAGTGGGGTTCCTAGCAAGGAGAAGAGGATGAACCACAGGTGGCTGATGTACATCCCGGCCCTTGCTGGAATTCTGGTGGCTCTGGTGTACCCGGCGGCCTCAAGGGCCGACGTGGGCTACGTTGCGCCGCTGGACGAGCTGCCGCTCACTGCTCCCTTGAGCGTAGGGGCCAGAGCAGCCGGCATGGGTTTTGTTTCATTGGCGGTTGCCGACGATGCGACGGCGATCGTCTCGAACCCCGCCGCGTTGGTGCGACTGAACAGGGTCGAGGTCTCGGGAGGGTTCAGGCGGAGTTCTTCCACAGTAGATGGTGAGATGGCTGGGACCAGTTTCTCCACCGAACTCAGCGGAACGGACTTCACGTCAGTTCGCTTCGCGTACCCCTTTCCCACGTTTCGTGGCGGGCTGGTGTTCGGCTTGAGCGCCGAGCGCGTGTACGACCTCTCGGCAGATAGGCTGGCAGCATACGAGGCCAAGCTTCCATGGGCTCAGGGCGAGGACGATGGCGTCTGGCACCAGAAGGAAGACTACCTGTCCGATGGTGGTATCACGGCGCTCTCGGCCGCGTGCGCCGTGGACATCTCGCCCGCCATCTCCCTTGGTCTCACGTTGTCCTACCTTGTGGGCGAGAACTCGATGACCTTAATCCACGCGGTGGCGGACACGGACGATATCGGCAACGATCTCTACCGAACGAACGAACACATGGAGTCCAACATCACCGGCGTCAGGGCTACCTTCGGAGGGCTTTTCTACGTGTCCGATCAGTTGTCGATCGGAGTAGCCATTGACACGCCAACGACCCTGACGTTCGACGGCACCTACAGGGGACGGCAGTGGATAGCACCTTCCACGCTCCCTGCAGTCCGCGACTCGATCATCACCACTCTCTTCTCGGACGAGGTAACCCTGCCATTCGCATTCCGTGCAGGGGTGGCCTACGTGCCCCTGGACTTGCTCGTGGTCGGGGTGGACCTCAGTTATACGGACTGGTCGGAGACAGACTATGCGGGCAGGCTGGCTGGGACCGATACCGACGGTCAGCGGGGACGCAGCCTCTACAAGGAGACCGTGGGGTACGGGATCGGCGCAGAGGTGACGGTTCCCTCGTGGCCGCTTCGTCTGCGGGGGGGCTATGCGTCTCGCCCGATGGCCTACGATGGTCTGGAGGTTGTAACGGATCGGTCGTACTTCACTCTGGGCGCTGGTGTCCTCATCGACACCGTGCTCGCGGTTGACATAGCGTGGATGAAGGGTACCTACGAGCGGGCGGACGCTGACTACGCGTTTGACGAGAGCGTCGATGACTCCGCTCTCATTGTGGAGGCAACCTACCGTTTCTAGATGCTCGCGTACGTGATATGAAAACGGCCCGACGCTATGCGCCGGGCCGTTTCCTCGCGCTGTAGTTACCGAACCCTCGAGTTCCCCCGCTCGGTTGAGACCCGAAGGTCCCTACGCGTTTGCCGCGTGCTGGCGGACGTACTCGTCGAGAGTGTTCTTGGTTCCGGAATCCAACCCCGTGAAAAAGCAGGCTACTCTGTACCCGCCATTCTCATCACCCGACGGCTGACACCTCACCACCACAGCCTGCGTCTTCACGATCTCGTTCTTCACCTGCCCCTTCTTGTTCTTCAAGGGCAGGACCATCGTGACCTGGAGTTTAGTCAACGGCGCCACGAAGTGACCTACGTGACAGTAGACACCCTCCGCACCGACGTTGATACTCTCGGTCGTGATCGACTCACTGGGAAAGGCCTCGTCCGCCCCCGAGAGCTGGAGCGCAATCTGCGCTTCAACGCGCTTCGATTGCCTTCGCTCTCTGCCGCCCCAATCGTCTCTCTTCTTGTCGCTCATGGCGCCTCCACAAGAGATGGCATCTTCTGCCCGCCGCTCACTCGGACAAGGCTAGCGGTTCTTCTTCTTGTGACGGTCCTTCCTGCGTCTTTTCTTGAGCTTGTGCTTCGCCATCTTGGCTCTCCGCTTCTTCTTGAGACTAGACATTTGCCTCCTCTGAGCTTTCTGTTCCGGACTCGGGGCCCGCCATGCCGCCAGGCGCCTCACCCTGCCTGTTCCAGTTCACTCTTTCCTTCAAAAACTTACTTGGTTTGAATACCGGCACCATCTTCTCCGGGACCACAACCTTCTGGGAACGGTCCCGCGGGTTATATTTCAGGCTGGCCTTGCGCTTCTTGACCTTGAACGTGCCGAACTCCCTGATCTCGATATGCCTGTGCTGCTCCAGAGAGGCCTTTATGGCTTCGAGCAGAGCCTCTACGACCTGCGCCACATCCCGCTTCGTGAGGCCGGTCTTCCCTGAGACGATATCCACAAGGTCGGCTTTCGTCATGGCCTTAGATCCTCCGTCCTCGGAGCTTGCTTCTCGTGCCGGGAAAGTGTCCCGATTGCCTGTCCGCAACGCGGCCCACCGGGCCGCGCAAATCGGAGTGCCACCGTCAGGAAACGACTTCCCCCGTTCCCCCAAAGACACGTCCAACACATCCTAACAACCCGACCGGAGCCTGTCAAATCCTTTTGTGCAGGTCACTTGGAGGGTCTGTAGATGTAGTGGGCTCCCACACGCGAGGCTTCCGGCCGCAGCAGATTGGAGGCCGTGCCCGTGAGAAGATCCCACAGTGTCAATCTCTCCCGCCTGACTGGCTCCTGCACCCGCGGCTCCCCCTCGATTCCCCCCATGCGCCCAGCGACCTTCACGGCGTCCTCCAGACTGCCCAGGCAGTCGACAAGGCCCGCTTCCAGGGCCTGCCGACCGGAGAAGATCCTTCCGTCCGCTAGGGCGGCGACCGCGTCGTATTCCATCCCGCGGCCCCCCGCGACCGCCTCAACGAACTGCGCGTGGATGTCGTCTATCGTCTCCTGCAGAAGGGCTCGCTCGTCGGCTGTCATCTGACGATTCCAGGAGCCCGTGTCCTTGAATTCACCGCTCTTGATAACCTCGAAGTCCATTCCGAGCTTCCCGAACAGCTCCTCAAGGTTGGTGAAAGACATGACAACACCGATGCTGCCCGTCAGTGTCCCGGGGTTCGCGAAGATGGTGTCTGCGCTGCAGGCGATGTAGTAGCCACCCGACGCGGCGACAGACCCCATCGACACCACCAGTGGTATCCCCTGCTTCTGCACACCGCGAATGTAGTCGTAGATCTCCTGTGACGCGGCGGCGCCGCCGCCCGGGCTGTCGACCCTCAGCACGATGGCCCGGATACCGGGGTCTTCAGCCATGTGCTCCAGGTCCGCTATGATCTGGCGGGAGTCGTAGATCCCTCCCTCCACTCTGAGGAGGCCAACGCGCGCTCCGTAGCTGGGGAACGACAGCCGCTGCCCGAGCAGCGACTCTATGGTTACCATCGTCACCAGGAAGATGACAAGCAGCGCGAGTACACCGATGAGCCAGCCCCAAATGCATCCCTTTCGTGTCATCTTTGGTCACCTTTCTCGTCCAGTGCACTCCGCAGGCGCGCCAGAACCGCCCGGACCACCTCTTCCTCATCTTGCCCCATGGTTGCTGCAGCACCGGCGGTGGGAGTGCCGGAGGGCGCGGCCGCGCCGTCACAGGCGCCGCAGTCCGAACAGTCGGCCACGGTCTCGCCCAGCCCCAGTTTCTCCCTCACATTCAGGAGCTTTCGCACGTCATCGCTGGAAAGCGGTGACGGCCCGCCGAGAGCCCTGGCCGCGAGCGTTATCTCCGCGAAGTGCTCGACGGTTTCCATCCGGAAGTACGCCTGTGACAGGTCGCGTCCCAGTGTAAGCGCACCGTGGTTGCTCAGGAGGATCGCGTTGAAGCGCGGAATGAATTCACGGATCGAGCGAGCCACTTCCTCGGTGGACGGGGTCGCGTACCGTGCGAGAGGTACATCCCCGAGGGTGAGAATGACCTCCGGAAGCACGCACTGCGCCAGCGGCACGCCGGCCACGGCGAAGCCCGTTGCCTTCGCTGGGTGCGCGTGAACGACGGCCTGGACGTCCGCTCTTTCCCTGTAGACCGCAAGGTGCATGGGTAGCTCTGACGTGGGGTCCACTCGCCCTGACAGTTTCTTGCCGCTCTCGGAGACCACGACGATGTCGTCAGGTTTGAGGAACCCCTTCGAGTAGCCCGTCGGCGTCACCAGGATCCTGCCGCCGAGCCTGGCGCTGATGTTGCCATCATTGGCCGCGACGTAGCCGCGCTCCCAGAGCCTTCTGCCTATTTCAACGATCTCTCGTCGTGTCTCGAACTCCGAACGCAAGAGCTCACTCCTCGATGTTCATGCTGTCTATGACACCTACTATGACGGTGCGGATGGGCGGGTTGTCCAGGTTGGTCACGAGGGCGGCCGAGGTGCCCTCGTCCAGAACGAGCACCGTGTCGCCCTCGCCGGCATCGACCGAGTCAACCGCGAGCTGCGAGTCACCCGTCGGCTCGCCCTTCTCGGTCAGCTTCTCCACGATAAGGAGCTTCCTGCCGCTGAGATCCGGGTGCTTGATCGTGGAGACGACCTGACCGATGACTCTGGCTACGAACATGCAGCTACCTCCGGGACGCGCGTCAGGTCGAGGTGCGAACCTCGTCCACGATGCCCACAATGGCCGCGTCTACTGGATTGAAACGTTCATCGAGGGCCTTCGACGCCTCCCTCGACTTGACGATGTACACGAGCTGCCCGGGCGCGGCACTCACCGTGTCCACGGCGACGACCGGAAGGCCCCTGTTCGTAAGGTCGTGACTCAGCGGCTGGACTATCAGCATACGATACCCTGTCAGGGTGTCGACCTTCTGAGTGGCCCAGACGGTGCCTATCACTCTGCATAGGTGCAACGTGTTGTCTCCATCGTGACCCGCGCGCCCGCGGGACACCGGTCGTGGGTCCGCGGGGTCGGCAGGATCGCTTCGGCCGGTAAATCGGTCTACAGGATGCTCTCGCCCAGTTTCTCGTGCGGTCTTGGGATGACGACGCTCCTGACGAGGTTGCCGCCGCTTTTCGCCACCTTCAGCGCGGCGTCCATCGAGGCCTGGACCTCGAAGACCTCTCCCGTCATGGTGAAGAAGCCCTTTCCCCCCAGGCCCTTCGCCAGCCGTATCTCCAACAGGGTTATGCCAGCGGCCTTCGCGGCGGCATCGGCCGCCAGAATGGACGAAGCGACCGTGAACGTCTCGACGACACCCAGGGCGCGCAGACTCTCGACCTCCGTGGCTCCGAGGATCGCCGGGAAGATCTGCGGGTGCACGTGCGGTATGAAGAGCGTGTCAGCGACGACGTCGCCGCCAATCTCGATTCCGCGTTTGAGCGACGCCTCTACGGACGATACGTCGCCTGCGATAAGGACCATATACTTGCCGGGGCAGATGGCCGTCGATTCGAGCACCTCGACCTCAGCGGTCTTGGCCATCTCGTCAGTGACGCTGATACCGATAGCGATGCTGACTGTCTCTATGAGTCCGATGGCCTCTCTCAACGGCTGCTGCCTCCACGCTCGTCTGTCCCGCGGTCCCTAGGAAGCCGCGGTGATCACCACGGCCTCTGCGGTCACCGATTCGACCACGCCACCGATACTCGCGTGCACTCGTGCACTGACGCTTTCCTCGCTGGCTTCACCAACGACGTCGCCCCTGAGAACTTCCTGGCCTGCCTTCACGGTGGGCGTAGCCGGTACACCGACGTGCTGCCCCATCAGGAGCGTCACGCGCAGCGGACGCAGGGGCTCCTCGTGCAGGGGTGCGTCGACATCGTACCTCTCCAAGCCCAGTCTGCGCGTCAGCCGTGCCGTCGGTATCTGCCTGTATTCCCTGACGTCGTCCGGCGACAGGTCTGTGCGGACGTGCGGGTTTGGAACGCCCCGGCGCATTAGCTCCGCCTTCAAGTCAGCCAGTATCCGTCTGGGCTGTATGCCGAGCGGGCACGCAAACAGCTCACACATGCCGCACTCGCAGCACAGGTAGGCGGAGGTGATGTGTATGTGGTCCTCCGGGAACTCCCCATACTGAATCGCCCTTATGGTCCGGTGCGGTGCGAGTTCGTGTCCGAGAAGGGCCCGCGGACAGAGCTCGGTGCAGGCCATGCACTGGCAACACGCGGCCCTGGCCAGTCTGAGGACCTGGGACTCCCTCGCGTTCATGGATGAGACCAGCGGATGATCGAGAGGCAGCACGATCACACCTGCTACTGTCTTCGTCGTCGGCTCTCCCCCGGGCTTCATCAGGTGTCCCATCATCGGGCCGCCGACTATGACAGCGTGCTCGTGCACGAGCGCGCCGCCGGCGCTTCCAATCAGCTCCTCGATGGGGGTTCCTATGGGCGTCACAAACGTGCCAGGTTCTCGGATCTCTCCCTGGACCGTAACCATCTTCTCGTTGACGGGATGTCCTTCGACCGCGTCGGCCACCTGGGCCAGCGTCGTCACGTTGTTGACGACGACGCCTACGTCCAGTGGTATCCCGCCCTCCGGCACCACGCGACCCGTTGCCTCGAACACCAGCAGGAACTCGTCACCCGCGGGGTAGACGTTGGCAAGGGGCAAAAGCTCTATTCCGGGTGCCTCCCGCAGGGCCCCGCCGATAGCGGCCATGGCCCTGGTGTTCTTCTCCTTGAGTGTGACGACGGCTCGCTTCGCTCCGACGGAGTCACGGACGAGCTCTAGCCCCCTGACGACCAGCGCCGGGTCAAAGGTCATGAGCTCCGTGTCGGCCCTCAAGAGGGGCTCGCACTCGGCGCCGTTGGCCAAGACCACGTCGGCGCTGGCGGCGGCCTTGATGTGGCTCGGGAAACCGCCCCCTCCAGCGCCCACGACGCCAGCTCGCTGGATCGCCGTAACCGTCGAGCCTGCCACAACACCCTCCATGGCCGCGTCCGCCTATACTCCGCCTATACTATGCGGAAGTAGTCGACCAACGTGCAGCGCCGTTCGCGCGTGAATGTAGAGGCCTTCGTGAGACCCTCGCCGGTCGGACTCGCGATCGTGAAGGTGGTGAACCCCTCGCCGCCGAAACCCAGCCCCGCGTACGACGGCCCGTTCTTGATGTAGATGGAAACGTCGATGAGCCTCGCCATCCTCGAGAGATTCGCGATGTTCCGCGAGTGCATGACTGCCGTGTGACCGCACCCGCGCTCGACCTCCTTGGCGAGGTCCATCGCTTCCTGCGCTGTGTCGACCGTCACGAGGGGGATCACCGGCATCATCTGCTCGGACCACACGAGCGGGTGCGAGCTGTCGGCCTCGAAGAAAGCGATTCGGGCGCCCGACGGGCACGGGAGTCCCGCCTCCTCAAGAATGACGCCGATGTTCTTGCCGATGAGACGGCGGAGCAGACTCGAGGAGTTCCCCCGCCCCGCGTCCTTCTCCACAACAAGCTCGGTCAGGCGCTCCGCCCCCCGTCCCTTGAGCTCGACGCCGCCGGCATCGCTCAACGCGGCCTTGAGCTCGGGTACGATGCTCCGCACCGCGATTATCTCCTTCTCGGCTATGCACACGATGTTGTTGTCGAGACCCGCACCGGCGACTATGTCACGTCCCGCCCGCGCGATATCCGCGGTCTCATCCACCACCACTGGTGGATTGCCGGGCCCGGCCGCGACGACCTTCTTGCCCGACTGCATTGCCGCCTTCACGACCCCCGGTCCCCCTGTGACCACCAGAAGGCGCACATCCGGGTGAGCCATCAGGGCCTGTGCCGTTTCGATCGACGGCGCGCTCACGGCTAGGAGAAGCGCCCGTGGCCCACCCGCTGTAGCTATTGCGCGGTTGAGTATATCGATGCAGGTCAGCGACACGGCGCGAGCGCTCGGATGTGGATTGAACACCACGACGTTCCCGCCCGCCACCATACCAATGGCGTTACAGATGATGGTCTCTGTCGGGTTAGTGGAGGGTGTAATGCAGCCGATGACACCGTACGGGGCCCGCTCGACAATCGTCAGCCCGTGGTCACCCGAATAGGCGATCGGGCTCAGGTCTTCTATGCCCGGCGTCCTTGTCGCGGCCAGGCGGTTCTTACGCACCTTGTCCTCGAAGCGACCCAGACCGGTCTCGTCCACGCTCATCTGCGACAGCAGGTCGAGGTTCGACAGCACCGCCCGCCTCATGGAGGCGATCACTGCCTCGCGAGTCGCGACCGACATCTCGCGGGACTCAACGAGTGCGCGCCGTGCGGCCCGCACCGCGCTGTCGATGTCCTCGACGATGCCTCTGCCGTCGAACGCCGGTGGAGGCTCGGGAGCAGTGACGTTCACGCCCCGTGCCTTGAGTTCGCCAACCACCTGGTCGACTATCTCCCCGATTCCCGTTTCTTCAATAGCCATCGAGTCGTCCTCGATACACCAAAGCGACCCCTAAGAGAGACAGAAGCTCCGCGCCGTCAGGCCGGTCGGGCCTCCTCCGCATCCGGGATCGCCGCAATGAGACTCACTTGGAGTAGAGTACTTCGCCCCCGATCTCGATCGCGTCGACGATCGCCATGATGACCGCGTCCGCGGGGCGGTCCTGAGTAAGGGTCGTCTGCCTGGCGGAACTGCCGCTCGCGTACAGCACAACCTCACCCGTACCGGCGCCCACCGCATCTACGGCCACGACAAACGTCCCCGTCTCGCGTCCCTCCGGGTCGATCTGCCGGACGATCTGGAGCTTCGTCCCTACCAGCTTCTCGTCTTTCCTGGTCGAGACCACCGTCCCGACGACTCTACCTAGATTCATGTTCCGCCCTTGCCCCGGTTGGGGCGCGCGGATAGCGCTGGGTGTGCCCGGCACAAGCGAGGGCGCCTGCGCACCCGGTCCGCCGGAGCCCGGTCGTCCGAACAACATCCGGACGATCGCCCAGCTACTTGGATTTTGCTCCGGTCGTCTTCCCGATCGGCAGCACGTCCTCAAGACTGAGGTGCGGCTTCGGGATGACGTGCGTCGAGATCAGCTCGCCGACCTTGCTGGCCGCTGCGGTTCCCGCGTCAACCGCGGCTCTGACCGCAGCTACGTCACCGCGAACGAGCGAGGTGACGTAGCCTCCGCCCACCTTCTCGTAGTGCACCAGCGTGACGTTCGCGGCCTTGACCATTGCGTCGGTTGCCTCAACCATGCCGATGAAGCCGCGAGTCTCGATCATTCCTAGGGCCTCGCCCATCGTAACCTCCTGTGAACGAATTCAGTTGTTCGTCACAGCATCGTCCGTCCGGCTGCCCGCCGAGGGTAGCCTTACGGCTTGAGCAGTACGTCCTCCAGCATCTCGTGAGGCGCCGGTATCACGTGGTACGCCACGAGTTCGCCGATCTTCTGCGCGGCCTCCGCACCCGCCGCCACCGCCGCCTTGACCGCACCAACATCACCTCTGACCAGCGTCGTCACGTAGCCGCCGCCGATCCGTTCGTACTTCGTCAGCGTGACATTCGCCGTCTTCACCATGGCGTCCGTGGCTTCGATCAGCCCGATCACGCCCTTCGTCTCGACCATCCCCAGCGCAAGGCCTGACAAGTGCCACACCTCCCTCAAATGCTTCGACCCTCAAGATCAGCGAAGAATCTTCACGGTCATCGGCAGCCGCACACCCGCGGCGTTGGAATCGTCAGTGTCCAGGTGCAGCTCGAGCGCCGAGCTTCTTCCGACGCGCACCAGCACGTTCTCCAGAACCAGCGCACGGTCGCCCGAGAAGCGTATGCGAACGCGGGCGCCGTCGGCAACTCCATACTCGCGAGCGTCGCGCTCCGTCATGTGGATATGGCGGGTCGCCATTATGACGCCCTCCTTGAGATGCACCGATCCACACGGACCCACGACCGTGACGCTCTCGCTCCCGACCAGATCGCCGGACGTCCGGACGGGCGGGTCGATACCCAACCGGACAGCGTCTGTGCCAGAAAGCTCGATCTGCGCGTAAGGCCGCACGGGACCCAGCACACGCAGACCCTCAAGCGTGCGCATCGAGCGACCCACTACGGTCACCGTCTGCTCGGAGGCGAATTCGCCCGGCTGACCGA
Organism: Candidatus Eiseniibacteriota bacterium; assembly: GCA_030595835.1. Lineage (GTDB taxonomy): Bacteria > Joyebacterota > Joyebacteria > Joyebacterales > Joyebacteraceae > JALGZG01. Next base: position 67,241 of record JAUVLG010000001.1, on the reverse strand, counting down.
GGTCGCGAAGCCTGCTCAGCTGGAACCCCTCGCCAAACAGCCGGTCCAGCACACCCCTCGAGATGTGCATGTGGCGTCCGGACACGGTCACCGGGATTCCCGTCAGCGCGCCCGCTTCCCCGAGCTTCTCTTGTCCCTGTCCCTGGCCGGAGGATACACCTCCGCCGGACGCGGGTTCCCTCGTGCCACCTGCGGCGGTCTGGCCCTCACCGGGCCCGCTGGCGTTGGTCTCGTTTCCCCTTAGCCTTCGGATGACCTCAGAGGCCAGCCTTTCGACGTCATCCATCTGGCTTCCTCGCTGGGCTCAAAGGCAGCTGAAAATCAAGGACCGGGCGCCGCAACTCCGCACGAGAACGTGGCTTCCGTCCCGAGATGAGCGTGAGTCTAGCACCGGGCCCAATACCTGTCAACGGAAACGCAAAGGGTTGTTGGAAGGTGTGATCGTCGCGGAGGGGGATCTCTCAGGCAGTCTGTGCCCCGACAGGATGCCGCGCCGCCACTACCCACGCGGGTTCGACGCGGCGTGCAGCTGTCCCGGTGTGGTCGGAGCACGCATACCCCGCCCAGTGTAGAACTGGGGTACAATAACGCGTCCCCCGCATACATGCCGTGCAATCAGGTAGCGTACGACTCATTCTCTGGGTAATGGGATCAGCCCACGACCTGGTGACTGCTCACGAACATGGCAGGGGACGCAAGTCCCTATTCAGTTGTCTGGTGTACAGAGGAGCAGGAAGTGTGCCCACCGGACACCGGAAGGGCATTGCAAGGGGCTTGAGGGAGATCTGTGGGATCTGTGGGATCTGCGGGGTCTGGGGGACGGACGCTGCAGCTAGCGGGCGGCGTCACTGGCTTGGGGAGTGGGACCTGGAAAGGACGCGAACGGCACACAGGTCCTTTCATTCTGCAAGGGTGTGGCGGTTCGCATTGGCCCCCGGGCCCGACCTCGTCAGCTGCTGTTCTCTTCCGAGATCAGGCGCAGTCCGCGACGGTACTGGCAGGCGATGAGATACACCATCACGTCCCTGGAGAGGCCGCGGAGCCAGACGACTCGCGCGAGCGACTTGACCAGCGCATAGAAGAGCCGGTTCGTGGAGAACGCAAGGAGGAGTTTATGTAGCCTGACTCCAACGGAGTCTCCCGGCGCGGGCGGCATCAGCACGTCGATGGAGAGTTCGGAGGCGCGGTCAGGATGCTTGGTGATCAGCAGCAGCAACGGGGGGACGCTGCCGATGCGCTTCGCGAGGACATCGTCGAGCGTTTGCGTGTGTATGTGGTATGCGACGGCCTCGGCGCAGTACATGAACCTCAGTCCCGCATCGTCCTCCAGACGAAAGGCCAGCTCCGTGTCCTCGCATCCGTAGTTTCTGAATGACTCGTCGAACAACCCAACGTCCAGGAGGTGTCGCCGCTCGACGGACGCGTTGTTGGTGGCGAAGTACCGGGCCGGAGATACCGAGCCTGCCGGCAGACGGTGCACCCCCATCTCGTCAAGGTATGTGAACACGGTCGCGCGGCCGAGCTCCGGCGCCGTGACGGCGCTGCCTATGACGACAACACCGGGGTGCGCGGCGTGGAAGGAGACGTGGCGCTCTATGAGATCAGGCTCGCAGCGCATGTCGTCGTCCACGAACACGGTGAGGTCGCCCGTTGAGGCTTCGATGGCCGTGTTCCGGGCGGCGGCCCTCCCCTTGTTGATCTCGTGCTTGATGGGAACGAGAGCGTAGGGAGTATCGAGCGACCGGAGATACTCGAACGTGTCATCATCGGACCCGTCATCAACGACGACGATCTCGATCTGCTCCGCGGGGTAGGTCTGCCGTCCGAGCGAGTCGAGCGTAGCCTCGAGGAGCTCCCGCTTCCCGAATGTGGGGATGATGACGCTAACTGATCTAGCTGGTTCCACTGGTCTTCCTCCAGCGCTCGACGAGCTCCACGCAGAGCTCCTCCATTCTGGACATGTGCGCGTCGTGGTCGGCGCGCTCCCGAACCATCCCGGCAGTGATGGTCCCGAACTCGCGCCTGCGCTCTGGCGAGTCCAGGAGCTGCAGGACGGCGGACTCGAGCGCACCCTGGTCGCGCGGAGTGACGACGAGTCCGTTCTTCCCATCGGTGACCCACTCAAGCGCCGAATCCAGGCTTGACACCACGACCGGAGTCCCGCACGCCATGGCCTCCAGCAACGACACGGCCGTCGCATCGACCGACGGCACGCTCAGGAACGCGTCTGAAGCCACCAGGTACCCCGGCAGCTCCTCGTGTGGGATCTTGCCCACGAAGTGTGCTCTGTCGTCGATGGACAGCTCTCCGGCCAGGGCTCTGAACTCCGTGTCGTCGCCCTCGTTTCCGGCGATGATGAAATGTGTGTCCGGCCGCTTCTCGAGAATCCCGGGAATGGCACGCACGATGACGTCGATGTTGTAGTACGGCTGCGTGAAGCTCCTGATGCTGATGACGACCGGTGAGTCGGCGGGGATGCCAAGCTGCTCCCGCACGTCGGACGGCGCGTCGGGCCTGAAAGCCGCCAGATCAACGCCCCACTGAATCACGTGGCACGCCTCCCTCTCCGCCCCCATGGCGATGGCATGCTCCAGTATGTCGTCCGAGTCTCCCGTTACGAGATCGGCGCCTCTCAGCGCCATGCGTGCGAGCCAGCCCTTCAGAAAGGACGTGTGGGGTGTCAGGTAGACGTCATCGCCCCAGACCGTCAGGATGTTGGGATGAAATCCCGAGAAGACGCCCCAGTAGCCGTACCCGGTGAGGAAGTGAGTGTGCAGGAGATCCGGCTGGATCTCCGCCAGGATCCTCTTCACTTCCCGCAGCGCCACGGCGTAGTGCAGAGCCTTGAAGGGAATGCCCGTTCGGATGTCGTACAGCTTCACGCCTTCGATCGGCGCAGGCTGGACCGTCATCAGGTGGACGTCGTGCCCACGATCCACGAAGAAGCGGAGCCACCGCTCGGTGTGTATGTGTCCGCCTATTGAGAGATACGCAATTCGCATGCTGTCAGCTCCATATCAACCGTCTGCCAGCCTCCGCTGCGCCCACCGTCGCGGGAGGCCGCGTGAAGGCGGAACGTGCTCCCTGGCTGCTCAGGTGAGCAGGTCGAGTCCCGTGTCCATTCGGGATTCCATGAGCTTCGTGTGTCGGCGGAGGTAGCCCGCGGCCACCCAGACGAAGAGCCACACGACGGGTATCAGTTTCAAGCCGTGGTTAAGGACGTGCTCGAACGCGCTCCACGCTTCCCACGCCTCTCCCGGGTCCGAGCCGGGGACGTCATATAGAACGAAGAGCGTTGGGAGGGCGGCCAGCGCGTAGATGAACCACAGCACCCGCGCCCGCGTCCGCGCGTAGAGAAGCACGAACACGGGCATCAGGAGAACGTAGTGGTATTCCCACACTTCTCTGAATACGAAGAAGTACACCATCGTCCACAGCGCGAAGGACTCGAGGAAATCGAAGGGTCTCCTTCGAAAGGTGGCCCAGAGACTCACGAGCACGGGCACGCCCATGATCAGCCCCACGCCCACGCGTGTGATCGATAGTTTGAGCGGACCCAGGTGAACCAGCACCTGTGAGGCGAACGGGAAGAAACGCTCCTTTATGACCATGAAGAAGGCAACAGCGCCCATGTTCCCGGCGTAGGGGTCAAGATTGAGGCTGAAGTTGTCATGCGTGAAATGGCCGGTCCCGTGGTTCCGGAGCAGATAGTAGGGAACGCTCGTCACGAGCAGCAGCAGTACGGCGATGGCGATGGTCCGGTACTTCCGCAACCTGATCAGAATCGGCACATAGAGCACCGTCAGGTGCTTGATGACCACACTGGCCCACCACCAACCGTCGGATGCAAGCGCTCTCCCCCGAAGGTGCATCACGGCGAAAGCGAACGACATCGCCGCCATCGCGAACGTGAGCTGCCCCATGTACTGTTCCAGATAGAAGGGCGTGTACATGAGCCACATCGCGGCCAGGTAGGCGAAGAGGCTTCCGTCTCGAGTGATGCCGCGCGTGCCCCAGATGCAGAGTCCCAGGACCAGCTCGATGATCGCGACCCAGATCCAGTAGGCGACCACGGGCGGGACCGCATTCGCCGCAACTCCTATCGTGTACGCCACGAATGGAAGGTAGCGGTAGAAGTACGCGTACGGAACGACGCGGTCCGGGTCGTCCATGGGTCTCGTGTAGATATTCTCATTGTCGAGCACGTAGCGCCCGGCCTGATAGAAAGCATAGAAGTCACTGCCCTGCCCCTCACCCAGATTGTGCATCCCCTCGGGGAAAAGCGGATTCAGGAAGTGCCCGGGGGCGATGAGTGACGCCAGGAACACAATGTGGACCGCGATGGCCACGAGGAGGACTATCCTGGCACTGGATTTCATGTGAGCTCTCCCCCGTCTTCCGTCAGCGCCTGCTGAGCGTCCTTTTCATGGGTGAACTTCATGTACGCCCCCGGGCGGAAGCCGCGTGCCTTCCAGGTGTTCTCAGCCCGACCGGCGACCAGTAGCCTTCTTCAGGCCACGATACCAGGTCTTCTCCATCACGAATCTTCGCAGCGGGACGTCCGCCGTCCCGAAGGACGATTTGAAAGCTCTGACTCCCTCGATGCCGCCGCTCGAGCCAAGGTCATAGGTCTGGTACCCGTCACGCACGCCCTGCTCTATCGCGTTGGCGTGCAGGAGGTTGTTCGGCGCGAGCGACTTGGCGGCGTCGGTCGACACGTTGCCCCAGTTCATCACGGTCCCGTGAAGGGCGAAGTTGAGGTCGCCCGCCAGCACGTCACCATCGTGAAACGCCAGCCACATCTGCACCACGTCCCGGTCGAGCTCAAACAGCGCGCTGAAGAACTCGCGTCCCGGGCGTGGCCTGATCGCCCACTCGCGGCTGCACTCCTCGAGGACCGCGTGGTAGGCCAGGAAGTCCGCCTCGGACTCCGCGCGTCTGACTGTCACTCCGGCCTTGATGGCCTTCCGCACCTTGTTGCGGGCGGACGGCTTGAAGTGTCTCTCGAGCTCGTCGTAGCTCGCCTCGAGAGAAACGACCTGCAGAGTATCGTCGGTGCGGCGGAAGCCGGGCAGATGCGAGTCCTGTATTCGGCCCGACCGGTCGACCACCTGCGCCAGCCCGACCCGCAGCGACGCCGCAGCGCCGGCGAATGCAGCGAGTACCGCCCCCGCTGCGGCCGCGGGAGCGTGGGCGCCCAGCACCGGTCCTCCGAAGGTGCCGAAAGCCATTGACTCCAGCGTCGCGGTCCTGAGCCTCGGTCGACTGAGTACCGGCATGATGGACACCAAACGACCGTGCTCACGCGCGGTGACGTGCGCCGACTCGAAGCCGGGCAGCGTCGAGGTCAGAACCTCGGACCACTCCGACGTATGGAAGAACGTAGCTGCCTCGTCTTCAGCGACGAGGCAGCCCCACTCCTGCGAATCGATGCCGACTGATACCTCTATGTCCAACGCTTGAGCCACCTCTTCTCTGCCTGTCCTCGGCGATAGCCTCGTTGGGGATCACCCCGGACGCTCCCAGAAGGGCTATCTCCTGTAGTAGGCCAGCAGTTTGGTCACTGCCTCGACCACATCGTTCGCATCAGCATCGCTCATCGACGGGTAGATGGGAAGCGAGACCGCGTGCTCGAAGAACGTCTCGGTCACAGGGAAACTACCGCGCTTGTAGCCGAGCCGCTTGCTGTAGTAGTCGTGGTAGTGGACCGGAATGAAGTGGACACTCGTTCCTATTCCCTCGTCCCTGAGACACCCTATGAACGAGTCGCGGTCGACCTTAAGCGCCTGCGTTCTCAAGCGGATCGGGTACAGGTGCCACGCGTGTCCGCTCGACTCGGACGAGGAGGGCACACTGATCGCCTCTTCGCTCCGAAGCCCGCGATCGAAGATTCGTGCGATCTTCTCTCGCCTGTCTCTGAACTCGTCGATCTTCTTCATCTGGTGGACGCCGATGGCGGCCTGGATATCGTTCATGTTGTACTTGTAACCTGCCTCGTGGATCTCGTAGAACCACGAGCCGCGCGCCGAGTAGCGGTTCCACGCCCCGCTGCTCATTCCGTGGAGGCTCAAGACTCCGACGCGCTCAACCAGGTCGGGGTTCGGGGAGGTCAGGCTGCCCCCCTCTCCGGTTGTGATCCCCTTGGTCACGTAGAAGCTGAACGACGTGGCGTCAGCAACGGACCCCACCTTGCGTCCGCCGTAGTCCGACCCCAGAGCATGCGCGGCGTCACCCAGAACCGGAATACCCCGGGAGCGCGCAACCTCCATGATGCCGTCGATGTCAATCGGCCGTCCCCCATAATGCACCGGCACGATGAGCTTCGTGCGCTCCGTGATCGCGGCAGCCAGGATCTCGGGTGTTACGTTGAGCGTCTCTGGGTCCACATCCACGAGCACTGGTGTCGCGCCAAGATGAATCGCGCAGTTCGGCCCGGCAACGAAGTTGAGTGCCGGGAGGATGACCTCGTCGCCTTCCTCCACGCCGAGGGCTATCATGCCGAGATGCAGGCCCGCCGTGCACGAGCTGAGAGCCGCCGCACGTGCGACCCCAACGTAGCCCGCGATCATCTCCTCGAACCTCTTCGTTCTCGGACCGACGGTCAGCCATCCAGATCTCAGGGTCTCGACGACCTCGGCTATCTCGTCCTCGCCAACGGAGGGCGTCGCGAACGGAAGGAATTCCTCCCTGACGGGTTCGCCGCCCTCAACCGCAGGTAGTGCCGTCTTCATCTAGCTCCTCCGCCGGCATGTCCTCGAACAGTTCACGGAGCATCCGGACAATTCCCTCGCGGTCGCCGCGTGCGGCCAGTTCCTCCAGCGCGTCGGAGGCAGCGGTCGTCTGCGCGAGCGGCGGTGTGTCACTGGACTTCAGGACCATGATCTTCTCGTACTCGGTCCGCGACAAGGTCTCCGCTGAGGACCACAGCTCCTCGTGCAGTTTCTCGCCAGGACGGAGTCCACAGTACTCTATAGCGATATCCGTGCCGGGTTCGAGGCCGGACAGCCTGATCACGTGCTCGGCCAGTTCCGCTATTCGTATGGGGTCCCCCATATCCAGCACGAATATCTCACCACCGCGGCCGGCGAAACCGGCCTCCAGCACGAGCATCGCGGCCTCGCGGATGGTCATGAAGTATCGCGTCACGTCCGGGTGCGTCACCGTGACGGGCCCACCAAGCCGAACCTGCTGCTGGAACATGGGTACTACGCTGCCTCGGCTGCCCAGTACGTTGCCGAAACGCACGGCGATCAGCTTGGTGCGGCACCCCGCCGCCGTCTTCCTGAGTATCGTCAGCTCTGCCAGGCGCTTCGACGCGCCCATGACACCCCTCGGGCGCACCGCCTTATCCGTCGAGAGCATCACAAGCCGGTCGACGTCGTGCCTCGTGGCCGCCTCGATCAGCCTGCGCGTGCCGGTAACGTTGTTCTTGATGGCCTCGTCCGGAAAGAACTCCATCAGATGAACGTGCTTGTGCGCGGCCGCATGGAACACTATCTCTGGATGGTGCTCGGCGAAGACCTTCTCCAGCGCCACCTCGTCTGTAACGCTGCCGATAACAGGAACCCGACTGACGTCCGGGTGGTCGATCGCCAGCTCCCTGTCGATCTCGTAGACGCTGTTCTCCCCCCGTCCCATCAGAAGGATGCACGAAGGCTTGAACCCGGCGACGAGCCTGGCCAGCTCGGACCCGATGGAACCGCCCGCGCCGGTGATGAGGACGACGCGACCGCTGAGATAGGCGGTCATCTTCTCGGTGTCGAGCGCGACGGTCTCGCGTCCCAGCAGATCCGCGAGCTCGAGTTCCCTGATCTGACTGATCTGGACGTCGCCGAGGATTATCTCCCAGACGCCTGGGACGATCTTGAACGAGCGCCCGGCCCCCTCACAGAGTCGCACCACCTCGCGGATGGTGTGGCCTGATGCAGAGGGTATGGCTATGACTACTTCCTGGATGTCGTGTTCGGCTGCGACGACTGCAAGGTCCGCTATGGCACCGAGCACCGGAGCCCCGGCGATCGTCCGCCCAAGCTTCGCCGGATCGTCATCAAGAAACCCCGTGACGACGTAGCCATGCTCGGAGCGTTTGGCCATCTCGGTTGCGGCCATCGTCCCGGCGGATCCCGCACCAACCACCAGCGTGCGAACTTCCTTCTTCTGCTTGTTCATTGGCTACCTTATGATGGCGACCTTCGTGAACATCATTTCGCCCGCGGGGGTCTCTACCCTGACCACATACACTCCGCTCGGCACCTCGTTCAGGTCGTCGTCCAGTGAATTCCAGACGTAGGGTTCACGCTCCGCGTCGAGCTTCCGGACGCTCTGCCCCATGATATCAAGGATCTCGACGGTGGAGCCCTCCGGTGCGCCCAGGATACTCACGTTCCTCTCGGACGTCTCCCCTGCCTTCCATGGGTTGGGATAGGCGAAGAGGCGCGGCTCCGGACCGAACCCGGACTCGAGCACGTTGAGGAAGGTCTCGTCCACGCCGTTCACGGAGACGGCCCACACCGTTCCGTTCGTCTGATCAACGCCAACCAGGGCGATCGCATCGTCGTGCAAGCCGTCGGCGAGCGCGGTGTAGGTCTTCACAACCTCACCGCTTCTGTAGAGCATGACGACACCCTCGTCGGTGCCGGCCCATATGTGTCCCTGGGCGTCCGATGCGACCGACCGGGTCCTGGCCGTGACGTCGTCGATAGCGACCCACTGATCGGTCGACGCGTCCAGATACGCCGGGCCCGCTTGGGTCCCGACCCAGACGCGGCCGTTCGGTCCGACGTGGACGTCGTACACCGACCTGCTGGGGAGGCCCTCGAGCGGGCCGTAGTGCGTCACCGTATCGTCGTCAAAGGAGTAGTAGTCGCCGAACTCCCACACGTCGAGCCCCATCCCCACGCCTTCGGGCGCGTAGACGATCCAAAGACGGTTCTCGTGGTCGACCGCCAGACCCCTCACATCATCATCGAAGAAGAGGCTCTCGTCGTCGAAGTAGTCGAACGCCAACCACTCGTCATCCGCGGTCGTATCAGGGTCGTTCTCTACAAGGAGTTCGAGTGTAGTAGGCTCCGCGTTGCTGCTGCTCTCGTCCCTGATCCCGAACCACTTGTTTCCGGCCGAATCCTCGGACATTGCGAACACACGGTTGCTCTGCAACGGTGTGGGGCTGTTGTAGTAGGTCCAGATGTCGTCGCTCTTCAAAAGGAAACTCCCGCCGTCATCGAGTCTGTCCACGGCGAAATCGCTGTTGTCCTTTGAGGTCCACTTGTCTCCGTCCGAGTCGACGAAAATCACGTACCGGTAATTGTTGCTGCGGAGCCCACCGTCCTCGAGCGTATGAAGGACCCACTCCGCGCCGTTGTATCCGATGATGCCGTCGCGCAGCGTGGAGAACCACACCGTGCTACCCTCCACGGCAATGTCGAGGATCTTCGGGTTCCCGTCGCTCGGCCCGTCCGGGAGTGGCACCTCCAGCCACTCCTGAGCTCCCGCAGGGAGCGCAGGCACGAGCGCGACGACGAGTGAGATAAGCAGTAGTAGTCTCATGGTTGTCTGCTCCTTCATGCAAGATCATAGCCTAGCTAGAGCCTTCTCAATGGTCGCCGGACGCGCCGGATCCGGCGAGCTCCTCGGACGCCGTCGGCGCTCCGAGCGAACCTGGTTCACCCGACACATGAACCCATCCCAGAAGGCACTGCATGGACCATCTCATCAGGATCTTGGCGTCCCCGCCGAGGGACCAACCCTGCACGTAGTAGGCGTCGAGTGCCTCGAGTTCGTCTCGAGAACACAGATCTTCCCCCGCGGACACCCGCGCAAGGCCGGTGATCCCCGGCCTCGCATCGAATCGCAGTCGCTCCCTCAGGTTGAGGGAGCCGGGGTCCACCGGGGCGACCACGCGAGGACCGATGAAACTCATGTCACCTCTCAGCACATTGATGACCGCCGGGAAGACAGAGAGCCCGTGACGAAGCGTGAACCTCCTGAGCGCCGACGGCTCGTCGATCCTGTTGAGGACGTGCATGCTGAACGTTCTTCCGCCCAGACCCGCGCACTCGACCGTCGAGAGAGGCCCGGTCTTCCTGGTTATCAGGGTAGCGACGGACGTTACGAGAAGAAGCGGCGCCCAGATGGCAATGAGCAGGGCGGCTGCGACGACGTCGAACGTACGCTTGATCCCGGCATCGGCTCTAAGGAGCGCTTCGCGTTCGAATGCGACAACGGGGAGGTCCAGGAATTCCTCGACCTTAGCCCGCTGCGTCAGGATGCCGGTCAGTCCGGACACCATCTTGACGTCGACGGCGCTTCTTCTTGCCTTGAGGAGGAAGTCGGCGACCCTCTCCTGAGAGATCTCCGAGTCCGCGAATATGACTTCTCCGACCCGGTGCTTCTCGATGAGCTCGGGCAGATCCTCCAGCCGCCCGATAACCTGGAAGCCCGGTGGTCGTTCGTCGCCGTCGGCCGCCACGAGCCCGGCCAGATCATAGCCCAGCGCGGAGTGCGAGAGCAGCCGCTCCGCCACTCTGCGGGAGGTCTCGTCCGTACCAACCACCGCCACCCTCGTCAGGTCGAATCGCCCGGCGCGCACCAGCCAGTGGAGCCTCTTGAGTCCCATCCGCAGAAGGAACGTCAGGACGACCGCCAGGACGCAGAAGGCGGCTATGAGTACGCGCGAGTAGACGGTCCTCGATGTGAGAAACGTGCTCGCCATCAGGATGATAGCGGCTACAGGGGCCGCCCTGAAGATCCTCAGGGCCACGTCCGATGACCGCTCCCTCTCGATGGAGGCCCCGTACAGCCCGAAGAACCCGTACGAGACCACGAAAACGAGGTTGGCGAACGCCAGCAATGTCGCGTAGATCGAGACACCGAACATCGGCTTCTCGAGAAGTCCGTGCAGGCTGGACCTCAGGATGTAGGCGAGTCCGAAGCCGACGTTGATGGCGACGAGGTCGGTGAACAGGAGGACCGAGTTGGTGAGAACCGTCCGGTACTTCTTCAACCCGTAGATCGCCTTCCCCCACTTCTCGTAGAAGTGGATCATGGAGAGCCCATGCGCGATGAGCTGCTTGGAGAGGCCGCCTCGCGCGCTCTCCCGCGCGTGCCGGTGCCGCATGACGGAATCGGCGACGTACCAGACCTTCCACCCGCTCTGCCAGACGCGGTAGCACCAATCGACGTCCTCGAAGTACAGGAAGAAGCGCTCGTCCATACCCCCGAAATCAGCGAGCGCCGTTCTCCGCACGATCATGCAGGCGCCGAGAACCCAGTCTACTTCCCTCGACTCCTCGTGGTCGAACTCGAGCATCAGATAGCGTGAGATCGTCTTGCCGTTTTGGAACAGCTTCCCGAGTGGCGTTCGTCGAAGCACCAGCGTCCAGAATGTGTAGAAGCGCCTGCACGAGTGCTGTAGAGATCCGTCCTCGTTCAGTAGCTTCGCCCCTGCGATTCCGGCATCCGGCTGGTCGTCCATGAACGAGACGAGTCGGTCCAGCGCGCCCGGGAGCACGACGATGTCAGGATTGAGCACCAGGATATAGCGTGCCCTGGCCTCGGCTATGCCCTGGTTGACCGCCCTGGAGTAACCGACGTTCCTGCCGTTGGCCACCAGACGCACATCGGGGAGTTCCCGCTCCAGGAACTCCACCGTACCGTCTGCGGAGGCGTTGTCAACAACCACGATCTCAGGATGTATGGCGGCCGCGGTATCTCGAACCGACGCCAGGCACCTGCCCAGCTCCGGCAGGCTGTTGTAGCCGACGATGACAATCGAGAGGTCGGGCTCTGAAGGGTAGCTCACAGCCTCCTCAGTATTCTCTCGAGTCTCAGGCGCCAGACCAACCACATCGCCTCCCATACTATCCACCTGGACATCTTCGAAGTGCCGGAGTGACGATCCACGAACACTATGGGGATCTCGACCATCGAGAAGCCCTTTCTCCAGCTCCTGAAGTTCACTTCTATCTGGAACGAGTACCCGTCGGACTTGATGGTATCGAGTTTTATCTCAGCCAGAACCTTCCGGCGGAAGCACTTGAAACCGCCCGTGGAGTCCCGAAGTGGCAGTCCAGTGATGATGTGCGTATACACGTTCGCGAAGTAGCTCAGAAACAGTCGCCTGAGCGGCCAGTTGACCACATTGGCCCCGCTGATGTACCGCGAGCCCAGAACGACGTCGTGTGTGCGCGCCCGCTCGACGAGCTTGGGAATCTCGTCCGGGTTGTGCGAGAAGTCCGCGTCCATCTGGATCACGAGCTCGGTGTCCGTGGCGAGGCAATGCGTGAAGCCGTAGACATAGGCGGAACCCAGGCCCATCTTCCCGGGCCGGTGCAGCACCTGGACGCGCGGGTTCTCAGCCGCCACCGAGTCCGCGTACTCGCCGGTCCCGTCCGGGGAACCGTCGTCGACAACCAGAAGCTCAATGTCGGGGAGCTGCCCCAGGATGCGCGGTATCAGCTCTTCCAGGTTCGCTCTCTCGTTGTAGGTGGGCACTACCACCGTAGTCTTCATGCAGGGGTTCCCCTATTCGTGTCGCTTCACCGGCCACACCAAAAGTCCCACTAGGGCAGCGGCCGCGAGGAGACTGATGAAGAGGCCACGACGCAACTGAGATGGGACGTACCTCATCACCACGGTGTGTTCACCGAGCGTAAGATACACCGATCTCAGAGCGTAGTCGGTTCGATAGATTGTCGTCTCGGCGCCATCAACAAACGCCTTCCAACCCGGCGGATAGTATACCTCGGAAAAGACGAGAAGACAAGGTTGCCGGATGCTGGCGTGCACGGTCATCTCGTGCGCTTCGTACGAAACCAGCTCGGCTGTGCTCCCCTCGGTGCCAAATACCGGGCCGGGCAGCTCCTCCAGCAAGATCGCGGTCTCTGCCGGATTGAAGTTGTCGATACCGAGCTCGGTCAGTGCCATCCTCTCGCGCGAGACCTGCTTGACCGAGCCGATCAGAAACACCCTTGGGAATGCAGCGAGGTTCTCGTGTACCCCGGGTGCAACGCGCACAAACGCCGGGTGATCGAGTTCCTCCGGCCCGACTACGTATTTGACGTTGAGGAGAGCCAGGAGCTTCAGATTGCCGATACCCAGCTTGCCCAGAAGGTCGTCGGCGACCGCCAGCTTGGCCGGGTGGTAGCCGCCGATGGTCTGGATCCGATGGTACATCCACACGTTCGAGGAGAACTCCCTGTCGACGGGCGCGATCCGGAACACGCCCTCCTGCTGCTTCAGGAACGATACGGCCGGTGACTCCCGGTAGTACTGATCGAGCGAACTCATCTTCTCTGGGTGCATGAAGCGCGCGTTCACCACACCCACGTCCCAGATCACCACTCCGAGAAGCAGGGTGAACACGAGCAGGCGAGGCAGCCTGCGCGTGCCGGCGACGAAGACCGCCACGCCCGAGGCGGCAGCGAATGCCAATAGGATTCCTGCGTCCCGGAACGCCATGGTGGCCGCACGTGCGCCGACCTCCCGGAGCGCGGATGCCTGGGCACCGACGTGCTTCAGCATGAGCGCCGTTGTGGCCGCGGATCCGATCGATCCCCGAGATGCCATTACGATCAGACTCACCACGCCTCCGAGCGCGGCGCAACCGATGGCCCACCGTACCATGCTTCCCCGGCGACGCCCGGTTTCCCCCAGCAGCAGCGAGGCACCGTAGCCGGCGAGTACCGCCAGCGAGAACTGCGCCAGTATCAGCGACATGGCAGGGACCCTGAAGCGCCGGAAGCCCGGCAGCACCTGGTAGATCACCCTGTAGACAGGTCCCAGGTGCCGTCCGAACGACATGAAGATCCCAACGGCCACCAGGGCAAGAAGGAAGCCGACGCTGCGGTCCTTCCTTCGTATCAACGCAACAGCACCGAGGCAGAGCACCACGTAACCGACGTAGTGAGAGACCTGCTGGAACGGCATGGTCCCCCAGTAGGTTTCGTTCGCCAGGCCGAAGAAGGACGGGACAAGGAAGGTCAGGAGTTCCTTGGGGTGCATCGACCACATCACCGCGTTCTCGAAACCCATCCCGCCGGCGTGCGCGGCGCGCGTAGAGAACTCTGAGTAACTCATGAGTGGCAGAAGCAGAACGGCCGCGAGCATTGCGGACAGAACGCCGCCGATTGCCACTGACCCGACGCTCGCGCCCAGTGCGTTCCACGGCTCGCCTGCCCGGCGGCGCACCACAAGGTAGTAGACCATAAGCACGAGGACGGCCAGCCATGTGTAGTAACTTATCTGCACGTGTCGGGCGAGGAACTGCAGCCCGCCGACGAGGCCCAGAATCGCGATCCACCGCCTGTCAGCCGACTCCATCAGCTTGTGCGCGGCCATCAGGATGAGCGGAAGATAAGCCGTCGCGAGTATCTTCCCTCCGTGCCCGATCGTAGCTAAGCCTATCATATGAGGTGACAGCATGAAGGCCAGCCCCGCGATGACGGCGCCGCCGTGGCCGACCTTACGTGACCGCAGGTAGAAGTACGTGCCGAGCGCGGCCAGCTCGTAGTGCAGGAACAGGAAGAAGAGCCGGGGCAGCTCGACGCCCGGGATCTTCTCCAGGGCAAACGTGAGCCAGTAGCTCGGGTAGACGAAGGCACTCCAGCTCATGCTGTCGAAGAACGGCATTCCCGAGAAGATGTACGGGTTCCAGAGGGGGAGCCGCCCGCTCGCCATCTGGTCCGTCGCGTAGTCCTCGAAGATGGCTGCCGCAGCCAGGACGTCGCCGCCCGTCAGGATCTCACCAAGGAAGAGCACTCGCCAGAAGAAGATGAGCCCCGCGGCTACCAGGAGCAGGATCGAGATGAGTGTCGCGTGGCTTCCGAAGAGTGGCGGCGCTTCGCCGTCCCTTGGCGCGCGCACTCTCCGCTCTTCGCTGTGTCGTTTGCTGGTCTTCATAGTGCTTCCCCTCTCTCGATGCTCTCAAGCGTTCCTCTGAGCCAGTTCCCCACGATGCCACTGCCGGTGCATCCGCACCCGGCAACTCGAATCTGACCGAGGCGAGTTACGGCTCAGGCGTTCCCTCAGCTCGCACGTCGAGCAGGGAGCGGTTCCGCGCGAGGATGATGTAGCCTCCCGCAAGCCTCAAGCTCCACGCGATCGCGGTGGCGATCGCCGCCCCCATCAGTCCCATGGCCCGGATCATGATAATGTCCAGAACCACGTTCACGACCACGGCAGCGAGGTTGAACCACAGGAACTGCCTCAGGGCCGGTCGTGGCAATCGTCCGCCTATCACGCTGGAGGGAACAGAGTAGAACAGCTTGGCGACGCCAGACAAGGCGAAAGGCAGTATGAGATAGGCCCCTTCGTCGTAGCGCCCCTCATAAAGGAAGCTCACGACGTCGTCCCCCAGGAGAAGGTATCCCACGGTGACAACGCCGGCTAGACCCGCAATCACAATGTTGTACTGCCGAAGCGGAACCTTCCGGAGGACGTTGACCCTCGGCATGAGCACGTAGGTAACCGAGTAGAAGAGGAAGTCGAAGCCTCTCATGACGCTGAAGATCGAGGCGTAGACCGCCAACTCAGCGTACGGCAGCATCTTCCCTATGACGAGCTTGTCTACGGACACCATGAGCGCGAAGGAGATGTTCAGGCCGAGGAGGAAGAGGCCCTCACGCACCACCGAGCGGGGCACCGGTTTTCCGCCCGTTCGAGCCGTCTTGGCCCAGCGCACGGCGATCAGGCAACCGGAGAACAGGAACGCGACGCCGAAGGTCACGACGGCGGTTCTGAACGTGAGTAGTCCTGAGAGTCGCAGCACGATGAGCGCGAGCGCGGCAGCCATGGCAGGCAGGTGCGTTGCCGCCATTGCAAGTTCATAGCGGTGCTCCGCGCGCAGGACCGAGCTCACGGTCACCGCTGTGTTCTGCGAGACGACGAGAGCGACGAGCACCAGAGCGAGCCCCCAGCCCAGCGCGTAGAATCCGGCGCCGGCCAGCGCCGCCACGGCCCCGAGAGGCAGTACGAGAGCGAGGATACGTCGTACGTGCGCGGCCGTATCGTACGTGCCGCGCGCGCTCCTCGAGAGGAAGCGCACGACGGACGCGCCCTGCCCGGCCATTGACAGCGTTGTCAGGATTGGAAGGGCGCCGAGAAGAAGCGATATCACTCCAACCTGTGTCTTGGGGAGTGTGCGGGCGAGCAACGTCTGCGTGACGATCTGCAGGCCAGCGCCGAGAAGCACGACGCCGAGAACGCGACCGACCCGCGTGGGTGTTGAAGATGCATGTGTGGCAAGCAGGGTCTGGAGTTTCTTGATGGCCCTCACCGGCCCTCCGTGCAGGATCGAGCGTGTCGCTTAAGTCTCACTCGCTACTCAATGTAGCCCAGTGACTTGAGCTGTTCCCTTATCGCGTCGTCCATCGTCGACCCGACCTCTCCCCTCTCCTTACCGAGGGCGGGCTCGTACGAGGGGATAAACGACAGCGGCCGAACGGCCAAGTGCTCCCGCTTGATGATCTCCAACAGCACCCTGCCGTCCATGTCCTCCCCCACGGGCAGCCCCATGATCGCGAGCGCCGTGGGCGCAATGTCGAAGATCGTCGCGCCCTCGAAGTGTCCCGCCGCGCGAAACGCGGGGCCGGACGCAATGATGACCCCGGCCACGTCATGCCTGCCGGTCAGTTGCGGTCTGCCCGGGTCCAGGTCCAGGCGCGCTTTGAAACCGTGGTCGGACACCACGATGATGTTGACGTCGTCGTCCAGAGCCTCGAGCAACCGACCGAGCAGAACGTCGGTGTATTCGTAGTAGTTGTTGATCACTTCCCCGTACGCCGAGATGCTCTCCTCAGAAACGCCGCCGAAGGGCTCGGGGTCCGCGTACTGCCAGAAGAAATGCTGAACGAAGTCGACGCCGCGTAGGTATACGGCTGAGAAGACCGGTCTGTAGCCCGGCGTCAGAGTGGTTGACATGCGGGTGTAGATGGCGTCGCGCAGATACCCCCAGCGAAGAGGCTCGTCTACAATCCTGTTGAGCTGGAAGCGGAGCTCGTCCTCCCCATGGCGTTTGTACCCCGCGTCAAACGTGAACGCTCCGAAGGACTCCAGACGCTCGTTCGTCGTGTGGCGGCCGAGCGACTGAAGCATCTGCACCGGGCCACGCAGCAACGAATGGAGCCGGTCGGACAATACGAAGCCGTTGACCTCGTCCACCGGCCATGTGACGTACCACCCGACAACACCGACAGGGAGACCAAAGCTGGAGACGATGTCCCAGACGGGCGCGGCCGTCCTCATTGTGGCGTTCACAGGCACCCCGACGTCGTTGATGAAGTCGCGGATGCCGTGCTTGTCGGCCGTCTTGCCGGTCGCGATGGTCGTCCAGATACGAGGCGAGACCAGAGGCGGCTCCGACAGGAGCGGTCCGTAGGCCCCGCGCTCCATGATGCGTCGGAAGTTCGGGAGTCTGCCCGACTCAACTAGAGGTCCGAGCTTTTCCCAGTCACAACCGTCGACTCCGATTATCGCGACTCTGGGGGTCTCGCCGGCCGCGACAGCTACGCCCGAGGCTCCCGTCCCACCGGATCTGAGCTGGACACCCACGATGAGGACCAGGACAGCCGCGACCGCGGACGCCGCTCCAAGCAGGAGGATTCCGCGTCTGCCCATTCGTCTTCTGAGAGCCGAGAGGACGGCAGACAACACCCGGCCGAGAACCCAGCCCGCAACAAGGCCGACCACCAGTACGACCGCGAGCCCGATCACGTTGAGTTGCAGCGTGGTCAGCGTGTCCGCCTGCACGAAGGCCTCCGCGCCCTTGAGCGGGAGGAACATCAGCACGAGCGCGGCCCAGAGAGTTGCGGTGAAGAGAGCCGTCATGACCGCGCGTTCGGAGGCGCGGGCGCTCCCGCCGCGCCTTCTCGCGCCGGCGGTGAGGAGCAGACACAGTCCGGCGAGCGCGGTGTACAGAAGTGCGAAGATGGCCAGCATTGGCAATACTTGCGAGGGCACGAGGGTCAGCACGAACCCGCTGGTCCGGAATCCGACCACACCGAGCAGAGCGCCGACGGCCAGCGCGAACCCGAGTCCCGAGAAGACGAGTGTTTTCCACACGACGGCTCCCCCGCCGGGGTTCTTCAGCGCGTCCCCTGTCATGCCTTCTCCAACGCCTCCACGAGTGCCTCGAATACCGTCTCCATATCGATGGCCTCCATGCAGGACGGCCTCACGTCACAGTCCCGTCTGTAGCATGGCGCACAGTCGAGCGGGGTCAGCACCTTCGAGCCTGCCCCGAACAGCTCTATTTCCTGCGGCGCACTCGGTCCGAACAGCACCACCGTGGGCACGCCGAGCGCGATGGCTATGTGCATCGCCAGTGTGTCGCCGGTCACGAGCGCGTCCAGCATCCCGACCACCGCAGCGAAATCCAGCACCTCGTGCAGCCCGCCGTCGACGGCGGTGTCCGGTGCTGCGACCAGTACTGACTCCGCACGCTCCCTGTCGGCTGGGCCACCGAGAACCAGCGACGTGCCGCCCAGCTTCTCGCGAATCGCGCCCGCCAGGCCCGCGTACCCCTCCGTCGTCCAGGCCTTGTTCGCGAAAACGTTCCCGGCGCCGACATTGAGGCCGATCACGGGTTCGGACAGAGACAGCCCACCCAGAAAGTCCTTTGCGTGCTCGATCGCAGTCTCGGGAAGCGCAAGCAGATAGGGCTCGTCCTGATACTCGAGCCCCGCCGTGCGGCAGAAGATCGCGGGGTACGTCATCGCGTTCTCGTGGAACTTCATCTCGTTGGACAACCCCAGATCGTAGTCGTAACGCGCTCCTTCGTTGAGAGGCTCCACCGCACCGGCCGGCGACAGGGCGAAGCCTGACTTCTCGGCGGCGTTGAGCGTTGAGGCGAGGGCGCACGCGCGCTCATCCTTGTCCAGACAGATCAAGAGGTCGATGGACTGCACCGAGAGCGTCAGCCACGCGTCGAACCCAAACGGGATTGCGCGGTCAACGAAAGGGTTAAGCTCTATCAGGGGAAGCGCGACGGGATCGGTGACCCACGTGACGAAGGAATCCGGATGCGCTCTCTTGAGTGGAGGCAGGATTGACGTGGTCCGTAGCACGTCACCGGCCGCCGCCAGTTTGATGACGACTATGTGCTCGCCCCGCTTGGCGTAGTGCTCGCACTCCTCACACCGCCCGCCCCATACGCAGGGTCTGTCTCCAAGGAACAGCCTGCAATCGGTCTTCACATGAATCGGCATTTGTAGGGCTCCGCCTCCCTCAAGGGCCTACTACTCTATGTAGCCGAGTGCCCGCAGCTTCTCTTTGATACCATCGTCCATCGGCGATTCCATCGGAGCCTCATCGCCTCCGGGGCCGCCGGTTTCGTAGGTCGAGATGGTGGCCACCGGGTTCGCCTCCAGGAAGGAAGCCTCGAACATCGCGAGTTCCGCGGCGCCGTCCATGTCCTCGGCCACGGGAAGGCCGAGGTACGCCAGCAGCGTGGGTGTCACGTCCACGACTGACATGTCAGGGAGCCTGTTGTCCTTCTTGATACCCGGACCGGCCATTATGAAGATGCCGTCCACGCCGTGGTCCCACGGCACGTCCTTCCCGCCCTCCTCGGTCCGGATCTTCTCGCCCCTCTCCCAGAGCTCCTTGAGGTCGCGCTTGGTCTCGAAGCCGTGATCGGACACTACCATGACCGTCGTGTTCTCTCCGGCCTCCGCCAGATAGCGCGCGATCACGCCGTCGACGTAGCGGTAGTAGTTGCGCACCACGCCTCCGTAGAGCCGCTCGTCGGCCGGAGCCACCGTGAAGCCTTCCTCGCGCTGATAGCCCCAGTAGTAGTGGGAGACGACGTCGGTACCCTGGAGGTAGACCGCGAACACGTCCGGCGTGTACCGCTTGAGCATTGCCAGACCCGCATCGGCGAAAGTCTTGTCCTTCGCGAACACCCAGCGGGCGTGGAACTGCTTGACGGGAGGCGTGAACGCCGGGTCCGAGAAGAGGAGCGCGAGGTCGTCTCTGGTAACGTCCTCCTCGGTGAGGATGAACGGCTCGAACTCCGCGTACAGTTCTTCAGGGTAGGTCCGACCCTCGAAATGCTCCACTATCAAACGGCCCGACGCATCGCGGGCCGCGCCGAAGGGGATCCCGTGCCGACTCCAGTTGACCGGCCAGGCACGCTGGGCGATCATGAAGCCGTTGACCGGCTCCGCGGGCCAGCTGGGCCACCACCCCACTATCCCGACTGTGATGTCCGCCTCCGAGAGGATGTTCCAGAAAGCCTTCACCTTCCTCATGTTGCTCGTCACTGGAACCTCGCGGCCCGTTCCCGGGATCTCGGCAGTGAACCGCATGATGCCGTGCTTCTCGGGGGTGACGCCTGTAGCTATCGAGGTCCACATCTGTGGCGACTGGATCGGAACACCGGATTTCAGGATCCCATACGAGCCCCTGTTGACCAGTGACGTGAGTGTCGGCAGCTCACCTGCCTGCATCATTGGTGTGAGGATGTTCCAGTTGCCAGCGTCCACTCCAAAGAACAGGAGGCACGGTGTCGCAACGGGCGCCTCGTCGTTCGAGCACCCGGCGACCGCGAGCAGCAGTGTCAGCAGAAGGACCGCCGTCAGGACGAACGCGGCAGTTGACCCACATGGGGAGTTGCTCTGGACCGCACGCCGCGGCCCCGTGAAATGAAGGGGCATGTGGCTAGGTTCTCCTTTGTCGCGTCATCGAGTCCCACGTACCGCGCAGGACCGCGGTTACGTTGGCGCCCTTTCCTCCAGCCAGCTCACGGACCGCGAAACACAGGGTGCGAGCTACAGTGAAGGGGACGATCCCGAGCCAGTGATAGAGCCGCGCGTGCAGGGAGAAGAACCTGAGGGTGCTGCGCAGCCGGTGGTATATTTTGAAAGGCGTCAGTCCGCCGCCCGAGCTCATCGAGACCTTGTGCCAGATCCTCGCGCTCGGAGCGAAAAGCACGCCGAAGCCTGCATCTCCGGCACGGATACACCAGTCCGTGTCCTCGTTGTACATGTAGTAGGCTTCGTCCATCAGGCCGATCGCACTGACCGCTTTCGCTGACGCGAGCACGGCACAAGCCGTGACGTAGTCGACCTCCCGCACTTCGGCGTACTGTCCCGCGTCCTCTTCACGAAGGCCGAGGTGACGTATGTTTCCCGTCCAGAAGGACACCGCACCGCCCGCCGACCATATGACCGAAGGCCGGTCGGCGTAGTAGATCAAGGGACCTACGAATGCACTCTCCGGATGCGCGAGCGCAGCCTCGACGAGCGCACTCACAGCATCGCCGTCCAGTTCGATGTCGTTGTTCAGGAGCAGTACGTAGTCAGCCCCTTCTTCGAGCGCTGCCTTCAGCCCTACGTTCACTCCCGCCGCGAAGCCGAGATTTGAGCTCTGCTCGGACACACTGACGGATGGGAACTCGTCACGCACGAACTGCGCGGAGCCGTCGGTGGATGCGTTGTCCACAACCAGCACCGAGAGGTTCGGGTATGATGAGGCCAGCAGTGTCCGCAGACACGGCTCGAGAACCTCCCTGCCGTTCCAGTTGATCACCACCGCCCGGACCAGGGGATCCCGCACTCTAAGACCTCGCCATCTCGAGAAAGTCCTGCACGGCCCTCCGCATCAGGTCACCAGCGTGATCACGCTGCGCCTCCACGGCCACGTTCGCTCTCATCCGCGGAGCGTCTCCGGCGGTGAAGTAGCGCACGATCGCGCGGGCGAGCTTCCGCTCGTCCCCAGGCTCTACAATATAGCCCGTTTCCCCTTCCCGCACCACCTCGGGCAGCCCACCGACGTTCGTGCTTATCACGGGAAGCCCGAAGGCAAAGGCTATCTGTGTAATACCGCTCTGCGTGGCTGAGACGTACGGCAGGACCGCCACATCCGCTGCTCCGAAATAGTTGCCGACGGCTTCATCCGGGACGTGCTCCGCTACGACGCGGACGCGCTTCCCTATGTCCAGTTTCTCTATGATGTGGTCGTACTTGGAGCGGTCGTCGTAGAACTCGCCGACCACGAGGAGGTCAACGTCGATCTCCTCGAGTATCATGGGCATCGCGCGCAGCAAGTAAGCAAGACCCTTGTACTCACGGACGTAACCGAAGAAGAGCACGGTCGGCCGCGTGAGCCCAAGCGATTCCCGTACCGCATCGCGGTCGACACCGGACGGATTGTAGCAGGTGTAGATCGGCAGGGCCGCTTGTCGCACCGGCGTCCTCGGGAAGAGCGAGTGGACACGGCTGGCGACCACTCCAGAGAGAACCATGAAGTAGTCTGCCGCGCTCAGCGCGAATCTCGTCAGGAATCGATCGACGAATCTATTCTCGTGCGATACGACGTTCTCACACACGAACATGACGCGGTGGCCGAGCTTCCGCCTCAGCATCCGTGCCATGGCGCCATAGCAGACCCCGAAGAACGGGTTCCACCAAACGAAGACTACCAGGTCCGGTTGTCTCTTCGGCTGAGTTATCCACCGGACCGCCTCAATCCAGGAGAACGGATTCACCGAGTCGATCATCTGCCGCGACGGCGTGCTCTTGACGGGGTCGTGGCTCAGGTTCATCTGTGTCTTGCCCGGGAAGAGCAGCGAGGGGTACAGCCGTCTGAATGAGACGACATAGGCGTCGTGGTCAAGCCGCAGGCTGTCGTAGAGGTGCGCCACGAAGAGCGCGTTGCCACCCCTCAGAGGATATGCCGGACCGACAATGGCGATCCGCGCGCTCGCATCGGATCCGAGAGGCGCGTCCGCTGACGAGCTCTTCTCAGGACTTATCGCCAAGCCCACCGTCCTTCCGCCCGAGACGCTCCCTCAGTGGGTACGAGATGTCGTCCCCTCTGAGATTTGCCAGCATCTCTCCCAGGAGTCCCAACGAGACGAACTGCACACCGACGACCATAAGAAGAATCGCGAGCGTCAGGAGGGGCCTGCGGCCTATCGCCTGCCCCATGATCTTCAGGATCGTGAGGTAGAGCCCCGCCAGGAACCCGCCTGAGAAGAGCACCCCACCCAACATCCCGAAGAGGTGGAGTGGTCTTGTGATGTAGCGTCGCAGGAATAGCACCGTCAGGAGGTCGAAGAAGCCTCTGAGGAAGCGCTCCGCGCCGAACTTCGAGCGTCCGTGCTTGCGAGCGTGGTGTTTGACCACAACCTCGGTCACCGTGAAGCCCGCCCACTGTGCCAGGACGGGCGTGTAGCGGTGGAGTTCGCCGTACACCCGGATGGTCTTCACGACCTGCTTGCGGTACGCCTTGAGTCCGCAGTTCATGTCGTGGATCCCGACGCCGGACAGCCTCCCGGTCACCGCGTTGTAGAGCTTCGACGGGAGCCGCTTCGAGAGTGGGTCCCTGCGCTCCTTCTTCCATCCCGACACGAGGTCGTACCCGCTCTCTATCATCTTGAGCATCACAGGCAGCTCCGCGGGGTCATCTTGTAGATCGGCGTCCATGGTGAAAACGACGTCTCCCACGGCTTCCTTGAAACCCACACTGAGCGCGGCCGACTTGCCGAGGTTTCTCCCGAACACGAGCACCCTGACGTTCTCCTTCTCCTCGTGAAGGCTGCGCAGAACGTCCATCGAGGAGTCGGTGCTTCCATCGTTGATGAAGATCACTTCCCATTCGCGGCCGAGAGGGCCGAGCGCGTCGTCGATGCGTTCGTAGAGCTCCCTCAGGCTGTCGGCCTCGTTCAGCAACGGTATTACGACAGAGATGTCCATGTATCAGCTAGCCTCCTCGTTCGCGGCTGCACCAGGCGTCAGCACGGCCGATTCCATCCATCCGCGTTCGAGCGCCAGACCTTCCTCGAGCCCCACGGTCGGACGGAAGCCGAGCATGTCCCTCGCCCTCGAATTGTCCGCCAGTGTGTCCGTAACATCTCCTCTGGCGCGCTCGATGTACCGCCTCTCCAATTTGATACCGAGAGTGCTCTCTATGGCGTCCAGTGCCTCATTGAGTGTGACACGACTTCCGCCTCCGACGTTCAGCACACCTCCCTCGGGCCCCGATTCCAGGGCCGCCACGGTCGCGGCGACGATGTCGCCCACATACGTGAAGTCGCGCGTCTGATGGCCGTTACCGAAGATCGTAATCGGCTCGCCCAGAAGCCCCGAGCGGATGAAACGGTGGAACGCCATGTCGGGCCGCTGCCGC
Organism: Candidatus Eiseniibacteriota bacterium; assembly: GCA_030595835.1. Lineage (GTDB taxonomy): Bacteria > Joyebacterota > Joyebacteria > Joyebacterales > Joyebacteraceae > JALGZG01. Next base: position 43,115 of record JAUVLG010000001.1, on the reverse strand, counting down.
GGACCGTAGACGGTGAAGTACCTGAGCGACACCGTCGGCACGCCGTAGTTCCGATTGTAAAGAACCGCGAGGTGCTCGGCCGCCAGCTTCGTCACACCGTAAGGAGACACGGGACACGTCAGCCCATTCTCCCGCATCGGAAGGTCCGTCGTCTCGCCGTAGACTGATGAGCTGGACGCGTACACGAACCTCGAGAGCGCTCGGTCCTTGACCGCTTCGAGAAGGCGCTGGCTCGACAGGATATTGCAGTCGATGTAGGTGGAGAAGGTCGTTCCCCAACTGGCACGGACCCCGGCCTGCGCGGCCAGATGACAAACCGACGTCACCCCTTCGAGGATAGGCGTGAGATCCGCCACCGCCAGGTCGGCCTCGACGAGCTCGAAGGAATCGCTCTCCATCGCCGCCCTGAGATTCTCTTCCTTGACCGCCCGCGGGTAGTAGTCGATGAAGGCGTCCACACCGCGCACGGTCTTCCCGTCCGCCAGCAAACGCTCGACGACGTGCGAACCCACGAAACCCGCCGCGCCAGTCACTAGGACGATCTCACTCACGCTCCGACCTCCCGCTCTTCGTGCCGTCGTCCCCTGCGACGCCGGCCACCCTCCTGAAGCTCTCTTTCACCTTGATACCCATCGCACCAAACGACCACATGCCGACACCTGCGATGAGAAGCCCCGTCATCGCGTGTGCGACTATGACCACTGCCATCACCTCATCTCGGGCCACACCGCCCACCGCGATTCCTCCCGCGAAGATCAGCCCTATCACGAACTCGTTGTAGCCGATCTGTGCCGGTGGCGTCGGCAGGATGTACGACAACGTCAGCAGAGTATACCCGAAGAGGACTCTCGTAAAGGCGACATCGACCGAAAAGGCCCTGAACATGAAGTAGAAGTAGAGCCCGTCGATGAGCACGGCGAGGCCCGTCAGCCCCAGAAACATCCAGAGCGTGCGGGCCTCACGTCTGGCGACCCCCATGCCCTGCACGAAGAGGCTGATGAATTCGGACAGCTTACTGTAGACACGGTGGGGCATCCACGAGAACAGGGCGCACAGAAGACGTGAGGCGCCGTCCGGGTTTCGAAACGCGAAGAAGAGCAACCCGATCGCCAGCAGGAAGATGGCCAGGACGGTGTAGATCAGCGCGGCGAGCGTCGCGCTCATGCTGATCGAGAGTATCGGCAGCATGGTGACGACGAAGAGGATCGAGACGAGTTCGAACAGTTTGTCCACAAACACCGTCGGGAGGGTCGTCGCGATCGGCACACCCTTGAGCCTCTTCAGAAAGAACGACTTCGCCACTTCCCCCGCTCTGATCGGGATGATGTAGTTGAGGAAATACCCGGCCATGAGCATGTGGAAGCTCTCGGAGACGCGGACAGGAACGATTGGGTGGAGAATGGCGCGCCATCTGAGACTGCGCACGAAGTACGCGGCGAGGTAGAGAACGGCGGCGGCGGCGAGCCAGCCGACCTTCGCTCGGGCGATGTTGTTCCGAAGCTCGGTCGCATCCACGCCCCACAGGGCGAGTGCCAGGAGAACAACGCCCGCTATGATCCCGAGCGTTATGCGGAGTCGCCGACTCAAACCGACGCCTCCCCGCCCCCGGTCCTCCGCGCGAGCACGCCTCTGTGGTGCGCAAAGAAGATCTTGAGGGGTTTGAATCCGGTGTTCTCTATCGCGAAGTGCTTCTCGATGTCGGACAGGAGACGGGCGAGTCGCTCCTCGTCGAAGTACGGGAGCGTGTCTATCGTCCAGGTGTACCTCTCCAGCCTCTTCGAACCGCTGACGAACCTCTTGAGGAATGGAAGGAAGGTCGCGGCGACCTCCTCTATCGGTGAATCGATGTCCGGCCACCACGGGGTGTCGACCAGCAGGCGCTCGATGATCTTGAATCCCCGCTGCTCGAGCCTCTCGGATACCATTCGTGTGTTCATCACGGAGATGTTCCCGTGGCTCCATGGTTCACCCGCGACCTTGTGGTGAAGGCGATGGATCGGGAACCCGTAGTTCCACGTGTTGGAAACGAAGACCATGACGAATTCACGGCTGGCCTCGCACATCTCGTCCAGAAGTGCGTCAGCCGACGCGACAATGGGAAGCGAGTTGAAGTTCCACACCAGATCGTAGGAGCGTGGCTCGACCCCGAGAGAATCCCCGCCGGCCGCCCGAATCGTGACCCTGTCCTTCAGACCAAGCGTCTCCCAGGCGCGCTCGGCAAGCACGACCTCGTCGGGATCCCCGAGCACGAGTTCGACGGACGCACCACGCTGCGCGAGAGGAATGCTGTTGAGCCCGCTGATTCCTGTTATGCCGTCCGTGGGGCCCTCGAGCACCTTGCTGATGGTGTACCTCTCAGCGAGTCCCGCGAGGAGCCGCGCCACGGCGATGCGCTCGTAGCTGGTTCCCAGTCCGGTGTCCTTGTCCGTCGCCGCCATGCGTTAGAGTTCCTTCCTCAGAGTCTCGGCCACTTCCTCGGGCGTCGGTGGGCACCCGGCTATGTGCGTGAGGCCCTCGCTCTCCGCAAGGTCGCGGGTGCATTGTCCGAGGCAGATGACTCGTCCGCGCTCACCCGGAAGCCGTGCCGCCTTCCCCTGGATGATGTGGAGCTTCTTGAACACGCCCCAGTACGCCAGCTTCGGTACCAGCGTAAACCAGTACTTCGGCTTGCGCACCGCCAGGTGTGCCGCTCCGCTGAATGAGTCGATGCACATGGAGCACGCGGTAGGATCGCGCCACGAGTAGATGTTCGCGACGCGGCCGAACTCCTCGTTGGCAGGTTCAAACTGCCTCGAGGGCGCTGCTCCCCTGACCTCGGGGTCCATGTTGCCCACGCCGAGTTCGTGCGCCAGTCTCAGGTGCTCTATCTCGGCAGGATCGAACCCCATCAGACGCGCGGCCACCGCATCGACCTCGACCATGTTGGTGCCGACCGCGAAGACGCGCGACTTCACAACCTTGCCGTTGAGGGGGCCGTCCCCCTCCACTCCTGTTATGCCGTCCAGCACGATGAGGTCAGGGGGACGTATCGTGGCCTGCTGGGCCAGAGGATCGTGCAACCCCAACTGATGATCGCGCTTCTTGTCGGCCTCGGACAGCAGGCCCTTGTGGTTCTTGACCGCAAGCGTGACCTTCGTGTAACCGTGCGTCTTGAGCTTCGGTACGTTGACATAGAGGTCGGTGTCCTCGACTATCGCGGGAACTCCCATCTCCCCGTACTTCCATTCCCTCTTCCGTCGCTCCGTGGTGTTGAGATTGACGAGTTCAACACCCAGGCGCTCGGAGAGCTTCCTGTACCCGGTCACGCGGAAGACCTTCTCGACGTCGAGTCCGACCCCCGGTCCATCACCCATCGAGATCGACGTGAGTCCTCGCTCCCGCAGTACGCCGACGAGCGCCTCGACCACCACGGGGTGTGTCACGACGGCCGTCCCGGGCTTCGCGGCGATGACGAGGTTGGGCTTGATGAACGCCGTGCGCTTGCCCGAGAGGTCCACGCCCAGTTCGTCCAGGGCCCGACCTATCGCGTTCCGCACATCCTCCAGCCGGTAGCGTCCTATCTCCTCCAGAAAAACGGCCACTTCTCACGCTCTCCTTGTCTTCCCACCGCTCCGTCCTGCTGCAACCTCGAAGGCCACGCCCGCGACCGTCGGCACGTGCATCAGCATGTTCGTGTAGGCGGCGTTCGCGAGTGGACACGAACAGTCGCCTGCACGGACCCTCTTCCGTTCCTCCACCGCCGGCTCGCCGTACCAGATGCGGCGGAAGTCGTAATCCACGTCGCGCAGGTTCCCCATCGACTCGGCCTTGATGCAGCAGAACCACACGTGGCCATCCGGAGCGATCTGGGCCGACGCCACTCCCGCGTAGCACGGGATCGGCTGGCCGCCGGCAGCGAGGAAGCGCTTCACCAGTTCGTAATAGCGGATCCGGAACGATTGCGTGATGCGCGAGATGCCCGAGTAACTCTGCTCCCTGATGCGCGCGATCAGGAAGTCGACGGCGCGGCCGTACGCATCCGCCGGCGGTGTTATCGAGGCGCCGATCGTCTCGAGTTCCACTCGTTCCTCCGCGATCTCCGTGATGAACGAGTCGGGAGCGAGCTCCCGGGTGATGTGCTCATAGATTGCGGGTATCCGCTCGACGTTGTGTACTGAGATCACGGTGTGAACACCCAAGGCAAGATTCGGGACGTTCAGAGCCCGCAGGCCGCGGTACGTCTCGACGGCCTTCTCGAAGCTGCCGGGAACGCCCCTGATCCTGTCGTGCTCGTCCTCTATGCCGTCGAGTGAGAGGTTGATGATGATCTGTGTTCTCGGGCAGCGCCGCGCGATCTCCTCGACCATTGAGGGTATTCGCGACGAGAGGAGACCGTTGGTCGGTATGTTGATTATCCTAGGCTTGCCGTGCAGGTACGCACTCGCGCAGATATCCGGCAGGTCGGATCGAAGGAAGGGCTCGCCGCCGCTCATCGTGTACCAGTACGGCGCGCGGCCGAGCGACCGGAAGGTCCGATCGAACTCGTCCACCGTAAACTCAGCCGCTTCCTTTGTGTAGACGTTGCACGTGAGGCATCGGGAGTTGCAGCGATACGTAACGCTGACCGTCAGGTTCAGCGGGAGCACGCGGGGCCACCCCGTCGCGCGGGCCAGCTTGTAGAATGGGATCTTCGCGAGGATCTCAACCATCGAGCGCCCCCGCCCCCCTCGCTCCGCTGTCATGACTCACGGGCGCGTCGAGGTTCTTCGTACTGTGGGACACTTCCCACGTGTAGGGGTTCCTCTTCAGGACGTGATAGTCGATGGCGCCCAGCAGGCGTCCCACGAACTCCAGGAACACGCCGCCGGCTGTCCACAGAAGCGTCCGCGGGGTCGGTTTGAGATCCTCCAGCAGAACCGAGAGAATGCCGCCGACCTTCTTGGTCGACACCTCGTAGGACTGGACCTTCGACAGCCAGATGTGCCCCGCGTAGATGCGCCGTCTTTGCTTGAGGAAATCGCCGACCGTCGCGGCCCCCTTGTTGTAGACGATGGCATCGTGCGCGTACGCCAGCGACAGTCCTTCCTCGATGACGAGGGCCTCGATGCTGGCTTCGTCCACCGCGGTATCCGCTGGGATAGATCTCACAAACGACCGGAAAGCGACCATCTCTCCCAGCTTCGGCGACTTGAGCGCCAGCATGTGGTGGAGCCGCCACAGCATGTGGACCACGAAACCCATGAATGTGTTCGGGTCATCGACGGGAACGGGTCTGCCCCCGCTCATGCCCACGCCGGAGTTGGTGAAGGGCGCGAGCATGCGCTCCACGCAATCGGGCGCAGGGATGGTGTCGCCGCTCTCAAGCACGAAGATATCCGCTTCGGCCGCATCCAGGAACAGATTGATGGCCGATGCCTTGCCCATGCGCTGTTCCTGCCTGATGAGCGATATCCGGTCGTCCTTCGCCGCGCACTCGGCGACTATCTCGTCGGTGTGGTCGCTCGAGCCGCTGGACACCACGATGATCTGGCGAATCTCCACGTTCTCGAGGGACTGTCCCTTGAGTGCCGTCAGGAGCTTGCCGATGTTCTGCTCTTCGTTGTATGCCATCACGCCGACGCTTGCTGTCAGCATGTTCATCCTCCGGTCGACCGTCTACTGTCCGAGCAGGAGCCTGTCCCCCAGAAATCGAGGCAACCCAGCCTCGACTATCTTGGCACGTGCCGCGTCAACGTCGTACGGAACCTGGACCAGATGCGCGCTCCTGTCCTCAAGATCCAGGACCGCGAAGCTCGCGCGCGGATCGCCGTTCCTCGGCTGCCCCACGCTCCCAACATTTATCAGCACGCGCGCGCCCGCCGGCAGGGCTACTTCGCCGTCCAGCAGTTCACTGGTCCCGACTTCCGTTCTCAGGACTATCATAGGCACGTGCGAGTGACCGATGAAACAGAACGACTCCTCGAACGTCGAGAATTCCCGCGCCGCCGCCTGGGGACTCAGGATGTAACGCCACTTCTCGGGCTCACTCGGAGACGCGTGAACGAAGCGGACATCCGGAAGAAGGCTCTCGTAAGCCAAGCTTCTGAGGTAGTCCAAGCTGTCCGCGGTCAGCCTGTCGCGCGTCCAGCGGATGGCCTGCACGGCCCACGAGTTGAAGTGCGCTTCCTCGGCCGGGTCCACGGCCGCCTGGTCATGGTTGCCTAGGATGGTCACCCTGACTCTCGTTCTCGCGAGTTCAACGACCTCGTTGGGATTGGCGCCGTAGCCCACAACATCCCCGAGGCAAACGACATCATCGATGTCCATCCCGTCGACTGCCTTGAGCACCGCCGTGAAGGCCTCGTAGTTGCCGTGTATGTCGCTCAGAATGGCGTATCGCACGGGAGTCTGTCAGTCCTCCGTGTTCACCTCGCCTCTGACGTCCCCGGCTATCCGGTCGAGGACTCCGTTGACGAACCTGCTGCATTCATCCGAACTGAACTTGCGGGCTATCTCCACCGCCTCGTTGATGATGACGCCAACCGGCGTGTCCGGCCGCTCGAGCAGCTCGTACACACCAACACGGAGCATCGCGAGATCCACGAGGCCCATCCGGGAGATATCCCAGTGCTCGCTCGCCTCGGATATTGCGGCGTCAATGGCCGGAAGATCGGAACGCACGCCGGACAGGAGCTTGCCCGCGAATCGCACTGCATCCGCGCTGACATCCTCTATGTCCGGTATCGTCAGGTCCGCAAGCCCCGTCAGCTTCTCGCGATACAGGAGCATCACGGCGAGCTCGCGGCCTTCCCTTCTGACGTCCATGAATGGAACGCCCCTCTCGCCGTCCACTATTCCATACACGCGTAGAGGTCGGCCAGTTCCATGGCCGACTGCGCCGCGTCCCATCCCCTGTTTCCGCTCTTCGACCCGGCGCGCTCGATGGCCTGTTCCAGGCTGTCGGCCGTCACGACTCCGAAGACGGCAGGAACACCCGTTTCCGCCGCCACATGCGCAACACCCTTCGAAACTTCCGAGGCCACGTAGTCAAAATGCGGGGTCGCCCCACGGATGACCACGCCCAAGCATATTACCGCATCGTAACTCCCGGAGCCACCCATTCTTTTGGCGACCGCGGGGATGTCAAAGGCGCCCGGCACCCACGCAACGGAGATGTCATCGTCGGCCGTCCCGTGCCTCCTCAGACAGTCCATCGCCCCTTCCAGAAGCCTGAGCGAGACGAATTCGTTGAACCGCGAGATGACGATCGCGAACTTCCGTCCCTTACCGGTGATGTTCCCCTCGTAGACCTTGCTCATGTCTTCAGTTCCCTCCGTTACTCGTCTCGTTCCGGACCAGAGCCGCCGCTCGTGCAGACGGCGCACTTCTCCAGCTCCAGCAGATGTCCCAGCTTCTCCTTCTTCGTCGTCAGATAGCGCCTGTTCCTGTCAGTGGGTTCTATCTCGATCGGCACTCTCTCCACGATCGTCAGCCCGTAGCCCTCCAGCCCTACCACCTTCCGCGGGTTGTTCGTCAGGAGCCTTATGCGACGGACTCCGATATCAGCAAGGATCTGCGCCCCGATCCCGTAGTCCCTCAGGTCGGCTTCGAAGCCCAACTCCTCGTTGGCTTCCACTGTATCTCTACCATTGTCCTGGAGTTCGTAGGCCTTGAGCTTATTGAGAAGGCCGATCCCGCGCCCCTCCTGACGCATGTAGAGGAAGACGCCCTCGCCCTCCCGCTCTATCGCTTCCAGTGCCTGTCCCAACTGGTCGCCGCAGTCGCACCGCGCCGACCCGAAGACGTCGCCGGTCAGACACTCGGAGTGCACCCGGACCAGCACGTCCTTCTCGGGCGCCGGTTCCCCCTTGATCAGCGCGAGATGCGGGTCACGATCGAGGTCGCTCTCGTATACCACCAGCTCGAACTCGCCGTACCTCGTCGGCAGGACCGTCCGCGCGGCCGCGTGCACGAGTCTCTCGGTCGACCGCCTGTACTCGATGATGGAGCGGACGCTCACGATGCCCAGCTCAAAGCGCTTGGCCATGCGCGTGAGCTCCGGCATCCTCGCCATGCTCCCGTCCTCACCCATGATCTCGCACAGCACTCCGGCGGGCGCCAGACCCGCCAGTCTCGCCAGGTCCACCGCCGCCTCCGTGTGGCCGGCCCGCTTGAGGACTCCTCCCTCACTCGCGCGCAGCGGGAAAATGTGGCCCGGTCTCCCGAGGTCGGACGGCCTTGTGGCGGGAGCGACCAAAGCCTCGATGGTGGTCGCGCGGTCGTGCGCCGAGATGCCGGTCGTCGTCCCCTTGACCGCGTCGACCGACACGGCGAAGGCCGTGCCCATTATCGACGTGTTCTTCCCCACCATTGGATGAAGATCGAGGTCGTCGAGGCGCGCGCCGGTCATCGACACGCAGATGAGTCCCCGGCCCTCCCGGGAGATGAAGTTGATCGCTTCGGGCGTCACCTTCTCGGCGGCCATGATCAGGTCGCCCTCGTTCTCCCTTGTCTCATCGTCGACCACGATGATCATCTTGCCCTGACGGATGTCCTCGATCGCGGCCGTAACCGTACGGAGTCTTTCCTTCATGATCCTCACTCCATGAATCCCAGTTCCCTGAGTCGTTTCTCTGTCAACCCGCCTGCGCTCTTCTTCCCGTCCGGCGGGCCCGATGCTTCACCCTGTCGTTCGAGCAGTTTCTCCTGGTGTTTCGCCAGAATGTCCGTCTCTATGTTGACCTTCATGCCGGGTTCGTACGAAGCGGCCCCTGTGGCTCGCAGCGTCTCCGGGATCAGAGCCACGGTCACTCGCTCGCCCGATACCTCCGCCACCGTCAGACTGACACCGTCCACCGCGATGGAACCACGCGCCACGACGTACCGAACAAGCGGAGCGGGCAGTTCCAGCGTCAGCCGAGTCCCGTCCCTGTCGCTGCGGAGTTCCAGAACGCGGGCGACGCCGTCCACGTGCCCGGCGACCATGTGGCCACCGAGCCTGTCGCCCAGTCTGAGCGCGCGTTCGAGGTTCACTTCGTCGCCACTCCCCAACTCCCCGAGCGTCGTGACCGCAAGCGTCTGGGCCACGGCCTCGACCTCGAACCCGGCGGCGTCGGACCGGACGACCGTCTGGCAGACGCCCTTCACCGACACGCTCTCGCCTTGCTCGAGTTCGGAAGCGAAGGGTGCCGTGATCCGAATGATCGCCGCGCCGGCCACCCGACGCATCCACACGACTCTTCCCTTGCACTCCACGAGACCTGTGAACATCAAGGGCTCTCCTTAGACGGGCTCCCCGTCCGAGGCAAACACATCCGACTCAAACAGACAGTCACCGCCAATCTCCGTCCACGTTCCGTTGACCAGTCTGCTGCGCTCGCTCCACCAGCTGTCGTCCAGCGTTCCAAGTGCCGGTACCCCCCCGCCGCCGTACAGTTTCGGCGTCACGAAGAACGCCACGCGGTCGACGAACCCTCCGTTCAAGAGCGAGCTCGCAACGCCAGCGCCACCCTCGGACAGCACCGAGATGAGTCCCTCGGCGGCCGCCCGCCTCAAGACGACGTCCAGATCGAGTCTTCCGTCGAGAGTGCCTGCACTCCACACGGCGACACCGGCTCCCTCAAGCTGCGCGCGGCGCGACGGATCAGCGCTCTCACGACACACCACGATGGTCCGGACATCACGGGCGCCGCTGACAATGGCCGACTCGAGCGGAGTGCGCAGGTGCGTGTCCAGTACCAGCCGCGCCGGCTGCCGCGGGCCGCCGTCGGGAGACATGCCATCCGGCGCGTGACCACCGGTCCGGGTCCGCCTGTCAGTTAACAACGGATCGTCGGCCAGGACCGTGCCTATGCCGACCATCACACAGTCGACCTTTGCTCTCATTGCGTGTACGAGTTCGCGGGACGCTTCGGACGAGGTCCAGCGTGTGCCGCCCGGTGGCGGCGCGATGCGCCCGTCCAGTGAGAGCGCGAGCTTGAGCGTGGTGAACGGTAGTCCCGTACTCCGATACTTGAAGTACGCAGCGTTCAGACTCCGCGCTTCTTCGTGCATCAGACCAAGGTCAACCTCTACCCCCGCATTTCGAAGGATCGAGATGCCCTCCCCTGACACTCTCGGGTTCGGGTCCTCGACCGGAACCACGGTTCTGGCGATGCCCGCCGCAACTATCGCGTCCGTGCACGGCGGGGTCTTACCTGAGATAGAGCACGGCTCCAGCGTGACGTATAGCGTGGCTCCGGATGCCCTCGCGCCGGCCTCAGCGAGAGCGTTCACCTCGGCGTGCGCGCTCCCGTAACGCTCGTGATAGCCGCTGCCAACTATCTCGCCGTCTCTGACGATCACCGCACCGACGACCGGGTTGGGACTGGTGGCGCCCCGCCCGCGCTTCGCCAGCTCGAATGCTCTGCTCATGAAGAACGAGTCGACGTCGCTGCGAGTTCTGTCTCGGTTCTTCGTCGTCATACTCAAACCGCCACCGCCTCATGTAGCAGTGAGAAGGATCCCCTGCGACGCTGAGAAACACCGCCGGGCAAAGAAAACGCGCCCCGTACATCCTTCGAGGCGCTACGAGACACGAGTACAAACTGCTACCGTGCCGGCTCCTCCTACCATCCAGACTTTCACTGTCGGCGCCTGGATTACACAGGCTCTGCGGATTGCTCCGCTCGCGGGCTCTGACCGCCGGTGGGGACTTGCACCCCGCCCCGAAGGAACTTGTATTCAGATGTCACTAGAGAATCTACCACCCCGGTGGGGCGGTGTCAAGTCGTCTCGGAACTCACTGCGGGCACTCCCAGGAGGCCCCTGGCGAAGGCGGAGGCGTCGAAAGGCTCGATGTCATCGATGGCCTCACCCACCCCCACGAACCGCACGGGAATGGATAGCTCCCTGGCGATGGCGACGACGATGCCCCCGCGCGCGGTCCCGTCGAGCTTGGTCAGCACGAGCCCCGTCAGACCCAGTGCGTCATCGAACACCCTGGCCTGCAAGAGCGCGTTCTGCCCCGTGTTCGCATCGATCACGAGCAGCACCTCGTGGGGCGCGCTGGCAAGTCGTTTGCCGAGGACTCGTTTGACCTTCACGAGTTCCTGCATCAGGTTCTTCTGCGTGTGGAGCCGGCCGGCCGTGTCCACCAGAAGCACCTGCGCCGAACGGGCGATCGCCGCGTCCAGAGCATCGTACGCGACGGCGGCCGCGTCACCACCCAGCTGGCCCCCGACGAACTGCGCGGCGCTCCTGTCCGCCCAGATGGACAGCTGCTCGCTCGCGGCGGCCCGGAACGTGTCCGCCGCCGCCAGGATGACACTGCGTCCCTCGTCTGCGTGAATGCGCGAGAGCTTGCCGATCGTGGTTGTCTTGCCCACTCCGTTGACGCCCGCCACCATGACGACAAGAGGCGCCCCGGGTTCTCCCTGGGCGCCCTCTCGCTCAGCAGCTCGCAGCGTCTGTTCTATCTCCACGGCGAGGAATTCCCTGACCTCTTCCTCCGAGCCCGCGCCGTTCCCTCCGAAGCGGTTCCGGAGTGCATCCACCAGGTGGAGGGCGGTCTCGACCCCGAGGTCGGCTGCAATCAGGATCTCTTCTATCGAATCCAGCGCGGCGCCGTCAAGGCCTCCGCCTCGACCGAGCGCTCCCCGGATCCCCTCTGTGATCGCCCGCCTTGTCTTCGCCAGACCATCACGCAGTCTCGAGAACGGTTTCCTCACTCGCCACCTCTTCCCGTGCGTGATCGAGACTGACAGAAACGACCTTGGAAACGCCCGACTCCTCCATCGTGATGCCGTAGAGACGATCGGTCTCCTTCATGGTCGCCTTGTTGTGCGTGATGATGATGAACTGGGTCCGTGCGGAGAACTCCCTCAGCATGCGGACGAATCGTTGCACGTTCGCGTCGTCAAGCGGCGCGTCCACCTCGTCAAGAATACAGAACGGAGACGGCTTGACCAGGTAGATCGCGAACAGGAGCGCGATCGCCGTCAGCGCCCTCTCGCCGCCCGAGAGCAGCGAGAGACGGCCGAGTCTCTTCTGCCGTGGTGATGCCACTATCTCGATGGCCGACTCGAGTGGATTGTCCGGTTCGGCGAGCCTGAGGTCCGCGTCTCCCCCCTCGAAGAGCCGCTGGAACACATCGATGAAGTTCCGCTGCACCAGCGCAAACGTCTCGAGGAACATCTCGCGCGCGGTCTCGTTGATCTTGTTGATCGCGGCCTTCAGGGACTCCTTGGATTTCTCGAGGTCCTCATACTGCCCCGTGAGGAACTCAAGGCGCTTGCTCTCCTCGTCATACTCGTCAAGCGCAAGGAGGTTGACCGGTCCCATCGCGCGCAGACGCGCCTTGAGGCGTTCGATCTCCTCCCTCGCCTTCGGAGCGTCGAAGAGCGGCGCGTCCTCCCCGGACGGGAGGTCGCCGAGTTCCTGAACATCAGCGGAGTACTCCTCCATGAGCCGCTCCCGCAAGGACTCGAACCGGCTCCGGAGTTCGGTGTTCCTAAGCTCGATCTCGTGCAGCTCGACCTGCGCTCCGTCCCTGGCCTCCCTGGACGACTTGGTACCCTCGTCCAGCCTCTCTATCCGAACGCGGAGCTCCCTCACCAGATCGCGCATCGAGTCCCTGTCCCGCTCGATCGCGTTCTTCTGTTCGTTCAGACCGGAAAGGACCTCGCCGTCGGCCGCATTGCGAGTGTCCAACTGGGTCACGACGCGTGTGTGCTGCTCGCGTTCCTCCATCTTCCTCTCGATGGCGCTCCGCGCCGTCCTCACGTTCTCGTTGAGCTGTGCGTGCTCCGCCTTCAGCTGCGTGAGTTCAGACCTCGCGGCGGCGGCGCCTATCTCAGTCTGCTTCTCCTTCTCCGCCGCCTTGGCGCGCTCCCTCTCGGCGAGCTTGAATCTCCGCTCGAGTTCGCCCACCTGCTCTCCCAGCTCGTCCTCGCCCCTCGAGAGCTGAGACAGTCGATCGGCCAGCAGCGCGACGTCCTTTCTCGTGGATTCCATCCTGACGCCAAGCGCGTCCCGATTGGCCGCGAGCCGGGCGCCGCTGTCGGCGAGGTGCGTCTTACCTAGTTCCAGCTCAGTGAGCTGTCGCTTGGCTTCCCAGAGCTCGGCCTCCGCACGTTCCGCCGCGGCCTCCGCCCGCTCCGCGGCCTCCGACGCATCGGCCAGCTCACGCTCTACCTTCTCCTCGTTCTGCCTCGCCTCCGCCAGACGCTTCGTGAGTTCCTCCGCGTCTCGCTCCGCCGCCTTGAGCCGCTCAGAGCGCCGCAGGAGGCCGGCCTCCTCATTCCCGGGGCGCCCCCCGGACAGGACCCCCGCCGCGGTCGCCATGTCGCCCTCTGGAGTGACGAATGCCAGGGTACGCGCGTCCTCTCGCCCCCTGAGAGCCAGCGCGGTGTCGAGGTCGCGCACGATCACAACGCCCTCGAGCAGGAACTCGGGCAGCGTTCCCAGGGAAGCGTCACAGCTGACCACGTCCGACCCCCGGCCCACCACACCGTCCGCCGACAGAACGCCTTCAGGCGGACGTTCCACGTGGATTCCGGCGAGCTCGGAGACCGGGATGAATGTCGCCTTGCCGAGCGCACCTCTGGAAAGATGCCCCATGGCATCTCGCGCCGATTGTACGTCACGAGTTACGATGTACTGCACCGCACCCGCCAGCGCCGTCTCGATGGCGCCCTCCATGCCCTGATCGACGCTGATCACGTCGGCCACCGTTCCCACAAGCCCCGTGACCGTGCCCGCGTCGTCAGTCAGCAGCGATCGCACACCCTCCTGGAAGCCGCCGTAGCCGTCGCGCATCTCGGACAGAAGCTGCCTCTTGTGCTCTGCCGCGTCCAGTTCTCCCTCGAGCTTCGTCTTGCGCTCGCGCGCTCCGAGGAGATTCTCTCTGGCGCCGTCAAGCGAGGCGGTCCCCTGCTTGTGCGCGACCGCGGCCTCGTGAGCCACTTCGCGGAGGCTCTTCTCAGACTCCAGCGCCGTCAGGATGAGTTCTTCCTTCTCGGCGAGTGCCCCCCTGTTCTCACCGAGTCCCGCCTCGAGGGCGACGTGCTCCTCCGACAGATCGTCCAGACGCGTCCTGTAGCTCTCGAGTTCTCCCTTGAGTCCCGCCGAACTCTCGAGACCGGCGAGTCGAGTCTGTTTCTGCCCGTCGAGCAGATCCCTGAGTCTGCGATACTCCCCTTCAACGTCGGACAGGCCTTCCGTCACGGACGACAGCTCGCCGTCGCGTTCCTCGGCCCTCTCCGCGGCTCCATTGATCTCGTCATCGAGTCGCGCCACCTTCGTAAGCGCGAGAGACAGATCGGCCCTTATGTCGGTGAGTTCTGTGTCCAGTTCCGCGACGCGGCGCTCCGACGCACTGCGCCTCTCGGTGGCGACCAGGAGTCCGTCCGCGAGTGAACGCGCCCGCGCATCCAGTTCGCCGATCTCTATCTCGAGACTCTCCAGTGCCTCTTCCTTGTCGTGGCGCTCCGTGCGGACACCCATGCCGTCACGCTCGGACCTCCCGAGCACTGCGTCACAATCGCGTATCGTCCCGCGCAGCTGGTCGAGCCGGCCGCTCGACTCGTCCTTCCTGGCCTGCCACTCGGCGTATTCCCTGCGACCCAGCGAGATATCCAGTTCCTTGAGGCCGTCGGTGTAGCGCCGGTGCCGCCGCGCCTGCGCCAGCTGACGCTTGAGCGACCTCACCTGCTTCTCGACCTCGCTGATGATATCAGACACGCGCTGCATGTCGCTTTCGGTGGCGGCGATCTTGTTGAGTGTCGAGCGCTTCCGGACCTTGTACTTCATGATACCGGCCGCTTCCTCGAACATGAAGCGGCGGTGGCCGCTGGAGTCCGAGAGGATCGAGTCGACCATCTTACGCTCGATCAGCGAGTAGGTCCGCGTGCCGAGGCCCGTATCGAGGAACAGGTCCTGGATGTCCCTGAGTCGACAGGGGGTCTTGTTGAGAAGATACTCGCTCTCTCCCGACCGGAAGACGCGTCGCCCGATGACGACCTCCGTGTAGTCGGTCGGAAGGTAGCCGCCGGAATTGTCGATAGTCAGCGATACTTCGGCCATACCGAGTCGACGGCGCTGCTTCGTGCCGTTGAATATGACGTCGGCCATGCTGGCGCCGCGCAGCTCCGAGGGGCTCTGTTCCCCCAGGACCCACCGAATGGCGTCAGCGATGTTCGTTTTCCCACACCCGTTGGGCCCGACGACGCACGTCATGCCGCGACCGAACTCAAGACTCAGCTTGTGCGCGAAGGATTTGAACCCGAAGAGATCCAGCGTCTTGAGGTACACCGCCCCTCCTTACTCGTTACTTGTTGTCGGCCACACGCTCTATCCAGGCACCTTCATACCCAAGAACCTTGATGGTGTCAAGAACTTCGCGCGCGCTCGTGACAGTTGGATACCCCCCGGACACCACGACCCGGAACCAGGTTCCTCTGTCTTCCACCTCCGCCCCCACCACCTCCACGGCCACACCCTGCTCGATCAGCTGTCCTGCTTCGAAGACGGCTGCGCCCTCGTGGCGATGCGAGCTGATCATGATACGGTACCGACCGCCGGGTCCGCGGATCACCGCGTCCCCGTCGAGCGGCTCGCGCGCCGGGCGCACAGCGGAGTCGTCCGCCCCAGCCGCGCCTTCTTCCGCTCCAGCGACGCCTTCTTCCGCGCCACCCGGACCTTGATCCGCGCCAGCCGCGCCTTCGTCGGCCGGCACGTCTCCGCTCGGTTCACCGGGGGACAGAGCCCCGTCCTCTGAGATCTCCGTGCCTCGATCCGGCAACACGCGCTCCTGTGCCGTCCGGACAGGTCCGTCGAGTCGCGAGGCAAACCTGCGCTCTCCGTCAACGAACCACCACAAGATCGTCGCGATCCCGACGATCACAAGCACTGCCACCGTAATAGCCACATGCTGGGACCTTCTCCGACTGCGTCCGGAGGGGGAGCCTATCAGAGTGGAGCTGTCCTGGGCGCTCTCGTTACCCTCAGGCGCTGTTTCGCTCTCGTCATCACGGAGTTCCAAACCCTCGAGCGTGGGATCCATCCCCGGCGCTTCAGTTCCTTCCTCGATGCCGGGTTGATCGCGCGTCGGCAGCACGAGTACTGGATCCTCGACCCGCTCACCGGACCCCTCGAGGCCCACGGACTCCCCGGCGTCCACGGAATCCGCGACGTCCACGTCCAGCTCCCGTCCCTCGCTAACGAGCACTCCTATCGTCCTCACGTCACCAGTGAGCGAGGCCAGAGCCGCAAGCTCCGCGCTGCTCCCGGCAACGCAGACCGCGGCGTCCAAAAGCCGCAGGGTCTGCGGCACATGGCTCGGAGGCACGATCACGAGAACCAACGCATCCTCAGCGAGTCCCCTGAGCGTCCTTGCGAACTCCACCGTCTCGAAGACGCTGTCAACCGACAGGGGATGCGAACCCGCCGTGATCACGCTTACGCCCGCCGCGAGAGTGCGCCGGAGAACGGCGGCACCCGACACTCCGAACAGGACCGCGTCCACCAATCCCTCATCGCGGTCTTCGTAGAGCGCCTTCCCAAGAACGGGGTGTTCGACGGCCGCGTCTACAAGGACCACCGCTCTTCCTCTGTCACCGAACCACGCTGCGGCGTCGGCCGCGAGACCCGCGGCCTCTGCCATGTCCGTTCCGGAGATCCCGACAACGCCCTTCACGACATCCAGGGAGCTCTCGAGGTCCGGCATCCACCCTGCGACCCCATCCCCAATCACCGGACGCACCAGTACACGCGCACGCGGTTCCCCGAAACGCTCCAGGGTGACGAAGCCAACGAGCACACCGGACTCGCGCAGACGCTCGAGCTCTTCACGATGCACTCCCGACGAGGACCTCAGTTCCACAGCTATTTCTCCTCGAATGCGCTAAGCAACGCGGCAATAACCGCGGGATCCTGACTCTCAGCGACCGTCCTCAGATCCAGGATGATCCGGTCTTCATGAGTCCGGGCCACGACGGCGGGCGATTGCCTCAGCATCGCCGATTTGACGAACCCCGTCGAAACATCACCTCGCGGCTCTATCTCGAGACCGATGCTGGGTATCACCCTCTCCGGCGCGGCTCCGCCGCCGACCAGTCCCTCCAGATCCACCACCGACACCCGCGCCACATCGCCCAGCGAGGACGCCAGCGAGTCGGCCATACCCTCTGCCCTTCGGGCGAGCGCGTCGAGCGGGATCAGGATGGACGCCAGCACAGGGACCGCCGTCTCCGCTTCTCCCCTGAGATAGCTCTGAAGGGTCGCCGCCAGCGCGGCCAGGGTCAGCTTCCCGGGGCGAAGCGCCCGCATCAGTGGATTGGCCCTCATGCGGGCGATGGCGCTCGCCGTGCCCACTGCGATCCCCGCCTGCGGGCCCCCGAGTATCTTGTCACCGCTGAACGTCGACACCGTCGCTCCCGCGGAGACGCTTTCCCTGACCGTCATCTCGCCCGCGAGTCCCAGCTTCGCGGGCTCGGCAAGGATGCCACTCCCGAGATCGTGAATCACGGGAATACCGAAGTGCGTCCCGAGCGCCGCCAGTTCCCGGAGAGACACGCGCTCGACGAAACCCGATATCGAGTAGTTGCTCCAGTGAGCCGACAACAGGGCGCCGGTACTGCTTCTGATCGCATCCCGGAAGTCCGAAAGGTGAGTACGGTTCGTCGTTCCCACTTCCACCATCCGAGAGCCGCTGCGCTCGAACACGTCCGGCAATCTGAACGATCCGCCGATCTCGATCAGCTCACCGCGCGAAACGATAACCTCACGGCCCTGGGCGAGCGTGTTCAGCACCAAGAGGACGGCCGCAGCGTTGTTGTTAACGACAAGCGCATCCTCGGCCCCCGTCAGTTCGCACAGTGCGTCCGTCACGAGGTAGTCACGCTTGCCGCGAGCGCCCCGCAGAAGATCGTACTCCAGGTTCGAGTAGCCCCGCGCAACCTCCGCGACGGCGGCCACGGCCTCCTCGGACAGCGGAGCCCTGCCCAGGTTCGTGTGAACGACGATCCCGGTCGCATTGATTACCGGGACGAGCCCCCGCGCGGGAGAATGGATGATCTCTGCCTCCACGTCGGCCAGGATGCGGCGCCGCGCGCGCGCTGCTGACTCACCGTCGCACTCGTCTCCCTCGAGCATAGCCGCGCGCTCGCGTTCGAGGATCTCCCTCACGAGTCGCAGGGCGATCGCTCTCGGCTGGATCGCGTCGAGGCCCCTCTCAGCGAGATGGGCCATGACGGCATCCACGGAAGGGATTGCGCTCAGGTTGCTCTTCTCAGTCATGTCTCAGGGCTCACGCCTTGTGGGCCTGCGCGCCCTCCGCGGCAGTTCCGGGGCGCGGGTACCCGCACCGAAGAACGGCCGCTTCCGAACGCGCTCTCGAATAGTCAGCAATACCGTCAGAATATCCGTCATCGAACAGGCGGTCAAGGGCTTTCACCGTCGCAAGTTGCGGAGAATCCACGGGTACCGCGAGGCACCCCCCGCCGCGTGCAGGGCACGGTGCAACCGGGTGCTTGCATGATGCTCTGCGGCCCGTTCCATGATCCCGGGGCCATGCGAGGCGCGAGTTCTCCTTCGAGCTACTCGACTGCTCTCTTGAGTTCCTAATCCCCCACACTTGTGCTCGTTACAGAGGTCACAAGCCGCTCTTGGCACGTCAATTGCACGAAGAACGAAGCTGTAGGCCCCGCGAGAACCGTTCAGGGGACATTTGAGCCAACGGGCTCGGCTGCAGCAAAGGAGGATATCAAGACAACCGTTCTTACATCCGGGGCGGATCTTCCGCCCGGCGATTGGGATGGACCAGAGAGGGGCATGTGACACCTCCCCTCACGACCCAGGGCTTCAACATGGAGTTTGAAGCGATGCTTAAGAGAACGCTTTGTGTGCTGATAGTTGTTGCCGCTGTGTTCGCCCTTGCAACGACCGCAGTAGCCAGGAAGACGGCCGCGAACTACACGACCGATGTCGACGCACCGCACTCACGCAATCCCGTCATACTGTTCTTCGACGACATGGAGGCCGGCACCGCCGGCTGGACGTCCGTCGACAACACCGCCACATCGGTGCCTCACTTCCACCTGGACGCGTACATGGCCTTCGCCGGTCAGTCCTGGTGGTGCGGTAGCTTCGACTACGATGCCGACGGTGGTTACGGCAACAGCTGGGACGACAGACTGGTCATCCCGACAGTGGACCTGACGGGCGCCACGTATCCGATCCTGACATACGCGTTCCGTCATGACTCGGAGGCGGGCTACGACTACACGTACGTGCAGGCCGAGAGCCTCGGTGTCTACGTGGACCTGAACCGTGGCTACGACGGCACGCAGCCGTGGACCGATATCGGCATCTACGGTTTCATTCTCCAGACGTATGACAATCCGCTCAACGCCCGTTTCCGCTTCCTGTCGGACGGCGCCTGGTCGGATCAGGACGGTCTCTATGCGTCCGTCGGTGGCGGCTTCGCGTGCGACAACGTGAAGGTCTTCGACTACTTCGGCGGCTACGTGTATTTCTACGATGACGGCGAGAGCGGCGGCCTCTGCGTGCCCGGTATCCCGGCGACTTCGGGCGACTGGTGGCACATCATCGACAGGTGCTGCCCGGCCTACAGCGACCCGCACAGCTGGTGGTGCGGCGACGACGCGGACACGTCCCTGACGCCTCCGAACCTCAACAACTCCCTGATCTCTCCGGCCGTCAGTGTTGTCGGCAGCGTGACCTGCACGCTCCGCTTCCTGCTCCACGCCGAAGTTCCCACGGTGGACAACGACTACTGGACCGAGGAGGTCACTGTCGACGGTGGCGCCAACTGGGTGATGACCGGCGCGTGGTGGGGAGACTTCGGTCAGTGCGACGGTTGGGGCACCAGCGGTATTGCTGGCGTAGATATCAGTTCGCTCCTGCCTGGAACGGCGTTCCAGTTCAAGCTGACGTTCTACTCGACCGATAACGGGTGCGGTCCGGGTTCCGCTGGCGGTGCCGGGATCATGCTGGACGACACATGGCTTGAGGACTGGACCGGTTCAGCCGTTGAAGAGAAGAGCTGGGGCAGCATCAAGGCGATGTATAGGTAGACGTTCGGAAGCAGTGTTTCTCAGTGAGACGAGGGGTGGCGCTCGGCGCCACCCCTCGTCTTGGAGTACGGGCATATCTGAGAGCACAGGTCGCAGGGAAGACCGCGGTTACGGCGGCGAGTTGGAACATTCCCAGGAAGCTCTCTCAGGCTCCCTCCCGCACCTACTGGGAGATGACATCAGCCTCATCAAAGGGCGGGTTCTCCTCGCCCATGTGCTCGAGCATCCAGTCAGCGGACGCCACGAGGGCCGACTCGGGGTAGCGCGTCTTCATTCTCTCGAATGCGTTGCGCGCCGGCTCGTAGTTCGACAGCTCCTCGGCGTGGATGAACCCGATCATGAACTGCGCCTCAGCAGCGTGTTCTCCATCGGGGTAGTTGAAGACGAGTTCGGAGTAGTAGTTCAGGCGGGTCAGTGGATCGTCCGTCTCCTGAGCGAGCGTGAAGAGCTCCTCTTCGCTCCTGGGCTTTGCTCTGAAGACCTCCTCATTGACCCTGACACCATAGCTCTCCTTCAGACTCGCGAGCACCTCCTCGTAGTGCTCTCTCGTCCGCTCCGGCAGCAGGCTCTTCACGATCTGTTCGTGGACCTCCTCCAGAGGCTTGGTGCCCCCATCTACCTTCTCCTCGAGGTAGACAACGTGCCACCCTCTGTCAGATCGCAGCGGGTCCGTGATCTCACCGGGCTTCCATTCCCTGACGCGCTCGATGAATGCCGCATCCATACCGGCGTCCGGTGCGCCGTCACCCTCAGAGATGGAGCCCATGAGTCCACCGGCGCTCTTGGTCGCCGTGTCGGTCGAGACCTCGCGTGCTACTGTCGCGAAATCCTCTCCACCGAGCACTCTCGACCTGACGCCCTCGGCCGCGGCGCGAGTCGCCACCAGGATGTGACGGAACTTGACGCGCCCGCGACGCTGGAACTGCTCGCTGTGCTCATCGTAGTAGATCTGGACGTCCTCGTCCGAAACCACCGTCGTCGCCTCGACACCCTGGGCGTAGAAGGCCTGGATCACCGCGCGCCGCTTGACCGCGTCCAGCGCTCTCACCACCTCGGGATCCTGGTCGTGCCCCGCCTTGAGGGCCGCCTGATAGAGCACCTCCTCATCCACCAACCTATGGAGGAACGCTATCGTTCCCTCCGGCCCCGCGAACTGCTGCTGAGCAAAGGGTGGCAGCTCGGCCAGCTTCTGCATGAGATAGCTCTTCGTAATGTCCGTTCGTCCGACTCTGGCTACGATCTGGTCGTCGCCCCCGGACCCGCACCCCACGCACCAAATGCCCGCAGCGAGAACGACGAGCATGAGCGCGGCGATTGTGAAACTCCTCGACATGTGCTCCTCCCCGCTTGATTCTGAGCGAATGCTGTCGCGCGAAGCCACTCCCAGGCTGAGCGCTGGTCCCGCTCCTACTCTCTGATGACCCAAACCTTGATCTCCGCCTCGACGTCCTTGAACAGGCGAATCTTGACCGGGTAGACACCAAGCATCTTGATGTGCTCTTCCATGATCACGTTGTTGGGGTCTGTCTCATGTCCCTGCTCGTCCAGCGCCTGCGCGATCTCCCTCTCGCCCACCGACCCATAGAGTTTGTCGCCCTCATCGGCCTGAACACGTACTGTGCAGGACACGCCGCTCAGACGTTCTGCCATCTCCTCAGCGGCTCGCTTGTCCTTCTTAACCCGCGCTTCGTCTGTCTGGACCTTGACCTCAAGCTGCGCCAGTGCACCCGGCGTGGCGGGAAGCGCTTTTCCGGACGGAAGGAGGAAGTTCCTGCCGTATCCGTCCTTGACCGTGACGACATCCCCTCTGGACCCCAGCTGGTCCACGTCCTCGGCGAGTATAACCTTCATTGCGGATCCACCTCTCTGTGACGGCCTTCCACTGTCGGCCTAGCCATGCTTGTGATGTCGGCCGACGAACGGCAGAAGGGCGATCTGGCGGGCGCGCTTCACCGCCACCGCCAGCTGTCTCTGATGTCTTGCGCAGGCTCCGGTCACCCTGCGCGGAATGATCTTGCCCTGCTCCGTGACGAACCGAAGCAGACGCTTCTCGTCCTTGTAGTCGATCTTATCGACCTTGTCCTGGCAGAACCGGCAGAACTTGCCGTGCCTCTCACGTCTGGCCATGTGTGCCTCCGAAATCAATGATTGTAATGCGAGACGGTCGGGCTACTCGCCCATCACGATGTTCATATTGCGGAGAATGTTCTCCCGCAGGCGATAAGCCTCCACGAGCTTCTCGATGGACGCGGGGTCCGCTTCGAACGTGAGGAACGCGTAGATCCCGTCGTGCTCACCCTTGATCTCGTAGGCGAGCCGACGCTTGCCCCACTTGTCCCACTCCTTGATCTCGCCACCTTCAGCGACGATGAGCTCATCGACCTTGCCCATCTCTTCCGCGAGGCCGGTCTCGTCGAGGCTCGGGCGGAAAATGAACGTACCCTCGTAGGTCCTCATTCCTTACTTACCTCCCCCTGGTCTGACTGCGACCCCATCCTTCGGGACGGGGTGAGGAGATCTCAGGTCTCCTTAGAGACCAGAGACTTGCCCCTCTTCTGTCACACACAACACCAACACAACAACCACACTCTAGCTGAAGTGAACGAGAACGACGTCCCCCTCGTGCACCTCGTAGTCACGTCCTTCGGTTCTCAGGTGTCCGCTGTCGCGGACCGCGTGCATCGATCCCTCAGCAACGAGGTCGTCGAACGACACAACGTCGGCCCTGATGAACCCCTTCTCCATATCGGAGTGTATCCTGCCCGCTGCCTCGGCCACCGTGGTCCCCTCGGGAACCGTCCATGCGCGCGTTTCAGGTCCCTTGACCGTGAAGAAGGTCACGAGCCCAAGCAGCCGGTAGCCGGCGCGGATGAGCCTCTCGAGGCCTCTCTCCCTAATGCCCCAGCCCTCCAGGAACTCCCCCTGCTCTTCCTCGTCCAGAGTCACAAGCTCGGCCTCGAGCGACGCCGCTATGGGCACGATCTTCCACTCAGGCTCGCCCGTCGCTGCCGACAGACGCTTGATCCACACGTCTTCGCCCGTTCCTGCATCGGCCTCGGATATGTTGGCGACGATCAGGTGGTCTTTCGTCGTGAGGAAGCGGTATTCCTCGAGGAGGCCTCGCTCGCTCCGGGAAAGCGTTGCGAGCCGTAGCGGCGTTCCCGCGTCCAAAGCGTCCCTGGCCTTCTCGAGCGCGTCGCCTATCGGGCCGGCTTCCTTGTCGCCTCTCTGCTGTTCTTTTCGTCGCTTCTTCAGATTCCGCTCGCTGGTCTCCAGATCGGCCAGCAGCAGTTCCGTTCTGATAGTGGACAGGTCACGTTCCGGATCGACCGTTCCATCGACGTGAGCAACCGACGAGTCCTGGAAGCACCGCACGACGTGAGCGACCGCGTCGACCTCCCTGATGTTCGCGAGGAACTTGTTCCCGAGCCCCTCGCCCCTGCTTGCTCCTCTGACGAGCCCTGCTATGTCCACGAAGCGAATCGCCGCGGGCGTCAGCTTCTCGGGAGCCAGGATACTCCCTAGCTTCGCGAGCCTGCGGTCGGGCACAGCAACCACCCCGACGTTCGCATCGACCGTGCAGAACGGGTAGTTGCTGCAAGCGACGCTTGTCCCAGCCAGGGTGTTGAAGAGCGTGGACTTGCCCACGTTCGGAAGGCCTATGATCCCGAGTTCGAGAGCCACTCACGCCTCCGCGCCCTGCTCCCGCTCTGAACGCTACCCCTTGATGAACAGTGGGGCGAGCACGAGAGAGATGACGGACATCAGCTTGATCAGGATGTTTATGGACGGCCCGACGGTGTCCTTGAGCGGATCGCCTACCGTGTCACCCACCACCGCGGCCTTGTGGGCATCGGAGCCCTTACCTCCGAAATGCCCCTCCTCTATGTACTTCTTGGCGTTGTCCATCGCACCGCCTGAATTGGCGGTCTGAATGCCCAGAACCACGCCCGTCACAACCGCGCCGACGAGCAACCCCGCAAGCGCCCTCTCGTCGTACAGACCGACCGCCACCGGCACAAGCAGCGCCAACAGGCCGGGCTTTATCATGCCGGCGATGGCGCCCCTGGTGCTGATGTCCACGCAGGTCGCCGAATCGGGCATGACCTTGCCCTCCAGAAGACCCGGTATCTCTCTGAACTGCCTTCTCACCTCGTCGATCATCTTGAAGGCGACTTTCGACACCGCTCCGAAGAGCATCGAAGAAAAGAAGAACGGGAGCATGCCTCCGACAAGGAGACCCGCCATCACCGTGGGCTCGGTCATGTCGGCGACGGTTATCCCTGCCGAGACCATGTATGCCGACAGAAGTCCGATCGCCGCGAACGCGGCCGAGCCTATGGCGAAGCCCTTGCCAATCGCGGCCGTCGTGTTGCCGACCGCGTCCAGATTGTCGGTGATGTCCCTGATCTCCGTCGGAAGCCCTGCCATCTCGGCTATGCCCCCCGCGTTGTCAGCGACGGGGCCGTAGGAGTCGACGGCGACGACCATTCCGACCGTTGCGAGCATTCCGAACGCCGCCATGGCGATACCGTACATGCCCGCGAAGTGGTGTGCGATAACGATGGCAACGCCGATCACGAGCACCGGCACGGCCGTGCTGCCCATGCCGACTGCCGTTCCCGCCGTAACGGTGATCGCCGGCCCGCTCTGCGAGGCCTCAGCAAGGTTTCTGACCGGGCGGTACTTCGTGGACGTGAAGTACTCGCTGACCATCCCGATGATCACGCCGCTGAGAATACCGGCTATCGTCGCGTAGAACGGTCCCATCACACCGTATGTCGTGTCTCCGATCGTGAATTCGGTTCCCATGGTTCGTATGATGAAGAAGCTGGCAACGGCCGTCAGGCCCGCCGCAACATACGTGCCCCCCATGAGGGCCGCCTGTGGGTTCCTGCGCCCCACGACCTTGACAAAGAGAATCCCGATAATCGATGCCGCTATCCCTGCCGCGGCGATGTTGAGGGGTAGCAGCATCAGCCGCTCGGAAACCGCGGCGCCCGTAACGAGAGCCGCTGCCAGGGCCATGCTGGCGATCATGGATTCGACGTACGACTCGAGAAGGTCCGCCCCCAGCCCCGCGACATCGCCGACATTGTCGCCGACGTTGTCCGCAATAACGGCCGGGTTCCTGGGGTCGTCCTCCGGGATACCGGCCTCCACCTTACCTACCAGGTCGGCGCCCATGTCGGCGCCCTTCGTGAAGAGCCCTCCTCCGGAACGAGCGAACAGAGCCACCAGCGATGCTCCCATCGCGTATCCGTTGACCACGGCAGGCACGCGGAACACCCAGTAGACGATAGCAAGACCAAGAAGCGCCATGCTGGCGACGCTCAAACCCATCACCGAGCCCGCCGAAACCGCCACTCCCAGGGCTCCCCTGACCCCTCCATCGACCGCCGCCTGGGTCGTCCTGGCGTTGGCGCGCGTGGCGATGCTCATCCCGATGTAGCCCGCGAGCGCCGAGATGACGGCTCCCACAACGAACGCGACCGCCGTCTTCCAGCCCAGCGGCAGGTCGGGCTTGCCCGACAGCGTAGGAGCCAGTGCTATCAGACCGGCGACCACGACGACCAGCACAGAGACGTATGAATACTCCCGCTTCAGGAACGTGCGTGCGCCCTCCTGAATGGCCAGGGATATCTTCTGCATGACCTCGTTGCCGGGGTTCTTCGACAGCACGTCCCGTGCGAGGATGACCACGAAGACGAGCCCGATGATGCTCGACGCCAGCGGAACAAAGACCTCTGCCATTAGTCCTCCTGCCATCACTCGTTCTTAGGCGATGTCCGTCTTCCTGTTGAACATCGTCATTGTCGCTTCGATCCCGTCACTGAGCAGCAACTCCACCGCGCCAACGGCGCGGCCGATCATCTCGTCCACGTCAGTGCGCTCTTCATCCCTGAAGACATCGAGGACGAAGTCGACCATGTCATCGCCATCAGGGGGACGTCCCACTCCGACACGGAGGCGAGCGAAGCTCTCCGTGTGCAGCCGTTCGATGACTGACGACAGACCGTTGTGCCCTCCGGCACTGCCCGCGGCCCTGAGACGCAGCTGACCGAGCGGCAGATTCACATCATCGCAGACCACGAGCAGCTCGTCCGGCGCAGTGTTCGTCTCTTCGAGAACCTGCGCAATTGCAAGCCCGCTTCTGTTCATGTACGTCAGCGGCATCACGAGTCGCGCAGCCACGCCCGCGATCCGTCCTACCCCACTCATGAAGTCGCCGCGCCCAGCCGAGAGTCGGATACCGCACCCGTCGGCCAGCCCGGCGACAACAAGGAACCCAACATTGTGACGGGAACCCACGTATTCGTGCCCGGGATTCCCAAGCCCGGCAATGACCTTCACTACCTCTAGCTCTTCTCCTCGGAGGTCTCGGCAGCGCCTTCCGCGGCTTCCTCGCCGGCAGCAGTCGCCTCCGCGCCCTCTTCGACCTCTTCGCCCTCTACGCCCTCTTCGCCCTCAGCGGTCGGCTCGACGAACAGAGTCGGCTGGAGTACCTCAACGACTGGACGCTCTGGGTGGTCGAGTATCTCGAGCTTGTCTACCACAATCTCATTCACGTGAATGGCGTGCCTGACCTCGAGGCTCGAGATGTCGACCTCAATCGACTCCGGGATGTCACGAGGGAGACACCTGACCTCCAACTGCCGCATCGTGTGGTCAAGAATGCCACGTCCCTCCTTTACCGCGAGCGACTCACCCACCAGACTAACCGGCACGTGCATCACGATGGCCTTGTTCTCAGAGATCCGCTGCAGATCAACATGCAGTATCTCTCGCGTCAGCGGGTCGCGCGTCAGGTCTCTGATGACGGCACTCGCCGTCATCTCCTCACCATCCACCCCCAGCTCAATGATCACGTTACGGCCCGCCGGTGTCGATAGCGTCATCCGAAGGTCATTGAAGCTAATGGCGATCGGCACGTTCTCCTGCTCCTCCCCATAGAGCACCGCCGGTACATCGCCGAGCGCGCGGGTTCGCTTGGTTCCCTGCTTGCCGGTGTCGGTTCTGCGCCGCACCGCGAGTTTGATCGTCGCCATGTATTCCTCTCCCTAGTTCCCCTGTCAGTTGACATCTGGAGCCATCGGGCCGCCGTTACCGCGGCGCCCGAGACGCCGTCCTACGAGAGCCCGCGTCAGACGAAGAGCGAGCTCACCGACTTCTCCCCATGTATCCTGTCGATCGCTTCCCCAAGCAACTCCGCGACTGACAGAGTCCGGATCTTATCCGATCCGCAATGTTCGTTGCTGAGCGTGTTCGTAACGACGATCTCCTCAATCAGCGAATCGCTGAGCGCCTCCACGGCGCCTTCCGCGAAGAGCGCGTGAGTCGCGCCCGCCGTCACCTTCGCTGCCCCCATCTTCATCACGGCCGCCGCCGCCTGGATCATCGAGCTTCCAGTACTTATGATGTCGTCGATCATGATGACGTGCTTGCCCTCCACCTCACCAACGACGTTCATCACCTCGGTCGCGTCGGGCCTCGGGCGTCGCTTGTCGACGAAACCGAGCGACGCACCGAGTCGCTTGGCGAACGCCCTTCCCATCTTAATGCTACCGATGTCCGGCGCCATGATGACGAGATCGTTCCCGGCGTGCTCATCGAAATAGCGAAGGAGCACTGGCGCCGCGTAGATGTGATCCATCGGTATGTCGAAAAACCCCTGTATCTGCGGGGCGTGAAGGTCCATGGTCAGAATCCTGTCCGCCCCTGCAACGGTCAGCAGGTTCGCAACAAGCTTCGCCGTGATCGCCACCCGCGGGCGATCCTTGCGGTCCTGCCTGGCGTAGCCGAAGTAAGGCACAACCGCCGTGATTCGTCGTGCGGACGCCCTCTTCAGAGCGTCTATCATTATGAGCAGCTCGAACAACGTCTCGCTTGGAGGGGCCGTCGGTTGTATCACGAACGCGTCCATGCCGCGCACGTTCTCGGAGATGCTGACGTTGATCTCCCCATCCCGGAACCTTCCCACCGCGGCCTCACCCAGCCTGAGCCCCAGGTATCCAGCGATCTCGGAAGCGAGCGCCCGGTTGGCATTGCCGGTGAAAAGGCCCAGATCGTTAAGCATCTCGTCTCCTCCGGAACACGTCCACCACGTTGCCAGCGCCGATATAGCCACACCGCCCCAGCAGTGAATCTGGCTGGGGCGGGAGGATTCGAACCTCCGATGCGGGAGCCAAAGTCCCGTGTCTTGCCACTTGACGACGCCCCAGCGACTGACTCTCTAGTCGCACAACTCATCGGCGTGCACCAGCTGGCGCTCCACCGTTTGAGGCTCACCGCCACCGAGTGCAATCTGATGCTCATACTCGGCGAGAACGGCGTCCTCGATCATTTGCCGCGTCGCGTTGTTGATCGGGTGAGCGATGTCCCTGAACTCCCCGTCCTTGCGTCGCCGGCTGGGCATCGCAACGAATATCCCCGTGTTGCCGTCGATGACCTTGAGCCCTCTGACGACGAACGCGTTGTCGAACGTGATGCTGACGAACGCCTTCAGCCGTTCCTCGTGGCGCAGCGTCAGCCTTACCTCGGTGATTTCCATCGCTTCACCGCCCTCCGCCTGGATGAAGGGACTGGATCGAGTCGGCGCCCGAGTGCACTCGGAGAAAACTCACCCGTGTGGTTTGTCCTCGACCGCAGTCACGCTCTGGCCGACATCGATCGGCGCTACGACATGTATGTCCCAACCACGCCCTGAAAGGCGTGACGCTACACTCTGTCCGGCCGGCTCGTCTTTGACGAGACCGACCACCGTCGGCCCGCTCCCGGACATCACCGCCGCAAAGGCACCGTGCGAAAGCAGAGCCTCCTTCACGCGCGCGACCTCCGGACATGCAGATACGACACCAGCTTCCAGGTCGTTCCGAAGCCCCTTGGCAAGCATCGGGATATCGCCTTCCCGGACAGCTAAACAGTTTACTCTAATGAAGTTGACGGGGTCTGTCAACCCGATTCTCGCCATTTCGTAGGCCTCCCCCGCCGAGACCCCGAAGCGCGGCGTCGCCAGCACGAACCAGACGCCTCTGAGCGCGGGCAGAGCTTCGAGGCTCTCCCCCCTCCCGGTCCCCAGAGCCGTCCCTCCGAACAACATGAACGGCACGTCCGAGCCCAGGAGCGCCGCCAGCCTGAGCAGCGTCGCGCGAGCGGCCCCTAGCTCGAACAGGGCATCGATGCCACGCAGGACCGCCGCCGCGTCGGCACTGCCGCCACCCAACCCGGCTGCCACCGGTATCCGCTTCGTAAGGTCAATGGACACACCGGGGCACCCGAACTCCGCCAGCGCGACGTCGACCGCCCTCCACGCGAGATTCTCGGCGCCGTCAGGAACGGGGATCCCGCTTACGCTCAAAGCCGCTCGCGGAGCGCCCTCCAGGGGCGCCAGGATGAGTGTGTCCGACAACGACACACTCTGGAACAGCGTCTCTATGTCGTGATAGCCGTCAGGCCGTGACGCCGTCACGGCCAGTCCGAGGTTGATCTTCGCGAAGGCTTCTACCCTGACCGCTTGCAGTCTCAACGCCCTCCCTGAAGAAGCGCTGCCGCCAGAGGACGGCAGCGCCCGCGCACACGCCCTCGGCGCGATGCGATCAGCTGAGCCCCGTGGGACGCTCGCTGAACAGTTACCCTGCGTAGATCACGAAGGCCACAACAACCACCCACAGGACTATATTGACCGCGAGCGGGACGTCCGACAGGAGCGCCCGCGAGGGTTCTCCTCCCGCGCCTGCCGCGAACATCAGATAGAAGTAGCGGAAGACACCGTACACCACGAACGGCACCGTGTAGACAAGTCCGGTGCCGCCCACCTTCGCAACGGTACCGGGCCAGATGGTGTAGATCGTGTATGAGATCACGGTCGACGCGGTCACCACACCGAACAATGAGTCGATGAGCGGCGGTGGGTAATGCTTGAGTACCGGGCGATGCCTCCCCGCATCCTCGCCCAGGGCCAGGACCTCGTGACGGCGCTTCCCCAACCCCAGAAACAGAGCCAGGAAGAACGTGCAGACGAGAAGCCACGGAGAGAGTTCCGTATGCGGAGCGGGCCCCTTGAGAACCTCCACGCTCCCGACGGCGCGCAGCACAAACCCCACGGCGATTGCCATCACATCGAGCGCGACCATGTTCCTGAGCGCCAGGCTGTAGAGCACCTGGAGGGTCAGGTAGCCGACCGCTACCAACCCGAAGTTCAGGTGAAGCTTGTAGGCCCAGACTAGCCCCAGCGCCGCCAGCACAACCGCGATGGCAGCAGCGAGCCCGACCGGCAAGTCGCCGGCAGCGAGTGGCCTGTGCTTCTTGATCGGGTGCTCACGATCACGTTTCACGTCCATGAGGTCGTTGAACACGTACGTCGCGCTCGAGAGCGCGCAGAACGCGAAGAACCCCCCGGCCGCGTGGAGAACGAGCGTCCGTGTCCCGAGCCCGCCGGCGAAGAGCAGTCCGGCGAAGAGCACGAGGTTCTTCGTCCACTGCTCCGGTCTGAGCATCCTGATGATGTGTCGCAGCATCAACCGAGGGTCCCTTCCGCGCTTCTTCTGGCGCCCTGCCCACCGCTAGCTGTCCGCGAGGATGTCCTTTATCTTCGTCACGATCAGGTCCACCGCCACGAGGTTCAGTCCGCCCTCGGGGATTATGACGTCGGCGTACCGCTTGCTGGTCTCAACGAACTGCAGGTGCATCGGCCGGACGGTCCGAAGATACTGCTCGATCACCTGATCGACCGTTCTGCCTCGATTCGCAATGTCACGCTTCAAGCGTCGGATGAAGCGCTCGTCGGCGTCCGTGTCGACGTAGAGCTTGATGTCCATCGTCTCCCTGAGCGCGTCCTCCGCCAGCACCATAATGCCCTCGAGAAGGATGATCCGCGCGGAACGAACGGTGATGGTCTCCTTCTGCCTGGTGTGGGTCTCGAAGTCGTAGATGGGCTTTTCGATCTCGCGCCCGCCCCTTAGATCGGTCAACTGCGCTATCAGAAGCTCGTTGTCGAACGAATCCGGGTGGTCGTAGTTGATCTTCTCGCGACTCGCAGGTGGGAGATCACCACGGTCCACGTAGTATGAATCGTGGTGAACAATGACGACGCTCGTCTCCGGGAAGTGCTTGCGCACCTGCTTCGCGACGGTCGTCTTCCCCGAGCCGGTTCCTCCCCCGATGCCGATGATTATTGGATCCACTCGTTCTCCCTCTGCCAGGCAGCGTCTAGCCGAACAACGCCGATTCGATTATCTCGCACATCGCATGTCCGGCGGCGATGTGTATCTCCTGAATGCGCTGTGTGTCCTGGATCGGAGCCGCGATCAGGTGATCGCACAGGCCCTCCATGGGCCCTGCGTCCCGACCGACCAGCCCCACGGTCACGAGTCCGGCAGCTCTGGCCGCCTCCAGGGCCCTAACAACGTTGGCCGACCTACCGCTCGTAGAGATACCGATCAGTACGTCTCCCTCTCGCCCGAGGGCCTCCACCTGCCGCGCGAAGACCATGTCGTACCCGTAGTCGTTCGCCAGCGCGGTCATCACCGACGAGTTCACCGTTAGCGCGATGGCCGGCAGGCCCCCACGCTCCAGACGCAGCCTGCCCGCCAGCTCGGCCGCCATGTGCTGCGCGTCGGCCGCGCTCCCTCCGTTGCCGCACAGCAGCACTTTCCGCCCAGCCCGGAGCGCGTTCGTCAAAGCAGTTGCCGCAGCAGCGATCACATCAGAAAGCGACTCAGCCGCCATCTCGTGCACCCTCGCTGACTCCGCGAAGATTGCTCTCACTCGGTCGGCGCCCGTCTCAGTCTCTCGTCCCATTCGACCTACCTTTCGGCAAGGTACTCGGTCAGCGCATCCTGCCAGCTCCGCGGTTCCTTCCCCGTGAGCGATACGAGCCTCGCGAGAGACAGAACCGAATAGCCTGGCCGCGGCGCGGGCCGAGGAAATTGCTCACTGGTCACGGGTTCTATGGGCATGTCCCGATATCCCGCCTGGTCGAGTATCTCACGGGCAAACTCGAACCAGGTACACCACCCCCGGTTCGTAGCGTTTACCACACCGGTGGCCCCGACTGCAATTAGTTCCAGAATCGTCCGCGCAAGGTCTCGAACGTTGGTCGGAGCACCCACCTGGTCTTCCACGACCTTCAAATCCCGTCCAGAGGACGCCAGAGTCAATATCGTCTCAATGAAGTTCGGCCCCGCCTGCCCGTAGAGCCACGCCGTACGGACTATCAGTGCGTCCTGAGCAGCCTCTGAGACGGCTAGCTCACCGGCGAGCTTCGAACGCCCGTACACGCAGACTGGCCCGGGCTCGTCCGTCTCCTCATAGGGCCTGTCGCCCGTGCCGTCGAACACGTAGTCCGTACTGACGTGCACCACCCGAGCGCCGACCCTCTCCGCCGCGGCCGCGATGTTCCCCGCTCCCCTCGCGTTGACCGCGAACGCCTCCTCCGAATCGCTCTCAGCGCCGTCGACGTCCGTGTAGGCGGCGCAGTTGATCACGATGTCGGGAGTGGCCCCCGCGACGAACGCGTCGGTCACAACGCTGTCCCGTATGTCGAACTCGCCCAGGTCGGCCTCGGTCACGTCGAACTCGCGCTGAAAGAGACGCACCAACTCCGTTCCCAGCATCCCGGCCGAACCCGTGACCAGAACTCTCGTCCTGCCGCGTCCTCTCTCCGGCGCCTCGCTTCCCACTACGGCACCTCGATCCGACTGGCGTCACCGACCATGAAGCGGAAGGCCTTGGGCATCGTGGCGCTCTTGCTGATCTCGACGTCCTTCCCGATAAGGCTCTTCTCCATCCTGCTCCCGAGATTCGAGATCCTGGAGTTCTCGAGCACGATGCTGTGCTCGATCTCCGAGTTCTGGATCGTCACGTCGTGATAGATGGAGGTGAAGGGCCCTATGTACGACTTCACGATCTTGCAGTCGCGTCCTATGACGAGAGGTCCACGCAGTACGCTGCCCTGCACGTGAGCTCCCTCCGCTATCACCACCTTCCCGTCGACGCGCGAGTCACTGTCCACGCTGCCCGCGATGTCACGCTTGACGGTCTCGAGGATCATCCGATTGGCTTCGAGGATATCGTCGAGCTTCCCCGTGTCCTTCCACCAACCAATGACCTCGTGCGCCCTCACCTCTTTCCCCGTATCTATCAACCTCTGGATCGCATCGGTGATCTCAAGTTCATTGCGTGCCGACGGCTTGATGCTATCGACCGCCTCGAAGATCTCGGCGTCGAACATGTAGACCCCGACGAGCGCGAGGTTCGAGCGCGGGTTCTCCGGCTTCTCCTCCAGACGCTCCACCCGTCCCCCGGCCAGCTCAGCCACGCCGAACTCGCTCGGGTTGTCGACGCGCGCCAGCAGTATCTGCGCGTTCGGTTTGTTCTTCTGGAACTCGGCGACGAAATCGGTTATGCCACCCATGATCAGATTGTCGCCGAGGTACATCACGAACGGCTCCTTACCGATGTAGTCAGCAGCTATCTTCACGGCGTGGGCCAGCCCCAGCGGGGCCTCCTGGTGGATGAACGAGACCTTGAGTCCGAACGACGACCCGTCACCGACGGCGGCCTCTATCTCCTTCGCCGTCTCCCCGACAATGATGCCAACATCGACGATCCCGGCATCCCTGATCGCCTCTAGCCCGTAGAAGAGAATGGGCTTGTTCGCTATCGGGACAAGCTGCTTTGCGCTCGTGTGTGTGATCGGTCTCAGCCGCGTACCCTTGCCGCCGGAAAGAACCAGAGCCTTGATGCGAACCACCTGCCTTTCGACTGTCTCCTGAAAATAATCCCGGGCGCCCTTGGTGCCTCGCCCTCACAAGCCCCTAATGCCCGTGCACCGCCGCAGCAATCGCCTTCACAAGTCCAGCGTCACCGGTCTTCTCGACCACGTCGCCCGTGATGATCACGCCTGCGCCCGCTTCCACCAGCCGCCCGGCCACCTCGGGCTCACGAATTCCCCCGCCGACCATGATCGGCAGATCGACGTACCCCGATACGGCGCGTACCAATTCCTCGGGAACGTGCTCCGCGGCACCGCTGCCCGCGTCGAAGAAGGCGAGTTGTAGACCCAGGTACTGGGCCGCGAGCGCGTGCGCCATGGCTATGTCCGGCTTATCGCGAGGGATGGGTCTGGTCGAACTCATGAACTCGACGGACGTCGTCACGCCGCCGTCGACCAGCATGTACGCCGTCGGTATCGCCTCGAGTCCCATCTTCTTCAGAACGGGAGCCGCGCGTACGTGCTCCCCGATGAGGAACTGCGGGTTGCGCCCGCTCACGAGAGACAGGAACAGGATCGCGTCAGCAGCCTCACTCACGAAGCCCACATCGCCCGGGAAGATAATGACGGGAACGTCCACGGCGGCCTTGATGGCTCGCACCGTCTCGTCACAGCGTTCCCTCAGGGACAGGCTGCCCCCCAGAAGCAACGCGTCGGCTCCCGCCCCCACGGCCAGCTCGGCCAGCCTCACGTTCTCCGCGGGCTCGAACCTGTCCGGGTCCAGAAGCACGAGATAGAGCGCACCGAGAGTCCCGATGCCGCTCTCCAGCCACGCAAGTGTCCTGCCGATGTCCCGCATTGTGCGCCCTTCCGTTCGGCTCCCGCACGGCTGGCCCGTCAACTGCCGGTCAGCCGCTCCGCGATCTCGTAGAATGCCTCCAGAGCCTGCTCGAGTTGCGCCGGATCCCCGCCACCCGCCTGCGCCAGGTGCGGTTTCCCTCCACCGCGGCCTCCCATGACCGCCGCGGCCTCCCGCACGATGTCTCCGGCCTTGAGCGTGCCCTTACTGACCAGGTCGTCCGTGACCACCGCTATCAGGATGACCCCACCTTCGGTGACAGCAGCCAGGAGGCCGGCGCCGCTGCCCAATCCGTCGCGCAGCCGGTCCGCCTGTCCGCGAAGTGTCTTTATGTCCGGTGCATCGGTGCGTGCC
Organism: Candidatus Eiseniibacteriota bacterium; assembly: GCA_030595835.1. Taxonomy (GTDB): domain Bacteria; phylum Joyebacterota; class Joyebacteria; order Joyebacterales; family Joyebacteraceae; genus JALGZG01. Next base: position 8,155 of record JAUVLG010000001.1, on the reverse strand, counting down.
GACAACATCCGCACACCGGCCACCTCGCGGGCGCCGGCAATCAGTGAGTCAATCGACCCTCCGGCCGCCTTCTGTCTCTCCTTCTCGATGCTTTTCCTGAGTTCAGATGTCTCGGCCGTCAGTTCCCTGGCCTTGGCCAACATCTCATCCGGCGCCACCTTGAGCACGCTCATGAACTCCCGGAGCAGCTCCGCATCGTGGCGGGCCCGCGCGGATGCCGTTCTGCCCGTCACTGCCTCTATCCTTCTGACGCCGGCGGCCACGCTCGACTCGCTCACTACCGAGAAGGCGCCTATCTCGCCCGTGCGCTCGACGTGAGTGCCGCCGCACAGCTCGAGGCTCACTCCGGATTCATCGCACCCGATGCAGACGACGCGAACCAGGGATCCGTACTTCTCGCCGAAGAGTGCCATTGCTCCCCTCTCGAGCGCCGCCTCAACCGTCATACTCTCCGGCGTGACGGGAATATCAGCGCGGACCCAGGCATTCACCCGGTCCTCGATGGCCCCGATCTCGCGTCCTGAGAGTTCCGAGAAATGCGTGAAGTCGAATCTCAACCTGTCAGCACCCACCCAGGAACCGGACTGGTGCACGTGGTCACCCAGCTCGGCACGCAGCGCTGCCTGAAGCAGGTGGGTCACGGTGTGATTCTTCTCTATCAGGCGCCGCCTCGCAACGTCGACACGGGCCTCAGCTCGTGCGCCCGGTCGTACGACCCGGTCGGGGTCGCTCGCAACGTGCGCGTAGCGCTCGTCTCTCCTCAACACATTCGCCACGTCGATGGTCGCGTCGCCGACGGTGAGAGTTCCGGTGTCGGCGACCTGCCCTCCCGATTCCGCGTAGAACGGGCTCTCGGTCAGTGTGAACTCCACTCCATCGTTGCTCATGCGCCTCGCTTCCGTGACGACCGTAGCAACAGGACCGGACAGAAGCGTCTCGGCCGTCTCGCATGCAGAGCCGTCCCCACACGCGCACGGCAGCTCGTGCCCCACAAAATCGGTCTCAGCGCGCTGTCCCTCCCAGACCCCGGCGTCGCTGCTCTCAGCGAACGTGGAAGCGCGCCTCCCGCGTTCCTTCTGCTCTTCCATCGCGGTCTGGAAGCCCTTCTCGTCGACGGTGAAGCCGCGCTCGGTTGCCATCTCCCGGGTAAGGTCCAGCGGGAATCCGTACGTGTCGTAGAGGCTGAAGGCGACATCTCCGGGAACGACCCTGGAGCCGTTTCTCTCAAGCGATTCGATCATGTCCCCGAACACCGCACTGCCCGCAGCCAACGTCTCGTGGAAACGCTCTTCCTCCGACTGAACAACCAGAGCGATGTGCTCACGCTTCTGCAGGAGGTGCGGATGCGCCTCTCCCATCGTCTCGGTCACCACACCGCTGAGACGGTACAAGAACGGCTGATCTATGCCCAGGGACAGCCCTCGACGGACGGCTCTCCTGATCAGCCTTCTGATAACGTAACCCTGACCCTCGTTTGACGGCAGGATGTTCTCCGCGATGGCGAACGTGGCGGCCCGGACGTGGTCGGCGATGACGATGAGTTCCATCCCCGGCTTGCCCTCGGGCGGCCGCTTGCCGCTTGCCGCCTCGGCCTCGTTCCGAACGGCCTCCAGCACGGGCAGTCCCGTGTCCGTCTCGTGGATGCTCGCGGCCCCCTGGACGACGCTGGCGAGACGCTCGAATCCCATACCCGTATCGATCCCGGGACGCTTGAGCGGCTCGCGAGTGCCGTCTACCGCCTGGACGAACTGTGGGAACACCAGGTTCCCGACCTCCAGGAAACGGTCACAGTCGCATCCGGGATCGCAGTCCGCCCTGCCACAGCCGACGTCCGCTCCCATGTCGAGGTGTATCTCGGAACAGGGGCCGCAGGGGCCCGAGTCGCCGGCCGGTCCCCAGAAGTTGTGCTCGTCGCCGAGCGCCACGATGCGCTCGACCGGGAACTTCACTCGCGTGCGCCAGATCTCGGCCGCCGCGGTGTCGTCCTTGTGGACGGTCACCCACAGACGGTCAGCGGGCAAACCAATGACCTCAGTCAGGAACTCCCAACCCCACTCGATCGCCTCTTCCTTGAAGTAGTCGCCGAAGGAGAAGTTCCCGAGCATCTCGAAGAACGTCGCATGATAAGGGGTGCGCCCGACCTCGTCCAGGTCGGACAGACGGAGGCACCTCTGGATGGACACCGCTCTCTTGAACGGAGGGTTCTCGTCCACGTAGTAGGGCTTGAACGGCACCATCCCCGCCGACGTGAAGAGAAGCGTCGGATCGTCGCGGGGTATCAAGGGCGCGCTCTCCACGTGCTCGTGTCCCCGCTCCGTGAAATACTCGATGAACAGTCGTCTGATCTCGTTCGAAGACATGCCGTCAGGCATCGGACTCTCCCTCTATCTCCTTGAGGATCGTGGCCGCGACCTCGTAGGAGAAGCCCCTTCTTAGCAGAAACGAGTGCAGGCGGGCGCGGCGCTTCGCGGCGTCCGCGCCTCCTGACACTCGCACCTTCTTCTCTACCGCCCTGCGGGCCAGCTCGAGCTCAGAATGCTCTCGGAAGGTCTCGTCCACAACCACGGCCACCAGTTCCTTGCGTATCCGCTTCGACAGAAGCTCAGATGTCAGTCGCCGCGGTCCGATGGGACGAAGCCTCATCTTCTCGTCGGCCCACGCCCTCGCAAACGCAGCGTCATCGACCAGACCAACCTCGGCCAGACCGGACACGACGACAGCGGTCAGCTCCTCAGTGAAGCCCTTCCGTCTCAGGCGGTCGACCAGTTCGCCCTCGCTTCTCGCCCGGACGGCCAGGAGCCTCAGAGCCGCCTCTCTGGCCCTGCTCCGCTCGTCGTTCTCCCCCAGCCGCTCCGTCGCCGCCGGGGCCAGTTCGCATCCCACGCAAAGCTTGAGTTCGCGCGCGACTTCCTCGGAGACCGTGAACGCCTCAGAGCCGTCGACGAACACCGTCAGGCGCAGGTCGTCGCCCGGGCTCTTCCTGATCTCGGTGATCCTGCCGCTCACAGGCGTCCGTCCCCGTCATCCGCGTGGAGTCCCTCAGACCTCACTTCTTCGCGCCCACCGCCTGCCGAGCCAGCTCCTTCTTCGTAGCCTTCTTGGCCTTGCTCTCTACCTCAGCCGACTTCTCTTTCGCCGGAGCAGGGGCCGCGGCGCGACCAGCCACCAGCCCCGTGGCCTCACGTATCTCGCGCTCCAGCCGCTCCCGGACGGTGGCGTCCTCTTCGAGATATGTCCTGGACCGTTCCCGCCCCTGCCCGAGCTGAAGGTCACCGTAGCTGAACCAGGTTCCCTTCTGGGTGACCAGCCCGTGCTCCATCCCCAGATCGAGCAAGTCGCCAGCGAGCGAGATGCCCTTCCCGTAGATGATGTCGAACTCGGCGATCCGGAACGGCGGCGCCACCTTGTTCTTCACGACTTTGACCTTGGTTCTGTTACCGACGATCACGTCTCCAGTCTTGAGCGCGCCGATACGACGGATGTCCAACCTGACGCTCGAGTAGAACTTGAGCGCGCGCCCGCCGGAGGTCGTCTCCGGGTTCCCGAACATCACGCCTATCTTCATTCTGATCTGGTTGATGAAAATGACGCAGGTCTTGGAACGGGCTATCGACCCCGCGAGCTTTCTCAGCGCCTGCGACATCAGCCGGGCTTGGAGACCAACGTGCGAGTCGCCCATCTCACCCTCGATCTCGGCCCGCGGCACGAGCGCCGCGACCGAGTCGATGGCAATGACGTCGACGGCCCCGCTTCTGACCAGCATCTCGGTTATCTCAAGCGCCTGCTCTCCCGTGTCCGGCTGCGAGATGAGCAGGTTGTCGGTGTCCACTCCGAGCGCACGGGAATAGCTGGGGTCCAGCGCGTGCTCCGCGTCTATGAACGCGGCGACGCCGCCCTGCTTCTGGGCGTTCGCGACGATCGTCAGAGCCAGAGTCGTCTTGCCCGAGGCCTCCGGACCGTAGATCTCTATCACACGCCCCCTCGGCACTCCTCCCACTCCCAATGCGAGGTCCAGCGAGATCGACCCCGTGGGAATTACCTCAATCCCCCGCCCGAAGTCGTGATTTCCCAGCGTCATTATGGACCCTTTGCCGAAGTTCTTCTCGATCTGAGACAGGGCGAGGTCCAACGCCTTCTGCTTGCCTTTGTCCTCTGCCATCGTGCCCTCCCTGGGCCGCATCTATTCGCGCGGCGACCGTAGCTTCTGTCTGTGTTCACTCTCTCTACACGCTGTCCAGGGGAACCGCCTCCACCAGTTCGTGTATCGCACCTCCGGGCCGAAGCGTGCTGCGCATCACCCGGACCTCCAACACCTCCACTCTCTCCTCTGGGGCAACGAGCTCGTCCAGTACCTCCTGGATGCTCTCAGCTCGGGGCTCTCGTATCCTTCCGATTGTCAGGTGCGGATGGAACGTGCGCCTCTCGCGGGGAAAACCCAGCTCCGCGAGTTCGTCCTCCACCGCCTTATGGAGTGCGAAGAGCTCGCCCTGGGGCTCGATTCCAACCCACAGCACCCTCGGCCGCCGCGGAGAGGGAAACGCGCCCAGCGAGCGTGTTTCGAATCCAAACGAGGACGCTCCGCTCGAGGCGCGCGCGACAGCGGCGACAACCTCGGGCAGTTCGGTCTCCTCGACGTCTCCCAGAAACTTGAGCGTGAGATGGAGCGTGGAACGCCTGGCCCAGCTGGCCCGCACGCCCCGCCCCCTCAACTCCTCTGTCAGGGCGAGTATGCCCTCTTTGAGGTTGTCCGACAACTCCAAAGCGATGAACGTCCGCGCGCTCAACCCGGCTCCTCGATATCGAGCAACAACCGTCTCAGAAGGTCCAGCGCGGCCTGGACCGCGGCGCGCCGGATGCTGCCTCTGCCCCCCACAAGTCGCAGCTCCCGCACGCGCTTGCTCGTTTCTCCCGCCACGGCGATAAACACCATGCCGACCGGTTTGTCCTCCGTGCCGCCCCCCGGTCCGGCCACGCCCGTGATTGCCAGTCCGTAGTCGGTGGCACACTTCTTCCGCACTCCCAGTGCCATCTCGAGCGCGGTCTCCTCAGAGACCGCGCCGTGCTTCTTCAGCGATGCCGCCTTGACTCCTATGAGGCGCTTCTTGAGGTCGTCGGAGTAGGTAATGACGCCGCCCTTGAAGTAGTCGGAGCTTCCGGGCACGCGCGTCATCCGCCACCCAAGCCTGCCGCCCGTGCACGACTCGGCGACCGACAACGTTGAGTCCTTCATCGACAACAGGTAGCCGACGACCTTCTCAAGAGACTCGTCTCCCCGCGCGTAGACATAGGGTTCCAGTTTGGCCGCGATCTTCCCCTGGGACTTCTCGGCGGTCTTCGCTGCCTCGGCGGGGGTCTCACCCCGACCCGTTACCTTGAGATCCACGCCGGTCACCGACGGGAGGTAAGCGACGTCCGTCCTTGCCAGACGACGCGTGAGCTGCTCAATCCGCTCCGCGATCTCTGATTCCGGCAGTCCGGTCGTTCGGATGAGGCGTTCCTGTCCCAGAGCCCTGAGTCCTCTCCCCTCCAGGAATGGCGAAACGAAGTTCTCGAACATCGACCTGAGTTCGAGGGGAACCCCGGGCAGAACGAACATCAGCGCATCGCCCCTCTCGAAGAGAAGGCCGGGCGCCGTCCCTCTCTGGTTCTCTATGGGCCGCGCCCCTTCCGGCAGCATGGCCGCCGCGATGTTGATCTCGGGCATCGGGAGGTTCCGGGCCTCGAATCTGGCGCGCACACAATCGAGAACATCCTCGTCCAGAACCAGCTTCCGCCCGAACAATCTGGCCACGGCCTGCTTCGTACGGTCGTCGGCAGTAACTCCGAGCCCTCCCGTCGTGATGACGACGTCGGCCATCTCAAGGCCGCGCGCCGCCGCTGCCTCGATGTCGTCGACCGCATCGGGGACAGACGTGATCCGCACGACCACGGCGCCAAGCGACGTGAGACGCGAACCCAGATAGGCCGCGTTCAGGTCAACCTGGCTCCCATCAAGAAGCTCTTCGCCTATGGTGATAATCTCGGCCTTCATGCGACCACCGTCAGGAGGGAACGAACTACCAACCCTGAACCAGCAGCATCACTCGTAGAAGCAGATTCGTGTAGATGCCCGCTACGATGTCGTCCATAACGATGCCGGTACCGCCTGGAAGGGACTCAGCCTGTCTCGCCGGGAAGGGCTTCACTATGTCTACGGCCCGGAAGATCAGGAACGCCACGGCAAACACGAGGGGGTCTTTGGGCAACAGGAGAACGGAGAAGACGAACCCGGCGTACTCGTCGATCACGATTCTCGACGCGTCGTGTCCGAATTGCCGCTCCGCAAGATCCGCGGTCCAAATCGACAGAGCCACGAACGCCAGCGTGGACAGAAACATCACCACGAGGGCCAAAGGCGAACTCGCCGCGGTCACCTCGGGAACAACGAACCACAGCAGCACCGCGCAGCCCAGAGTCCCGACTGTGCCGGGAGCGATGGGCGCGTAGCCCAGATAGGCTCCGGTGGCCAGGAACCGAACCACTGGATGCAATCCTTTGCGCTGATCTGCCACGTCGACCAGTTCTCCCTGGCGTCACTCGGCCTCGGGTGCGCCGGCTGCCGACTTCCTGCTCCAAACCAGATAGTCGACACCGGAGATGACCGTGAGCACCACGGCCACCACTCCCAATCCCCAGAGAACCCGTTCCACCACCCGGCAGCTCGGATCCCCCGGGCTCAGTCCCAGAGTGTAGATGATCGTCAGATAGAGCAACGAGGACGAGACCCAGACCATCTGCGCGGCCGTCTTCCACTTGGCCGCCTTGCTGGTCACGAATCCTTCGCCGCTCCTGAAGACGCCGGTCCGGCATCCAAGAATCAAGAGCTCCCGCGCCACGATGATCGCTACCATCCATAGCGAGATGAACGGGAGCCTCATGAACAGGAAACCGACAAGAACCAGACAGACCAGGATCTTGTCGGCCAGCGGATCCATGAGCTTTCCGAACTCGGTCACGTTGTTGGAGCGCCTCGCCAGATAGCCATCGCCGATGTCCGTCAAGGTCGCGATGACGAAGATGTAGAAGGCAAGCCTCACGGAGCCTGTCAGAAGGCAGACGAGGACGATGGGTCCCATGATCATCCGCGCTACGGTCAGTCCGTTCGGCCAGTTCATGGTTTGGACCTCGCTCCGGAGCAAGCCTGCGTGAATCTTACGCCTGGCTCAGTTCCTCACGCTTGAGGAGCCATTCCCAGTTGCGGTCCGTCTCCTCCTGTATCTCGTCGATGATGTGCTTGTTCTCTTCCTTGAACAGGTGGGCGAAGCGTCCCTGCCTCTCCATCCATTCAGAGACCGGCCGCTTGTCCTTGGGCTTCCTGGTCACCCGGAAGCGACCGTGCTCCACCTCGTAGATCGGCCAGAAGCACGTATCGACCGCGAGCCTAGCTATGTCCATCGACTCTTCCATCGGGTACCGCCAGCCTCGCGTACAGGGCGTCAGTATGTTCATGAAGGCCGGCCCATCGATGGACAGCGCCTTCTCGACCTTGTCCGTCAGGTCCTTAGGGAATCCGGGAGTCGCCTGCGCCACGTACGGGATACGGTGCGCGATCATGATGTCCGTCAGCGGCTTCGGGAACTCCTTCTTCCCCGCCCTGACCTTCCCCGCCGGCGTGGTGGAAGTGGCCGTCCCCTTGGGCGTGCCGCTGGACCTCTGGATCCCTGTGTTCATGTACGCTTCATTATCGTAGCAGATGTAGAGCATGTTGTGACCACGCTCCATCGCTCCCGACAAGGCCTGCAGACCGATGTCGTAGGTTCCCCCGTCACCACCCATAGCGATGAAGTTGATCTCCTTGTCCACCCTGCCCTGACGACGCAGCGACCTGTATGCCGCCTCGACACCTGACATGGTCGCCGCCGAGTTCTCGAAGGCGCTGTGGATGAACGGATTGCGCCAGGCGGTGTACGGGTAGATGGTCGTCACTACCTCCACACAGCCCGTCGAGCATCCGCTTACCGTGTCCTTGCCCGCGGTCAACAGGATCTGTCTCATTGCCGTCATCGGCAGGCAGCCCGCGCAGGCACGATGCCCTCCGGCCATCAGTTCCTCGCGCTCGGCCAGTTGCTTGAGACCTGGCATGCTACACTCCTCCCTCGCCCCTCAGTCCGAGGAA
>JAUVLG010000187.1 GCA_030595835.1 Candidatus Eiseniibacteriota bacterium | reverse complement strand
CCCATAGAGTACGTGCGCGGCGCCATGGCTGGGCGCATCAACGTGCAGGTTCAGGGCAAGTCGGGATGTCGTCCCGAGATAGTCGAGACGCTCGTCGCGATGCTCAACAAGGGTGTGACTCCCGCGGTTTGCCAGAAGGGGTCGGTCGGTGCGTCAGGCGACCTTGCGCCGATGTCGCAGATCGCGCTTCTCATGATGGGCGAGGGCGAGGCCTTCTTCGAGGGCGAGCTCATGTCCGGGCAGGAGGCGCTCGACAAGGCAGGCATCCCGGTGCCTGGCCTCAAGGCCAGGGACGGATTGTCCACGATCAACGGTTCGAACCTCCTGACCGCGATGAGCGCCATCCACATCTACGACATGAACCGGTGGCTCAAGCAGGCCGAGATCGCCTGCGCGATGACGCTCGAGGCGCTCTACGCGAACATGAAGCCCTACAGTGCGCTCCTGCACGAGGTGCGGGGCTTTACGGGCGCGCTACGGACGGCGAAGGCGCTCAGGACCTGCATCGAGGGCAGCGACCTCGTCTCCGGTAAGATGAAGGTCAAGGTACAGGACGCCTACTCCATGCGTTCGACGCCTCAGGTGATCGGGGCCGCGCACGACGCCGTCGCGTACGCGAAGAGCCAGGTCGAGATCGAGCTCAACGGCATCGGCGACAACCCGATCTTTTTCCCGGAGCACAAGCTGACGCTCACGGGCGCGAACTTCCAGGGCTCGCCGGTCGGCCTGCCCATGGACATGGCCGGAGTGGCCATAACGATGGTCAGTGTTCTCTCGGAGAGGCGCCTGAACAGACTGACCAACCCGGCGCTCTCGATCGGTCTGCCACCCTTCCTGACGAAGGGCGCGGGCATGATGTCGGGGATGATGCTGAGCCAGTACACCGCCTGCACGCTGATTGTCGAGCAGAAGATGCTCTCCGCTCCGGCGAGCATCGGGTCCATTCCTGCGGCCGCCGACCAGGAAGACTTCGTGTCGATGGCCATGAACACCGCCATCAAGAACGGGCAGATCCTGGACAACGCGTATGGCGTTCTCGGCATCGAGTTCATGGCCGCGGCGCAGGCGCTCGACTTCCGCGACTTCACTCCGGGCAAGGGTGTCAGGAAGGCTCACGAGGTCATCCGGAAGCACATTGCCCATCTGGAAGAGGACCGTCCGCTGTACTCCGACCACACGACGATGCAGAAGGTCGTGAGGTCGTGTGAGATCCTCGAGGCGGTCGAGACGGAGATCGGCAGCCTGGAGTAGGGGAGTGGGCGAGGTGCTTCCACACGACCGATGAAGCGACGGGGCGGGCCTTGAGGCTTGCCCCGTCGGTCTCTCAGTGCACCCCGGCCTGGCGGTCTTCGTCAGGGGTCCCTCCAAGCGCCTCCCGGGCCTCCGCCGCGCCCCTCCTGCCATGTGACACACAATCCCGCGTGTGGTAGACTATGCGGGCGGATTCGCGCTCGATGGGCGAGATTCCGCCCGTAGCGTCGTACAGGTATTCTCGAGACCTGGGGAGGGTAAGATGGGCCTTCTTGCGTGGATCATCTTCGGCGCGCTGGCGGGTTGGGTCGCGAGCCTCATAACCGGCAGGCAGCAGGGCTGCTGCCTCAATGTCGTCGTCGGGGTCGTCGGCGCCTTCATCGGCGGCATCGTGGTTCAGCTCGCGACCGGTCGAGGCTTCAGCGTCGGTTTCAATCTCCCAAGCTTCGCCGTCGCCGTTCTCGGAGCCGTGATTCTCCTGGCCATAGCCGGGATCGCCACTCGTTCCATGCGCTGGTGATCCGGACACACCCTACGCAGCTCCCTACCGGAGGTACGGTGACGCCCTTCGTTCTCACGCGCGACCTCTGCAAGACCTATCAGAAGGGGACCGTCTCCATTCCCGTGCTCCAGGGTGTCTCCCTGGACGTGGAGAAGGGTGAGTACGTCTCTGTCGTGGGGCGATCCGGCTCAGGGAAATCCACCCTCCTCAATCTCCTGGGTGGACTGGACACCGCGACATCGGGTCGCATCATCGTGGGCGATTCTGAGATCACGTCAATGAGCCGGCAGAACCTGGCCGTGCACCGTCGCTCCACCGTGGGGATGATCTTTCAGTCGTTCAATCTCATTCCGTCCAGAACCGCTCTCGAGAACATCACGCTGGCACTGGCGTTCGGTAATCATCCCCGGGGGGACAGAAGGCGGCGCGCGGCCGAGCTTCTCTCCTCGGTGGGTCTCGCGCACCGCATGGATCACACCCCCGGCGAGCTGTCGGGCGGTGAGGCGCAGCGCGTCGCCATGGCGCGCGCGCTCGCGAACGACCCGGACGTCCTTCTTGCAGACGAGCCGACC
>JAUVLG010000256.1 GCA_030595835.1 Candidatus Eiseniibacteriota bacterium | reverse complement strand
GCCGTTTCCGCCGTGGGGCTGGCGGGCGCCGCCGAAGTCCATGGGCTCCGACGGCTCCCCCGGGACCCGAGCGTGTTTCGGCCTCCCCGTGATCCGGTTTCGCGGCTTGCTCCGGTCGGTGTTCTCACGCCACTCGCGATCGGCCTGAGCGGGGTCGATCTTGCCGTCTACGGTCGAGATCCGCCCCGACTTCACCGCGCGCTGGACCGACACGTGGGAGACGCCGCGCCGGCGGCCGTATTCCCGCTGGGAGATCAGCTCCCTCTTGCGTGGCGTGGCCAAGGTCTACTCGCCCCTAGCGGCCGTGCGCTCCGCTGAAAGCGCGTGGAATGCGCGGCCATCCCCGTCCAGGAATGCCTTCTTGCCCGTGGCCTCTTGCCACCGGAGCACCATGACGTCGGTGTAGGCCGGGTCAAGTTCCATGACGAATGCCTTGCGGCTGGTCTCCTCGGCCCCAATGAGGGTGCTCCCACTGCCCCCGAAGAGATCGAGCACATTCTCGCCGGGCCGGGACGAGTAGTGGATCGTCCGGACAGCGAGTTCGACCGGCTTCTCGGTCAGATGGACCATGCTCTGCGGGTTCACCTTCTTGACAGCCCACAGATCCGGCACGTTCTGCGGGCCGTAGAACTGATGGGCGGCGCCCTCGCGCCAGCCGTAGTAGCAGACCTCGTGCGCTCCCATGAAGTCCTTCCGCGTCAGCACCGGATGCTGCTTGTCCCAGATGACCCACTGACTGAAGTAGAGGCCCGTGGTCTTGAGCGCGGCAGGGTAGTTGGCCACGTTTGCGTATCCGCCCCAGATGTAGAAGGAGCGGCCCGGCAGCAACACCCTTGCGATGTTCCCGAACCAAGCCATCAGCAGCTCGTCGAATGCCTCGTCTGAGAGGAAGTCGTTCGCGAGCGGGCGGTCCTTCGGACGCATCTTCCCGGTGGGTCTTGATTTCGTCTTGTGACGGGCCAGGTCGAATCCCTGATGGTGCATGCCCCGGGCGTCGGAGGCGTCGATGGCGCTCTTCGCAGCAGGGAAGCTCGAAAGCCCCGCGGCGATCGCGTTGTTGGAACGCGGCTCGACCTTCACGTTGTAGGGAGGGTCCGTGTTGAC
>JAUVLG010000240.1 GCA_030595835.1 Candidatus Eiseniibacteriota bacterium | reverse complement strand
AGCCTCATCTTCTCGAGCAGGAACTCCATCGCCCCGACCGGCGTCTGGTCGCTGACGAACTTCCGCAGGACCCAGAGGCGACTGATGTTCTCCTTCGATATCAGGAGCTCTTCCTTCCGCGTACCCGACTTCAGGATGTCGATGGACGGGTAGATGCGGCGGTCGGTGAGCCTCCTGTCCAGCACGATCTCCATGTTGCCCGTGCCCTTGAACTCCTCGAAGATGACGTCGTCCATGCGCGAGCCCGTATCGACGAGCGCGGTCGCCAGGATGGTCAGGCTGCCCGCGTCCTCGGTGTTACGCGCCGCGCCGAAGAAACGCTTCGGGCGCTGGAGCGCATTCGAGTCGACACCGCCGGTCAGGATCTTGCCAGAGTGCGGCACGACCGTGTTGTGCGCGCGCGCCAGACGCGTGATGGAATCCAGCAGGATGACGACGTCGTGATGGTGCTCGACCAGGCGCTTGGCCTTCTCGATGACCATGTCCGCGACCTGGACGTGGCGCTCCGGCGGCTCGTCGAAGGTCGAACTGATGACCTCGCCGTTGACCGAGCGCTGCATGTCGGTGACCTCTTCGGGGCGCTCATCGATGAGCAATACGATGAGAGTCACCTCGGGGTGGTTCGTCGTAATGCTGTTGGCCAGCTTCTGCAGGATGACCGTCTTGCCCGCCCTAGGCGGCGACACGATGAGGCCTCGTTGCCCCTTCCCTATCGGCGTCAGGAGGTCGATGACGCGCGTGGTCATGTCCTTGGGGTCCACCTCGAGGGTGAGCCGGTTCTCCGGATACAGAGGCGTGAGGTTCTCGAAGAGGATCTTTGTCTTGGCCATCTCGGGGTTCTCGTGGTTGACGGCCTCGACGCGCAGCAGCGCGAAGTAGCGCTCGTTCTCCTTCGGCGGACGGACCTGGCCACTGACCACGTCGCCCTTCCTCAGGTCGAATCTCTTTATCTGTGACGGCGACACATAGATGTCGTCCGGCCCCGGCAGGTAGTTGTAGCCCGGGGAGCGCAGGAACCCGTAGCCATCCGGCAGGATCTCAAGCACGCCCTCGCTGAAGATGAGGCCGTTCCGCTGCGTCTGCCCCTCCAGGATCTTGAAAATGAGATCCTGCTTGCGCAGTCCGCCCACGCCCTCGATCTTGAGCGAATCGCCATAGGCGACCAGGTCCTTGATGGTCTTCTTCTTGAGTTCGACGATGTCCAGGTTCTCGCCGTTGCTGCTCATCGCCTTGTTCGGCGTGCGGGTCTTCGGCTCGGACTCTGTGGCGCCGTTCTTCCCGTTGGCACGCGTCGCGTCCGGCTTCGATGCCGGTTTGGACGTCGATGAGTTC
>JAUVLG010000172.1 GCA_030595835.1 Candidatus Eiseniibacteriota bacterium | reverse complement strand
CTCATCCGCTCCGGTATCATCGTCAGCAACCAGGCCGTACTCCTGAAGGGCGTGAACGACGATCCGGATGTTCTCGCCGAGCTCCAGCGCAGCCTGGTCAGAATCGGGGTCAGCCCCTACTACGTCTTCCAGTGCCGGCCCGTCAAGCGTGTGAAGAGCTCCTTCCAGGTTCCGCTCGCGCGCGCGTACCGGATCGTCGAGGAAGCGAAGGCGCAACTCGACGGCCACAGCAAGAACTTCAAGTTCGTGATGTCACACCGGACGGGGAAGATCGAGGTCGTGGGCATCGTGAACGACCAGGTCTACCTCCGCTACCACCAGGGGAAGGACCAGGCAGATATCGGCAGGTTCTTCGTGCGGACACTCACGCCCGGAGCCGGGTGGCTGGACGATCTTGGGGAAAGACCGAAGGAGCCCGCGGACGCCGACTCTCCCGGGCTCGTGGCGTCGTAGTTCCACCGGCGAGGAAACCAAGCAGCGAAATCCCGCAAGCTCGGGCAACCGCTGGCCGATCAGGACCTCACACAGTCCAATCCACAGACCGGGCGACCGCCAGTCGAAGACAGGCTTCGCCGGGGCAGCCTCGGGGGCAACGCCGCCCGAATCCTCGTTCCCAGTAGTGCTCTCCTCGCCGCTCGAAGCGGGCTTCCCGTCTCGGCGCAGACGTGGTATCCCCCATCCGATGAGCATCGTAGCTGTCAGGAAGGAGACCAGGGCCGCAGCCGCGTAAATAGCGAAGTCAAACATATTACTTTGACATCCCGGAAACAAACGAATCCCTTTGACCCACGCCAGCCAGGATCGTGCGGATGGCATCTTCTGCCTCAACCACCAGGTCCACGTTCCCACGCACGGCGGCGCTCGATACCGACTGCTTTGACTTACCCAGTCACTCGGCCACCTGGACGCGCATCAGATCCCGCCGAACGAGGGCGAAGACCGCCCGCTGGTTTTCGGTCATGTCCTCCAGCAGCGCATTGGCGGTCCCCGTCAAGGAATCCAGCACCGCGTCGAGAACTGAGTCGCCAAGCCGCCAGGCTACGAACCGCTTCTGCTTCTTGAGGCGCTCCATCGTGTCGTCCGCCTCCTTGAACACAGGACCGCCCACCTTACGTATGTCGCGGGATGCAACCCCTACCCTGCCCCTGGTAACCACGAAACGAACAGCAGCGTCCGGGAAACGGAGCAGTACTCCATCACGAGCGGGGTGATACTTCATTTAGGGGCTTGAGTGAGGAATCCACTGCGCGGACGGTGTCGGGCCTGGGCCCGTAACAATGCGGTGCGGGCATGGACCTTGCTGTGACAGAACGGGAACGGGCGAAGCGAAACTCCCCGTCAAGGAGCCGAACATGAAGACGCAGGTGAAGATCCTTGTCCTCGCGTTCCTCGTGACCGCAATGAGCGCCGGTTGCACGACCGTCACCCACGTGCGAGTCGATCCCCCGACCGCCAAAGCCGAGGTGCGTCCCGCCAAGCCCGGCGGCAAGTACACCTGGGCGGCCGGCCACTGGCACTGGAACGGCAACCGCTATGTCTGGTCCAACGGCCGCTGGATGAAGAACAAGAAGGGCTGTACCTGGGCGCCCGGTCACTGGAAGAAGGCGCCGAGCGGCCACGTCTGGGTGGAAGGATACTGGAACTAGACACACGGCCTGATGTGCACTTCCCCACCCAGCCGAGGATGCGCTGGTCCCGTACATACGTCGACGGCCTTGTCTCACCAGCGAGTTCACGGTGCTGCGCACCGTGTATCTGAGCTGGGAAACAAGGCCGCCGACGTAACCAACTTGGGGACCTAGATGTACCCGAGGTCCGCGAGACGCTTCTTGATCTCCTCTTCCTCTTCCTCCGAATACTCCGTCTGCGCATCACTGGCATCGATGTGGCCCATGAGCTCGAGCGTGCGCAGGATCTTCTGGACGCTCTCCTCGATGGTCTCCTCGGCGGTATTGACGACGATCTCCGCCTTCTCCGGCTCCTCGTACGGGTCGTCTATCCCTGTGAAGCCCTTGATCTCGCCGGCGAGCGCCTTCTTGTAGAGACCCTTCGGGTCACGCTCGATCAGCTTCTCGATCGGAGCCTGACAGTAGACCTCAACGAACCGCCCGATCATCGCGCGGTTCTCGTCGCGGATGGCCTTGTAGGGCGAGATGCACGCGGCTATCGCGATGGCGCCGTTCCGCGTGAGCAGGTTGCAGACGAATCCGACGCGGCGGATGTTGATGTCCCGGTCCTCCTGCGAGAACCCGAGGCCCTTCGACAGGTTGGTGCGGATGACGTCGCCGTCCAGGATCTCGACGTTCAGGCCGCGCTCGAGCAGCTCCTTCTCGACGAGTTCGGCGAGTGTCGACTTGCCCGATCCCGACATGCCTGTGAACCAGAGCGTGAATCCCTTCTTCATACGTGTCCCTCCCGTTTGCTGATGGTGATCGTGTCGTCTCGTTTCATCTCGTTCAGTGCCGGCCGGAAACGCGCCGGTCAGGGCCCTACTCCCCCTTCTCGTCCGACGGGAAGTCGCTGCCCCACCCCTTCACGTCCGAGTAGTCGCGCTTGCCCGCTTCCGTGATCTTCCGGGGCCCCTCGGCCAGCTCGCGCGGCGCGTGGGTCATCCACTGCCCGTGCGTCAGGAGCGACTCCCCTATCATGTCGCGCGG
>JAUVLG010000227.1 GCA_030595835.1 Candidatus Eiseniibacteriota bacterium | reverse complement strand
CACACAAGACGCGAGGACACGACATGCCGACGAGAGAAGAAGTGCGGGGAATTCTCCCCGAGCTGGAGCTGATCAAGGACGAGACGCTTCGAGAGAAGACGATCGACGTCTGGATCGACGCGATGGAGACGGGTGGCTGGGAGGTCAAGGACATGCCCGACATCCCGTTCACTCTCCTCATAGAGGACACCGATCTGAGCCTGGTGGACCACACGAGGGTCGTCACGCAGACGGCCATCGCGATCGCCGACACGATGTCAGGTTTCTACCGCGACCGGATGCCCATCAATCGCGACTACCTCATCTCGGGTGGTCTGCTCCACGACGTGGGCAAGCTCGTGGAGTACGAGCGCAAGGGCGGCAAGATCGTGAAGAGCGAGGTCGGGCGTGACCTCAGACACCCGTTCTCCGGCACGGCGCTCGCGTACAAGCACGACGTCCCCACGATGATCTGCCACCTCATCGCGATGCACGCGAAGGAGGGGGAGGGCGGCCGGAGGAACCCGGAGGCCTGGATCATCCACTACGCGGACTTTGTGAACTTCAGGTCGTTGCAGACGTTGTAGGACTTCAGAAGCGCCCTCGCGAGAGGGCGCTTCCTCTTATGCCCGAGGTCGCTTGCATGTTTCGCAGAGGGCATCCAGAAACAATTCCTCCGGTTCCATCCGCCGGCATCGCATCTCCGCGCCCCGGCGCGGCGACGCGAGCGGTGTTGTGCGCAACACTCTGCCTGGCGCTGGCCGTAACGGTGGCGGACGCGGCAACTCTGACCACCGATCCTGCTGACCTGCCGTTCCAGTTCGTGGAGCTCTGTCCCAGGGGCAGACGGGCGCTCGAGGAGGGCATCGTTGACCTGGACGGGGACGGTGTGGATGAGATCGTCACCGCGCGCATCTTCAACGACGGCCAGGGCTACTACCTCGGCCTGAACAAAGTCGACCCGGCCGGCTGGACCACGCTGAGACAGCTCAATTCCCCCTACGTCATGCGTCTCGCCGACATCGCCGACGTCGATTCCGGAGACACGCCCGAGATCTTCCGAATGAGGCTGGAGCCGGGTGGTGTCCTGTCGGTCGATGTCCTCGGTGTGTCGATGCACGCGAACTCGGCCGACTGCACGCCGCGAGGCTCGTTCGAGATAGACGTGAACGAGTGGCTCTGGAACAAGAGCGAGAACGTCTGGAACGGCTCGATGTCCACTCACCTTCCCATCGATGAGGACGGTGACGGGCTTCACGAGACCGTCGTGTTCTCGATAACCGGCGGCATGAGCAAGCGCCCCAGGGGCATCGGCGCGGCTGACTGGACGAGCGGCGAGATGCGATGGTTCCTTCCGGTCGGAGCCGCGCCGACACAGATACTGGAGTTCGGAGACCTCACCGGTGACGGCGTTCTTGACATCGTCTTCGCGATGGGAGCTCCTGGTAACGGGGTTTTCGAGGAGAACAGCGTCGACACCCTCTCCTACGTGGCTGCCGCAACGCTCGGAGGCGAGCTGCTCTGGATCAGAGAGATAGGGGGCCCGTCGAGCGGGCCCTGCTTCACCGTCGCCGACGTGGACGGTGACGG
>JAUVLG010000141.1 GCA_030595835.1 Candidatus Eiseniibacteriota bacterium | reverse complement strand
CGAACCACCCGGCGATGGTAAAGACTCGTCCGTCTCCCTCCGTTTGTTGCCGCATCAACTCTTGCAGTTGGTCCACGGGAACTCCCCCAGCCGGGCAATTTTACTAGCCCCGTGTAGGATGTTCTCGGGCATGGGGGGTGTCAAGGGCTTTGTCCAGAGCGCCCACTACGCCTCAATCCTTCACCCCTGAAAAGCGCACGCGCCACGAGCGTGTGCTGCGGCTGAATTCACTCGCTGGCGCGGACCTCTGTGTCGGATTTCCAGGTTCTGACTGGATCGAAGGGGGTTTGGGAGGGGGTGGGGGGCGAAACGCTCGGTGCGGGGTGCGGTTTTCCCACGGGATTGGGCGAGCGGGGGGGAGAGTGGCGCGCGATGGGCGGCGCGGGGTCAACATCGACAGATGGTTTGGAAGATGCGTTCGAATTCCCGGCGTAGGGTTTCGCTCAGTCCGAGCAGGATGATCTTGACGACATGCCCATGGTGGGCGATGCGGCCGGGCAGGGCGAAGAATCTGCGCCGCAGGCGCCAAAGGCGCATGGCGCGAGGTTTGGGGCGACGGCGTTTGGCGCCGTCGTTTCGCACGGTCGAGCCGCGCTCGGGATTCTGGCCGCCTATGAGGTCGACGCCGCGCGCTAGCGTGTGGGCCAGCGTGGCCACGGCGTAGAAACCGGCGTTGCGAACGATTCCGTTGCAGGGCGGATGGTGCAGAGCGAGGTCGCTGAGAAGGTCCTGGTAGTAAGTCTCCATGCCCATCTTCATGTCGTATAGATGCCAAATGGCTTGGCAGTAGTCGAGCCCTCGCGCCTGCATCACATGCGTCACATCCGACTCTTCGAGGTCTGTCATGACGCCCGAGTAGTTCCAGATCATTTCACCCTCGCGCATCCAGCGTCGCCCAACGAGTGTGCGTTTCTTTTCCCACTCGGCGCACTGAATCCAGCAAACGCACACGTCCGAGCGCGAGAAGCCGCGCGAGGGGTCGGGGCCGGTCTGGAGCCAGGAGGACTCGGGGCGTTCCGAAAGGGTCTTGGCGGTAGCGGTGAGTTTGTTTGCGCCCACGATGTAGTGCAGGCAAAGGCGTTCGATCTCGCTCAGCGTCGGATCGTCGCCATGGAGCGAGTCGGCCAGCACGAGCGTCCGGCGTTGTAAGTTCAAGGGTTTCAGCACGCCCCTAACAACTTCGGGCAACATTTCGCGCACACAGGCCTGCTCGCCCTCGCCCTCCTCAGCCAGGCGCTGGGCCGCCACCACCGGGCCGGCGAACACCGTCGACCACATCAGGCCCTCGCCCTTTTCCGGAATGTATTTCGTCGCCTCGCGCCTCCGGCTGCCCTCGAGCAGAGAACCATCGGGGAAAAACGGGAAAAAACCATAGCGCAGCAAGTCCTTACGGTTTGATTTCGCCAGAATGTTGCGCGCCCAACGCAACTGGACCTCGGGCAACAGACCCGAGCGCTGCATCTCGCCCAGCCCTTCGAGCGCTCGCCAGACCGTCGCTTCCTCGGGAGCTCCCGCCAGGCCCAGCAGCGCAAGAAGCGCCGCGTCCTCGCGCAAATCCTGAGTCGCAAACGTGCCCCCGGCGCCCGTCAGCAGCCCAGCGATCATGCTCTTGATAATCGTGATCCAGTCGTATCCGCCGCGCTCGGGCAGGCGATTCTCCAGTGTACTCCACAGCCGCGCGCGCGCCGCCAAACGCTCGGCGAGAGCCAAACCGGCAAACGATGTGGTTTTCTCGTCGGAAAATTCGATCTTGATCGAGTGGGGTGTTCTGTGTTGTGATTGTGTCACCATCGGGAGCCTTTCTGTGTTGGTTTGCTTAACGCTAAGTCAAGTTAACACAAAGATCCCGGTGGGTCTAGTTTTTTCTTCACCTTTTTTCAAGCGGGCTCTGAAGGATTAGGGTGGCCTCCGGGTAGAGTAGGGTGCTGGCGCGGTGGCATTAGAAACGAGTACTTGTTTCATCGCTCCGTTTCCAGCACCCCCTCATCAAACCGGACGTGCGGGTTTCCCGCATCCGGCTTTCGGAGTTCCTTCGCCTCTGGGGCATGCGCGAGAATGTCGCCAGTGGGCCTCCGGCAAGCGATAGAGCCCGATGGGGCCGTACAACTTTTCGGCGGGGTATTGCGAATACCCCGGCCCTCGACGCTGACGACGACGCATCAGCCACTTCCGCAACCTTTGCTTGACGAACTGGTTCGCGCGACGCATCGCGGGCTGAGAATTCCCGTAATGGAAATACCCTCCCCAGCCGCGAAGCACGCGATTCACCTCCGCCACAACTTCGTGGGGAGGTCGCCATCCCGTGCGACGATTGAGAATCTCGCGAATCCGCTCGCGCAAACGTGCCTCGCTTTTCTTCAGGGGCACCATGCGCGGCCACCATTTCCCGGACTTCGGATTCAACACTTTCTGAATCTCGAAGCCGAGAAAAGCAAACGGCTCACGCATCGCGTCGGCCACGCGGGTCTTCTCTTCGCTTAGTTCAAGCGAAAGACGGGCGCAGATCCGGCGCAGTGCGCTTAGCGCGGCTTGCCCTCGGCCCGAGCCGGGGCGAAGCATGATCACGAAATCGTCGGCGTACGAAACGACGTGTCCGCCAAGTTGCCGGGCATGCCCGCGCCGCTCCCACAAATGCGGAATGCAGGCGTGGTAGATGTTGGCCAGGAGCGGAGAGATCACGCCGCCCTGAGGTGTGCCCTGCGAGCATTTACGACCCACAGTTCGACCATTTCCCGCTTCGCTCTCCTCGAGCACCGGCGCTTTGAGCCACTGCGTGAGCAGGTTCAAAATGCCGCGATCTACCACCCGACGAGCAATCAGTTTCAATAGATTCTCGTGCGAGATCGTGTCGAAGTACGAAGCAAGGTCCGCGTCCACCACTTGCGTCCAGCCGCGAAGCAGAAAGTGCGCGATCCGATCAAGAGCCTGTTTCGCATGCCGGCCCGGCCGAAAGCCATATGCGCTGTCGGGCAGGTCGGCCTCGAAAATCGGCTCAAGAACCAAAAGCGTCGCCATCTGAACGATGCGGTCCCGGACGTTCGGGATGCCCAGAGGTCGCATCTTCCCGTTGGCCTTGGGAATCCAAACGCGGCGCACCGCTCCGGCGCTGTAGGTGTGCGAGCGCAACTCGGCGCCTAACTCGCCGAGGTACGTTTCGACGCCGCTCTCACGAATCATCTCGATCGTGACGCCATCGGGTCCGGGCGCGCCTTTGTTTCGCGCGACCCTTTGCCACGCCGTGGACAAAAACCACGGGCTTGCGACCTTGTCATAGAGTTGATGGAAGCGCCGCGCACTATCTCGCTTGGCGCTCAGGTGCAGCTTGTCTTGGAGTTCCCGCACTTTTTCTTCGGGCGTTCTCAGTTTGCGTTTTCGCATAACAATCACCTCCGTGCTTCCTTCCATTTCAAGCGTGGAACAACCAGGGGAACTTCGCTCCGCGGACGTTACCCCGCATCAAGGCTACTATTTCCCCCTCCGACTCCTGACGCAACCCGCCGTCGCTTTCACTCTCGCTTATGCGACCCGGTTGCCGCTCGCCCCGGCATCACGTCAGGTCTCCCGAGTTCCGTTCATAATCCGTCCCAACGTGCCGTCCCGACTACCCCGCCGCAGCCCACGCGCCAACGCCTGTTGATAGCGCAGGATGACAGCCTTCGCCCGTTGCACAAGGGCTCGGCCTGCGGATCTTTTTGTGTATCGAGGCTCCTATGGATTCACTGGTGTTACGGCCCGCCGGTTCGCGACCTCCACGCCCTCGCGGGCCAGAGGCTTAGCCGGTGAACTTGAACGCTCCGGTCACCCGAAGTCGCCCCACCGGTCGCTATACGCTGAACAGGCAATTGGCGCAGAAGGCTCCTTTCATCCTTCAGGATTGTGAACAGCTTTACTCGGCATACGTGC
>JAUVLG010000258.1 GCA_030595835.1 Candidatus Eiseniibacteriota bacterium | reverse complement strand
ACATCCCCCACACGTGGACTACGGTGCTACCACGCCAGTGCTGCCACAGTTGACATCGCTCGACCTGACAGCAACCAGTCTTCGATCTACAGCCGGTCGGCTGCGGCCAAGCCGCCGCAAGCAACCTTACGTAACACCACGGCGATCGAGTGCAGCACCCTGTACCAAGACTACCACCGATGCCGGAAACCCAAATCGAGAAATCCCTTGTCGTTCCGATCAGCGGCATAACAACCGCGCATCAGCTGCGAGCGTTAAGGCTGGCGCGATGGGTGCAAGCGGCAAAGCCGCGCCTGCACCCGACGTGACAGACAAGCTCGACGGCTGCATGCGCTAGTTAGCCAGCACCGACCCGCTGCAATCATTCCGCGGGCCCCCGTAAGATCGTGACGTTGCAGCTTTACTTCCGCCAGTGACCTCGTACCCACTCCCACTGGCGATGATCGTAGTCCCAGCGCCAATGTGCTCGGACCCACTCGTTCTTCCCCGGTGGCCTCGGCGTGCGAGGACCCTGGGGACGATCGGGTGGCTTGGGCGGACGGGGCGGACGAGGTCTGTGTATCGTGCTCATCGTCGAACCCTCCTTCGGAATCGCATGCCTCAAGCATCGCAAGTCGGTGTCTGGCTAACAACCGCGCATCAGCTGCGGACGCCAGCCTGGCACGACAGGTGCGAAAGCAGCTGGCGTGACAGGCAAGACCGACGGCTGCATGCGCTAGTTAGGGAGCTGTCCACATACCACCGACAGCAAAACAGCTCAACGCCTCATTCTCCATCTATCTCTCGGACCGGCTACAGACTACCGATCTGCCACCACACTTACAGTACAACGCTGCCTCAACAGCCACCAGCTCTGCGAGGACGGTACCGCGGCCGCCTGCTCAATACACCTCCCAACCTCCGCAGCTTGGGGCGGGGTGGGGGCAAACAATACTCCATTACTCTACTTCCCAACGACTGACTGGCGGACGCGGTGGCTCCTGTGCGGTGCCACTCTGAACATGAGGGGACAAGGAACTTGCAGAAGCCGGATCATGGGACACACGAGATCGTCACGGAACCA
Organism: Candidatus Eiseniibacteriota bacterium; assembly: GCA_030595835.1. Classification (GTDB taxonomy): domain Bacteria; phylum Joyebacterota; class Joyebacteria; order Joyebacterales; family Joyebacteraceae; genus JALGZG01. The sequence goes on along the minus strand of JAUVLG010000258.1, from coordinate 9 downwards.
CTTCTCGGT
>JAUVLG010000257.1 GCA_030595835.1 Candidatus Eiseniibacteriota bacterium | reverse complement strand
GGTCGTAAGTTCATACGTTAGTCCGCCAGCAGTCTAACTAGCGTATGAACCCGTCGAGCTTGGGTGTCACGGCGTCTGCAAGGGGGGTGCCGCTTCGCGTCACCAGCACACCCCGCGCCACCCTTAACGCTCGCGGGTTATACGCGGTCCGTTAGCCCGCTTCGGATGGAGACATGAAACGTAGCCACTTCAGACTCGAGCGCGTACGTGGCCAGCCGGTGACCGATGCGGAGCTGATCGCTGACCTCAAGCGCATTGCCGCACAGATGGGCAGTGGTACCGTCGGCCAGAAGGAGTACCGCCAGCTGGGCAAGTACGACGATTCCACGGCGTCGCGCCGGTTTGGCTCATGGAACAAGGCGTTGGTGGCTGCGGGGCTTGAGCTCTCCAATCCGTCGAGGCTCACCGACGAGCAGCTCTTCGAGAACATCCTAGCACTGTGGCTCCACTATGGGAGACAACCGCGACGCAGAGAGCTGGCAGTACCACCGTCCGGAATCTCCCAGTCGCCTTATCTGAGGCGGTTTGGCTCGTGGGGGGCTGCGTTGGAGAGCTTCGTCCGGTACGTCGACTCAGACACGCCGGCCGCCGCGCACAAGGAGGCGGGAACAGGAGGTGCGGAGCGCCGTACGCCGCGCGATCCTGATCTTCGCCTCAGGTACAAGGTACTCAAGAGAGACCGCTTCACATGTCAGGCGTGCGGCAAGAGCCCAGCAACGTCCGCAGATGTCGAGCTGCACGTCGATCATATCCTGCCCTGGAGTAAAGGGGGCGAGACTGTGATCGAGAACCTGCAGACTCTGTGTAGTCGATGTAATCTGGGCAAGGGGAGTATGTTCGACGAAGCGGGCTAACTAGCGTATGCAGCCGACGAGCTTGGCTGTCACGGCGGCTGCAGGCGCGGCTTCGCCGCTGGCACCCGCCGCGCCAGCCTTAACGCTCGCGGCTGATACGCGGTCCGTTAGGCCGGCTGTCATGAGATAGAAAGATACTCGGTAAGGGCGAACGGCAAGTATGTGAGGAGATCAGCTGGCTTCGGAATTCTGATCGTTTCAGTGGAGCCAGTGAAGATAGCAGTGGTGATAGGT
>JAUVLG010000248.1 GCA_030595835.1 Candidatus Eiseniibacteriota bacterium | reverse complement strand
GTCCTCTACAGCAAGGACTTCCCCACCAGAAGTCACAAGGTCGGCGCCACGTACTCCGTGACAATGGAGCACCAGCTCGAGGGCGATATCGAGCCGGGCGTGCACACGCTCGTGTGGCCCTCGACGGGCAACTACGGGATCGGCGGTGCGTTCGTGGCGCCGCGAATGGGGTTCGACACACTCGTGCTTCTGCCCGAGCTTATGAGCCAGGAGCGCTTCGACAAGATTGAGGGATACGGCGCCCGCTACATCAAGACCCCGGGGTGTGAGAGCAACGTCAAGGAGATCTACGACAAGGCCAACGAGCTGCGACATGACCCGATCAATCGGATCATGAACCAGTTCGAGGAGTTCGGGAACTACCGCTTCCACTACTACTGCACGGGGAATTCCTGCATCGAAGTCGCCGCGGAGCTTGCGGAGAAGGGCATTGGGAACGGGAAGATCGCGGCCTTCGCATCGGCCATGGGCTCCGCCGGCACGATAGCCGCGGGCGAGCGTATCAAGCACGAGTTCCACGACGCTCTCACCATCGGCGTCGAGCCCACCCAGTGCCCCACGCTCTACTGGAACGGCTACGGTGGACACGATATCCAGGGGATCGGCGACAAGCACGTCACGTGGATCCACAACGTCTTCGAGATGGACGCCATCACCTGTATCGACGACATCGAGTCAAAGAAGGGGCTGCAGCTCCTGACCGAAGAGGCCGGCTGGAAGATGATGGCCGACCGCTACGGTGTGCCCGAAGAGAGCATCCAGGAGATGTCCGAGATCATGGGCATCTCAGGCGTGTGCAACGTGCTCGCTTCCATCAAGACGGCGAAGTTCTATGGCCTCAAGGAGAGCGACAGCGTCTTCACGATCGCCACGGACACGATGGACCGGTATCGCTCCGTGATGAAGCAGCTCGATGAGATCTACGGAGTGATGGACGAGACGGAGGCCGCGGTCAGGACCGTGTCCCTCTTTCACAATGCGAAGACAGACTGGTTCCGCGAGGGAACACGTCACGCAAAGCAGAGCTGGTTCAATCTCAAGTACTACACGTGGGTCGAGCAGCAGGGAAAGACGGTCGAGGAGCTGGATGCCCAGCGCGACCCGGAGTTCTGGCTCGCCGAGCAGGCCAAGGTCGAAGAGATGGACAGGCGCCTGCGTGAGTTGAGAG
>JAUVLG010000242.1 GCA_030595835.1 Candidatus Eiseniibacteriota bacterium | reverse complement strand
CTCAACCCCGTCCCACCGACGGTCGTCGCCGAGCTCGGCCCCGGCGATTCGCTCGGGGTGGGCATCGCGGCGCTCCTCTCCGGTGTCTGCGGCTACCACGCGCTGGACGCGGTCAGGTACGCTTCCCCGGACGCGAATACGAGAATCCTCAATGAGCTTGTCGAGCTGTTCGAGCAGCGCGCGGACATACCGGGGGACAAGGAATATCCCCGAGTGCGGCCACGCCTCGACTCCTACAGATTCCCATCCTCGATTCTGAGCGACGAGCTCCTTTCGACGTCACTGGCACACGAGAGAGTGCGCGCCATATCGCGGGCGATCGAGAACCCGAACGGAGCGGCGGAAGGCAACGGTCAGAACCCGGGCAGATCGGGGTTCCTGACGTACCACGCGCCCTGGAAAGACGACAACTCACCGATGACTTCCTCTGTGGACATGGTCATGTCACAGTCGGTGCTGCAGAACATCAGCGACCTGCGACCGGTCCTGTCGGCAATGCTGAAGTGGCTCAGGCCCGGCGGTATCATGTCACACGAGATCGACCTCTCGGCGATCGGCAGGGCGAGGGAGTGGAATGGCCACTGGAGGTACCCGGCCCTGCTCTGGCGCCTCATGCGTGGACGCAGACCGTGGTTTCTGAGCAGAAGACCTCACTCCGCCTACCTTGCCATGATGACGGACACGGGGTTCCGAGTCACGCTCGACCTGCCCGTGCGACGCGTGTCGGTGCTTCGACAACAGGACCTCGCCAGTGAGTTCCGGAACATGACGGACGACGACCTGACGACGTGCAGTGTGTTCGTGCAGGCGGTCAGGCCGTGACAGTCACCCTTTGCCGCGGGTAGCATGCCGGGAGCAGACGGCGGGGGTGCGGTGGAAGCGGGACAAGGACGACACTGCAGAGCAGACCACAGGCAGCGGGACGGGAGCCGGCATGTCGGCGAGATACATCCTCAGGCTCGATGATATCGCACCCAACATGCACTGGGAGAACTACTCCAGGCTGCGCAACTGCGCGGACAGGCTGGGCGTCGCCCCGCTCATCGCGGTAGTGCCCGACAACCGGGACCCCTTCCTTCTGGACAATCCCGTCTGTCCCGGCAACTTCTGGGACGAAATGCGGGAGCGCCAGGAGTCGGGTTGGAAGTTGGCGATGCACGGCTACCAGCACCTCCCCCACACGACGAGCGGCGGGATTCTCGGCCTCGCCTACCGAAGCGAGTTCGCCGGCCTGCCTGCCGACGA
>JAUVLG010000202.1 GCA_030595835.1 Candidatus Eiseniibacteriota bacterium | reverse complement strand
GCCGGATCTGCATCACAGGCACGGTCACGAGAGCGAAGGAAAGCGTGGGCCGTCTAACTAGCGTATGCAGCCGTCGAGCTTGCCTGTCACGCCGCCTGCACCGGGCGCTGACGCGCCCGACGCACCCGCCGCGCCAGCCTTAACGCTCGCGGGTTATACGCGGTCCGTTAGTGCGCCAAGATAAGCTTGGCGTCTCTTGCAGGGTGAGAGTCCCTGTCAGGCAAGGCCTAACCAGCCGCCTGTACCGAGTGTTGCGGGTATGTAGGAGGTGATGTAAGCCGAACGAACTACCCGAAGCGTACACAGGGAACCATGCAGGCCGTAATGGAGGCCGCACTCCGTGAGGTCTGGAACAGCCCCGTTATCAGCGAAAGAAGCAGACGGCGACGGTGTTAACGGTCCGGAAGCCACAACCGAAGGAGTCGCAATGGTAAGACTCCGGAGAGTCTGTCGGGGTCCTCAGGGCGCGGCATGCATGGAGAGAGACGTTGAGAACTTGGGAGACCCTGGTAGCTCCTGTGCAGCAGGAGTGGAGCACAGGTAGGCCCGTCCGAAGAAGGGAGGAGGGCCGAAGGCTTCCAGGGAGTCGGATCAGCTCACAGTACTCAGAGGACGGGAGAGCCGTCCACACGGGGAAGGGGCTGACGGTGGTCCGCAGTCCGCACAGGTAACATGGGCCGGACGCGTAAGGCCGGAGGAGCCATGCACACCTCCCTGCGGGGGATAGCGAACAAGGCGAGGAGAGAGCGGCATCATCGCTTCGAGAACCTCTACGGGATGCTGAACGAGGCGAACCTGAGGTCCTGCTGGCCGCTGATCAAGAAGCGGGCAGCGTGCGGAGTCGACGGCGTGTCGGCCCTGGACTACGAGAGGGACCTCTCGGGGAACATAGAGCGTCTCGTGGATGGACTGAAGCGGAAGTACTACCACGCGAAGTTGGTGCGCCGGCGTTGGATACCGAAGGGCGGTGGGAAGGAGCGTCCGCTGGGGATACCGGCGGTTCAGGATAAGCTCCTTCAGCTGTGTGTGTCCCGGATCCTCGGAGCGATCTACGAGCAGGACTTTCTGCCGTGCAGCTACGGGTATCGCCCAGGAGTGGGCGCCCGTGATGCGGTAAGGGATCTGACTCGGGAGCTGCAGTTGGGGGCCTATGGCTATGTAGTGGAAGCCGACATCAAGGGTTTCTTCGACAACATAGACCACGACTGGATGCAGCGGATGCTCGAGGAACGGGTGAACGACAGGCCGTTCCTTCGGTTGATCAGGAAGTGGTTGAAAGCGGGAGTGCTGGAGCAGGACGGGGCAGTGGTACATCCAGTGACAGGATGTCCACAAGGCGGGATAGTATCACCCGTCCTGGCGAACATCTATCTTCACTACGTTCTGGACCTGTGGTTTGAGCGCGTAGTGAAGTCGCGGAGCAGAGGGCGGGTCTATCTCTGTCGCTATGCGGACGACTTCGTCTGCGCGTTCCAGTACAAGGCCGATGCCGAGGCATTCTACAGGGTGCTTGGCAAGCGGCTGTCCCGGTTCGGTCTGGAACTCTCCGGGGAGAAGACGCGCATTCTACGGTTCAGCCGACATGCGCGTCGGGACTCGGGGCGGTTCGACTTCCTTGGGTTCGAGTACCGATGGGGTGTGGCGCGATCGGGTAAGGCGTGTGTGCAACGTCGGACATCGCGGCGTAAGCTTCGCGCCTCCCTGGTGCGCTTTGCCGAGTGGTGCAGGACGCGGCGGAACTGGCGACTCGACCGGTTGTTTGGAGAGCTGAACGCGAAGCTCCGGGGGTACTACAACTACTATGGAGTGATCGGGAACTACGGTGGTCTGCGGGAGTTCTATACGCAGGCTCTCCGGATCCTGTACAAGTGGTTGAACCGCCGGAGTGAGCGTCGGAGCTACAACTGGTCAGGGTTCCATGAGCTGGTTCGGTACTTCTCGGTGGCACGGCCCCGGATCACGGAACGCCGGAACACGCAACTGATGCTGCCGGGCCTCAGCTGATTGCGGAAGCGAGGACCACTGAAGAGCCCGGTGCGGGAAAACCGCACG
>JAUVLG010000161.1 GCA_030595835.1 Candidatus Eiseniibacteriota bacterium | reverse complement strand
GCGCGTCACCGGCTCGCGACTCAGGAGCACCGCGCAAAGATCGTCGATGCGGAGCGCTCGCTCCTCGGCCGTCCCTACGGCTACGCGAAGATCGGCGCTCACGCCGCGGATTACGCGCTGACGCAAGTCTGGAATCTCGCCAGCGGCCGCGGCGACGTCTACGCGTTCCGCTGGCTTTGCCGGATGGAGCGCTATCCGATGTGCTCTTGGAAGTCGCTCTACAGCTATCGGAAGGCGGGGCTCCCGTTCTCGACCGCGCTCTCGACGGGATCCCCGGACGACCTCGCGGATGAGTGTCTCCGCAAGACTCCAACGATTTGGAGCTGGCCGTTTATCTCGCCGGCGATCCGGGACGAGCTCCTCGATCCGGGGACCGGCGACGACGAAGGGAGGACGAAATGAACAAGCGCGAGCCGAGTCTCCGCGTCAGACTCGGTGTCCGTCTCGGGAATGTGCTCGGGGAGCTCGATCGGATCAAGTTCGAGCGGCCGCCGGCGCGGCCGCGGTCGTGGCTTTGCCGGCGCGGGCTTCACCGCTGGACGTGTTGGGATCTCCGATCCCGAGATTTCCGGACGCTCGAATCCCGATGCAAACGAGGATGCGGCGCGCGTCGCGTCATGGTCTACAAACACGGCGAGGCTGACTCGACCGAAGCTCTCGGCGGGCGGCTCTCCCGACGACTACGGAGGGATCTATGGGACGGACGATTAGAGAGATCACGGCGGGGATCGAAGCGCGAATCAAGCCGACGCTGACCGGGCGGGACCAGCATCTCGGTTTCTGCAAGGCGCTGGAGCATGTCAACAAGGAGCTCGGGCCGGACACGGTCGTCGGCGATGGTGAGATTGTCGCGCGCGCCGTTGAAGGCCGGATCTGTCCGGACTGCAACGCCGTGATGGTTAAGCGGAAGGCGACGCTCGCCTCCGGGGATCTCCGCGTCGCATGGATCTGCGAGTGTGATCCCGAGGCGATCCCGGAGTCCGGGCCGCCATCCGAGACCAGCGACCAGGATCTCTAATCTTGTCCGGAGGAGAGCTCGCGCTCGCGATCGTGCTTCTGCTCGGTGGTCTCCCCGGCTCCGATCACGTCTTGATCGGCGTCGTTCCACAAACCGAGTTTAAGGTCCGCGTCAACGGCGTCGAGCTCTCCTCATCGGAGGCAATGATGCGCCGAATAAAGTCAAACAGCCAGGGTGGGCGGCTGACGCGCGTCCTCGTCCGCGCGTATCCGAGTGGGAAATGGTGTGCCGGGCGGGAGGACTTCGGCGACGACTTCTACACCGCGCGAAATCGGTTCGGGGACACGCTCGCACCGCGAGGAATCAATGTCGCCAGCCGCAGGCGCGAGAGCGACATCTCCGAGGGCAGGTCGAAGCTTTACGAGTGGCGGCTCGCGTCGGAGGTTGACTTCCACGAAGCCGCTCTCCTCGTCCGATCGTGGGATACTGGGGAGGATCTTGAGACGCTCCGCGCGAACGATTCGCTACTCGCTCGAGCACGCGCGGAGGCCGCCGCGCGTGCCGCCGACACTCAAGGGCGGCTCGGGTTCTGAGGAGGGACCGATGGGCTATCTGACATGGGTCGAGTGGGTGCAGATCGGACTAGCGGTTTCGACGCTGATCGTCTGCGGTTTCTCGTTCCGCTTGTTAATCCAGATGCGGAGATACTGAAAGGAGCTGGACGGATGAAATTTGTAGTCGACGTCATGCACACGGCGACCTGCTCGAAGGAAATCGTCCTCGACGCGGACGATGCAAACACGGCGCGCGTTGGTGCGGAGATCGCGGTTGAGCGGAAGCTCGGCGGGCAGCTCTACCTCGACCGCGCGGATTGGGACACAATCGAGCTCGACGGCGAGCTCGAAGGACTACACGTAGAGCGGCTCCTCGATCGTCGGACGCGCGAACGAGCGGAAGCCTTGCGCCACGATGAGCAATGCGACGCTTGCGACGCGGAGCCGGTCCGGACCGCGCGCTATGGCGACGCGCGCGTCTGCTCTCCGTGTCTCTCGAAGCTCCCGCCACTCGCTGACTGATCGCTCGCCGGCGGGCGATTCCCTCTGAAACCGCTCTATGCGACCCTTAGAAGCCCCGCGAAATCGTTGCGGGGCTTCGCTTTTTCGTAGACAACGATCCCTTAGAGGTATATACTTTTAGTAGATGGGAAGGGCGAGGGAGGAGCCGGCGAGGGAGTTCAAGAAGGGAGCTGGAAATGAGGACGACGATGACGGAGGCGACGAGCGGGACGAGCGCCAGGACGGGACTGCAGTTCACTTCGATCGAGGAGGCCAGCGTGACGAGCGAGATCAGAATCCACGACGCCGAAGGCGTAGCGGTCACAGTCGGAGACGAGATTGAAATGCACGTGCCGGCGCACCCGGAAGGCCCGGCGGCTCAGGACTCGCGGCAATTCGGTCGCGTCCTCGAAGTCAGGGCGACGGAGCCGAGCGACACGTTCAGGCCGCCGGCCGTGATCGTCGGCTGGAATCACAATCAGCGCGTCGGCGAGGTCGCTGCGGAAATGTTCGAGAACTACTGCAGGATCCTCGTCAGTGTCGCCGGAGAGAAGACTCCGGCGGCCGCGGTCGCGGGGACGGAGCCGAGGGAGCGCGCTCGGTCGCTCTCGATGGTCGAGACGGCGAAGCTAATCAGGAAGGCGCTCCGGGTCGCGTTCCCGGCGACGAAATTCTCCGTCCGCTCGGAGAGCTACTCCGGCGGCTCCTCGATTGACATTCGCTGGACGGACGGCCCGACGTCGGCCGAGGTCGACGAGGTCTCCGGCGGCTTCGCCGGCGGCGGTTTCGACGGGTCGATTGATCTCCACTACTACGTGACGAGTTGGCTCTCGCCGGACGGGACCGCGTCGCCGGCGCACTCGACCGGGACCGAGGGCTCCCGCGGCTCCGTCCCCGGCTTCGACTACCCGCGGCCGCACCCGGACGCCGAGCTCGTCACTTTCGGCGCTCACTACGTGTTTACACAGCGCGAGACGACGCTCGACGAGGCCGCGATCGGCCGCGACCTCTGCGA
>JAUVLG010000066.1 GCA_030595835.1 Candidatus Eiseniibacteriota bacterium | reverse complement strand
CTGAGTTATCTCGATGTTCTCGCTTCCGTGGAGGTTCGTCACCGTCATCACGTAGTGGATGGTGTCACCCGGGCGGTAGATGTTGGGGTTCTGAGGAGTCACGCCCTTCGTCAGGCCGATGTCGGCAGCCTGAGCGTAGGTGGTCGCCCCCACCAGAGCCGCAACCAACGCAATCAGAACAAACAACTTCATAGATTTCATCATCTTCCTCCTATCAAGAGAGGACGTACAGCCGGCGTACGATTTCGTGCCTTCCGGTTACCCACGCGGATACGCCCTCCTTTCCCGACAGAAACACAATCCTACTGCTAACCCCACTTGCCAGCCCCGCTGCTCAACCCGGCAGCGTCGAATCACGCTCTGATACTGCCATCCTCTCGGGCCAGCGTCACCGACACAAGTGTGTCTCTTAGCAACACAGGCGAGAACCGCTCACCTCCTCGCGTTGAGTGGGGCAACGAAGTGCACTCGGCGCGCACCTCGCCCCGGGGCTCGTTCGCTGTCGCTTGTCTATTCCTCTGTGGTTCGCCATCACGATTTCCCCAAGACAGAGATGTGGCCATTTTCGCACTCTTGACACGCTATGTCAAGAGAGTAAGGCAACAATCGCACACACCAACGACAATGATGTTCCTAAGCCCTCGTGTTCGCTCACTGGTTCAGGATGAGCCCATTGTGCGCTTCTGGTGGAATTTCGTCAAGGAGCAATGCGACTGTCCTTCATTTCGCCGATTTCACCTGAGAGTGCGCATATGAGCGCTCTCAGGGTCATTGGCATCGCGTCAGCCGGTCACCTTTCTCAGCAGCACTGCCGGATTTCTGTCGCCGGCACGGCACTTGCCAATTTAGCCCAATCTGTGTCTGCAGTATTAGTGAAATGTTCCATGCACGTGGGGAGAGGAGGGCCGATGAAGCGTCCTGTCGTTCTGCCAGATGCCCATCGATTCCAGCCGCGTGCCATCTCCGGTGTGTACTTCGTGCGCATGATAACCACAGGCACGGCCAGCAGGCGCACCTACACGCAGACAAGCAGAGTGCTGGTTCTCCGCTGACAGATCCCACCCACGTCGTCTCGCTCTTTGCGGAGACGGCGCTACCTGCAACCCGCTCGAGTCCCTTGACTTCGCGTCGCAGCTGATGTCGCTCTCCTCACCGTTCCAGCCGGCCGTCCGACGGCACTCGCACTGCGTCCGCGATTGAGGTAGCATGTGCGAATTCGCTCCCAACTCACCGCAGGCTGGGTGTGTCAGACCGTGCGAGCGTCTGAGAGGTGCGGATTCGTTGCTGGAACACATGATCAGGGGGGTTCATGCGTGGCAGGTGGCTGTTTCTTGCGGTTGTGTTGGCTGCCAGCGTGCCTCAGTACGAGGCTGCCGGCGCTTTCTGTGATGTGGACGGTCTTGCGTCGAGCGGGCCGGAATCGGCGGACGGGCGGCTGACAGCGGTGCCTTCGGTCCGAGCCTACGCGCTGGGCGATGAGAAGATAGACTTGGACGGCGTTCTCGACGAACCGGCGTGGGAAAGGGCCGAGGCGGCGTGGGGCTTCCGCAAGTGGGACCCGGCCAGGGGAGAGCCGTCGAGCGAGGAGACCGTGTTCAAGGTCGCGTACGACGACGAGGCCATCTACTTCGGCGTGGCGTGCTACGAGCAGGACGCGAGCAACATTCAGGGGAAGCTCTGCCGTCGAGACCATCTCGGTGATTCCGATATGGTCAGCCTCTATCTCGACACGTACCACGATCACACTACCGGCTTCAACTTCCGCGTCAACGTGCGAGGCGCCAGGGGCGACCGCTACGTCTACAACGACGGTGAGATGGACCGCGACTGGAACGCGATCTGGGACGTAGAGACGTCGCAGGATGAGAACGGGTGGTACGCCGAGTTCCGGATCCCGTTCTCCTGCGTCCGGTACGGACAGGCCGAGGAGATGACCTGGGGCTGCAATCTGTACCGCTACATGCACGGCCGCGGAGAAGACACGGCATGGACCGTCTGGGATACCGAGACCCGCGGCTTCGTCAGTCGCTTCGGTGAGATCACCGGTCTCGTCGCCGTTCCGCACTCAAGGCAGCTTGAACTCATGCCCTACGCCGTCGCACGGATCACGGACCCCGCCGTCGACGGACCCGGCGACGAACTGGAGCACTACCAGAACTTCGGGCTCGACCTCAAGTATGGGCTCACGTCGAACTTCACACTGGCCGCGGCCTTCCAGCCGGATTTCGGACAGGTCGAGGCCGACCCGTCGCTGTTGAATCTGTCTCCCTTCGAGACCTACTTCGAGGAGAAACGGCCGTTCTTCATCGAAGGGAACCGCTACTTCCAGCACCCTCGTTTCAACGTCTTCTACTCGCGACGCATCGGCACGGGGGACGTGAACTCCCGGATTCGAGCGGCCGGCAAGTTGACCGGCAAGACGGACGAGGGCGTCACCGTCGCGGCGCTGTTCGCCTCGACGGATGTGACCGAAGAGGGGCAGGCACACAACTTCCTGAAGAGCGGGGAGCAGTCCACGCGCTACTTGGTCGGGCGGCTCGGCAAGGAATTCGCGGGCGGCGCGCACCGCGTCAATATCATGCAGACGGGCGTGTTCAGAAGCGCCGACAGGGAGGAGTACGGCGACTTCGCATCGCGCGACGCGTGGACCACGGCCATGGACTTCGACCTCAACTTCCACGACCGCGACTACAACGTGGAGGGGTCGTTCGTGGGGTCGGTGATCGACCCTGCCGCCGTCGCGTCGGACCCGTCGATCCCGCATGAGAAGCTCTACGGCACGGGCGGCAACCTGGGCATCCGCAAGCTCGGCGGGACGTTCATGGGCGGTGTCTCCGGGCGCTGGGAGAGCGACGAACTCGACCTGAACGACGCGGGTTTCCTGAGGGCGCCGGACGAGACGAGCGTCAGTGGGTGGCTGGGCTACGAGCACAACTCCACGCGCGACGACGCGCTGTTCCTGAGAGGCCACGTCGGCCTCGACCTCTGGAAGAACTGGCTCTACGCGGGGAACGAAGGCCTGGATCTCGACACCGGTGAGGTCGCGTGGTCGTATGACAGAGGGCACCGCACGGATCAGGGGCTGAATCTGAACGCATCAGGCCAGCTGGCGGGCTACGAGCACGTCTGGGCAGGCGGGGGGTGGGAGCCTGAGGGAACCTCCAAATACAACACGCGGACCCATGACGGCGAGCGTGGCCCTCTCATGAGCTATCCCCAGGGGGGCTACGCGTGGTTGGGGTTCAGCACGGACTACCGCCAGCCGCTTGTGGCGAACGTCAATGTTCAGGGTGGCGGGAACGAACGGGGGTCGTGGAACAGAGGCACATCGGTCGGGCTCGACTGGACGGCCTCCGAGGCGATGACCTACAGCATCTCTGTGTCCTACAGGCGTTCGCACGCCGATGCGCAGCATCTGGGCAATTTCGGGAACCCGGGCGGCGGAATTGGTGGGGTGAGCTACGTCTTCGCGGAACTCGAGCAGCAGACGCTCGACGTCACGTTCCGTTCCGACTTCCTGTTCAGCCGCGACCTGTCGCTGCAGCTCTACGCCCAGCCCTATCTGACCGTGGGTGGCCACGGGAACGCGCGCGAACTCGTGACGCCGGACTCGTACGACCTGGCTCCCGCCGTGGACGTTCCGGACTTCGACGCTGAGAACGTCAGCGACTACGACTTCCGGTACTCCGCGATGAATGTCAACGCTGTGCTTCGATGGGAGTACCGTCCCGGGAGCACCTTCTATCTTGTCTGGAAGCAGGGGAGGGACCTGTACGACAACCGCTTCGGGATGCCGACACTGGAGACATCACTGGACCCCGGTGCGCTCCTTGATGAGGAGCCGGAGAACGTCTTTCTGGCGAAGGTCACGTACTGGTTCTCCATCTAGGTGTCCGCGCGTCGGCCGGTCGAGGGACGGGTCCGGCACACCGCCAGGAGTGCTGTACCGGAAGCGCAACGGCAGAGCCGCAGTACGGGAAGCGCAACAAGGAAGCGCCGGCGTCACCTCGACGCCGGCGCTTCCTCATCTGTCGTGTTCAATGCCGGGCGTGTGCTTCGCCTTTGTCGAACCTCTGGTCCTCACCCGACGGCTATCTGTACATGGCCTTGATTGAGCCCCAGGACGCTTCCTGGACCGGGGCGGCACAGGCCTCGCAGGTTGAGTACGTGCTCCAGTGGGCGCCGAGACCGAACCCGTATGGATGGTTGGCCTCGAAGGTGCAGGATACGATCGCCACGCGGGCGGAGATCCCACAGTACATGGTTCCACCATACCCGGCGTAGCAGTCCTCGAACGAGCAACCCAGTATCACGACCGCCGAATTGGTGCAGTAGAGCGCACCGCCCCACTCCGCGGTCTCACCGCTCGAGGGCGCGACCCCGTTCATGATGGTGAATCCTTCGACGATCGCGCTCTGCGTCTCGCCATTGGTGAACACGAATCCCCGCGCCGCGTTCCCGCAATCGATGATCGTGAAGTCAGGTCCCGTCTCCGAGATGAGGTAGACGTCCTTGCCGCCGAACGTGATATCACGATTCAGCGGGCCTGAGTACGTACCGGCCGCAACGAGCACCGTGTCGTCACGGCTCGCCGCGGCTATGCCCTCCTGGATCGTTGTGTGGTCGCCACCGCCGCTCCAGTCAACGTAGACTGTGCTGGCAGTCGCTGTCATGGCTAGTGCGCCGAAGATACAAACGAACACTAGGAGATGAGCCTTCACCTTGATCCTCCTCGAGGCGGGCTTGCGACTGCGGGGGGGGGACAGTAGAAGCGTACCTATTTGTATTGTATTGCGAAGCCGCACACAACTCCACGATGCACGAGGAGTTGATCGTGACCGTCCGTCCGTCGCGTCCGGCGCTCGTGATGCCTCAAGCACACGGATTGGTGCCTCCGGTCCCGTGTGGTATAGTGTCTACTGGTTGCGCATCACCCCGGCGCCGGAACGTCGGATGACCCGGTGCTCCGGTGTGTCCGTCGAATTGAACACACAGGCAATTCCCATGGTCATGAATGATTTCAGGATCGGTCGACACCGCACGGCGGGCTCGACGGCACGGGGGTCCGAGGCCGGCCGGGCGGGTTACGTGAGCGCGGTCACCTTCGCGGTTCTGCTCGTGGCCGTCCTCGTCTGCCTGTTGTCAGCGGGGTGCGGTGCACCGGAGTCGTCGAGCAGCGAGGATGCCCCCGCGGCCACCCCCGACTGGGGGCAGGCGCAGGGGAGGTGGCACGGTCACGGCTGGATGGAAGTGCCCCCGGAGAAGGAACGGGGTCTCACCGCCGAGCAGAGAGCGGAGTTCGCGAAGCTTCGGTCTCTCGGCTACCTTCGCGGGTCATCGCCGGCTCCGGTCAACACTGGCGTGGTCATCTACGACGGACAGCGCACATCTGACGGGCTGAACTTCTACACGTCCGGGCACCTCCCGAGCGCCGTGCTGATGGACATGGCGGGCAACCGTCTGCATGAATGGCGCATGGGCTTCGTCGACGCGTGGGCGAAGCAGCCCGGCGACGATCCCCCCGGCTCCATCAAGGGCGCGGGCTACTGGCGTCGCGCGCACCTGTTCGAGAACGGCGATGTCCTGGCTATCTTCGAGGGGCTGGGGCTCATCAAGGTCGACAGATACTCCAATCTGTTGTGGGCCCGCTTCGGTGGTTTCCACCACGACATGGACGTTACGGACAGCGGACTCATCTACGTGCTGACCCGCACACCGCGGATCATCCCCGCGATTCACCGGACACTGCCCGTGCTGGAGGATTTCGTGGTGGTCCTGGACGGGGAGGGGAACGAGCTCAGTCGCGTGTCCGTGCTGGAGGCGTTGAGGAGCTCCGACATCCCCGGTCTGCTGGACGGCCTGAGTGAGCATGGCGACATCCTGCACACCAACACCGTGGAGGTGCTGGACGGCAGGCTCGCGGGCGCGATTCCCGCTTTCGCCTCCGGCAACGTGCTCGTCTGCATCAGGGAACTCAGCGTGATCGCGGTTCTGGACCTCGAACTCGAGAAGGTCGTCTGGGGCATGGACGGCAGGTGGGGGAAGCCGCATCAGTCAACGGTTCTCGACAACGGCAACCTGCTGATCTTCGACAACAGAGGCAACGCCGCACGCTCGCAGGTCATCGAGTTCGATCCTGTGACCTGCCGGGCCGCGTGGATCTACCGCGGGGAGACGCCCGACGATTTCTACTCGTGGGAGTGCGGGTCCAATCAGCGACTTGAGAACGGCAACACCATCATAACCGAGTCGGATCGTGGCAAGGCCTTTGAGGTGACGCCCGACGGGACGATCGTCTGGAAGTACCTGAACCCGATGCGGGCCGGCGACGATCTCGAGTTCATTGCAACCATCTTCGAGCTGGTCCGTCTTCCGAGCGAGTTCCCGCTGGACTGGCTGGGCGATGCGGGTGAGGGACGGCGCTGATGAGCCTTTTCCGGGCAACCTCGCAGCGTGCAGGCGGCGCAGCCACCGAACAGAAGGAGCGGTCCATGATATCCTCTCGCATCGTTGTTCTCTCTCTGGCGGTAGTACTGTCGGGCGTCCTGGTTCTTCTGGGCGCGTGCGGACCCGCTCCCGATCCGAATGCGGAAATCGCGGGGGAGCCCGTGGACACCCCCGACTCGTGCGTGGAACTCCTGACGGAGGACGGGCTACCGGGCGAGTCGTACGCCGTGCTTGCCTCCGACGGCGCCTGGTCCTGGTTCGGTGACCCGAGGGCCGTCTTTCACGAGGGGGAGTACAGGCGAACCTACGTCGGATTCGTGACCTCGACTGGCGACATCGCGCTCGCACAGTTTGACCACGACTCGGGGGATGTCGCGTCGGCCGTGGTCGTGGAGCAGCTGCAGCAGGACGACCGTGCGAGCCCGGCCTTGCTGGTCCGCCCGGACCATCGCCTGATGGTGTTCTACAGCGGGCATCGTGGTCGGTGGATGATCTACAGGATCTCAACGAACGCGGAGGACGTCACATCGTGGGGGAAGCCGCATGCCGCCTCCGGGTACACGTCTGAGTTCTCAGGATACACGTACCCGAATGCGATCCTTCTCGCTGGAGAGGAGGACAAGAGGTACATTTTCTGGCGGGGGTCGGAGTCCCTGCCCATGTTCGCGTCCTCCAAGACGGGCCTGAGCTGGAGCGAGGCCGCCGTGCTGATTCGCGGCGACGGGGAGAAGCCCTACGTCAAGATGGTTTCCGACGGTGGGTCCACGATTCACTTCGCGTTTACGAATGGACACCCCGGCCATGAGCCCGCGAACAGCATCTACTACGTGTGCTACAGGGACGGCGTGTTCCGTCGCGCCGACGGCTCCATCGTGGGTACAATGGAGGAGCTGCCGCTTGGGTTCGACGATGCCGATCTGGTCTACGATGCGGCCGGAGCGGGCGCGCGGGCATGGTTGTGGGATGTCGCCTTCGACCCCTCGGGGAATCCTGTCATCGCATACGCTGTCTTCCCCTCCGAGGAGGACCACAGGTACCGCTATGCCGCGTGGGACGGGGCCGCATGGGTGGACACGGAGATCGCTCCGGCAGGCGCGTGGTTTCCGACGGGCCAGGAGGGGCGTCGCCACTTCGCCCCCTACTACTCAGGAGGGATGGCGCTGGACCACTCGGACCCGTCGATCGTCTATCTGTCGAGGCCGGTGCACGGTGTGTTCGAGATCGAGCGGTGGACGACCCCGGACCGCGGGCGCGGCTGGACCTCCGAGGCGGTCACCAGCGGTTCCGTTTCCGACAACGTCAGACCGCTCGTGCCACTCGGCCACGCGGCGGGCGGCCCGGGGCTTATATGGATGAACGGGGACTACGTCAACTACAAGAGCTACTCCACCTCTCTGAGGATGAAGTAGGCGCGAGGTTCTGATTCGTAGCACAGGCAGCAGCAGGCCACAGAGCCGAATGAGGATTCGGGAACAGGGTGGCCGGCGCACGCGGCCAGTGTCGCAGGGACGATCATCAAGTGCCGGTGCCACCCGGACGGCCTCCTGGACGGCTGATTCCTGTTGACAGAGAGTATCGCTCTTGCTACCCTGTTGCCCGAGTAGGCGAAGCCATGTCGGTGCACGGACATATCCGAGGACACTAGAGGGACCTGGCATACGCGCAGGTTCTTTTTCTGTTTGAGAGGCGTATGTTCCGGGGGTGCCGGCTGTGATGTGGCGCGCTCAAAGCGGGTGAGAGGCCCGCGCGTCTGCAATGGCCTGTCTGCCGGGAACAAGAATCTGGCGGCGGCTGCTTAGATGGAGGTAAGTGCTGGATGCGTACGACCGGTAAGGTGAAGTGGTTCAACGACAGCAAGGGCTTTGGCTTTATTACGCCGGATGATGGGCAGAAGGACTGCTTCGTCCACTTCTCGGCTATCCAGGGCGAGGATGACTTCAAGACCCTTGGCGAGGGTGACGCCGTCGAGTTCGACATCGTCGAGGGTGAGAAGGGCCCGGCCGCGGAGAACGTTGTCAGGCTCGTTGCGTAGCTCGACCGCGCTGAATCCAAACATGAAGAGGGCCGTCCCGCATTGCGCGGGGCGGCCCTTTCACTTGGTGCGGTTTTCTCATGGTGCGGCTCTCTGCGAGCGCCGCGTCCCGCTATCCCTGCTGCTCCGCCTGTTCCTCGGCCGCCTTCTTCAACTTGTCGTTGGCCATGATGGCGACCTCGACGCGGCGGTTGGCCTGCTTACCCTCGGGAGTGCTGTTGTCAGCCACCGGCATCGACTCGCCGTACCAGGCGGAAGACATCCGTGGGTTGCTCACCTCGCGTTCCGCAAGGTAGTTCTCCACCGCTCGCGCTCTTCGCTCTGAGAGCACCATGTTGTAGTCCTCTGCGCCGTCAGAGTCAGTGTGTCCCGCGAGCATGATGTTCGTGTCCTCGTACTTGTTGAGGATCTCTGCGAGCTTCGCGATGTTCTCCCTGGCGTCATACCTCAGATCGGCCTTGTCGACATCGAAGAGGATGCCGGAGTCGAAGGTGATCTTGATGCCCTCTCCGACGCGCTCTATGGTAGCACCCTCGAGATCGGCCTCCATCTCTGCTGCCTGGTCGTCCATGTAGTTGCCGATAATGCCCCCGGCCGTTCCGCCGACCACCGCGCCCAGGATGGCACCGACCTCCGGGTTCCCCGATGCGTTCCCGATGATCGCACCCAAGGCTGCGCCGCCCGCGCCGCCGATCAGAATGCCGGTGTCCTGCCTTGTCATGGCGGCGCACCCGAACAGACTGAACACGAGCACCGCGCTCAGCATCAACGCCAGAACTTTCCGCATGATTTCTCCTTCTTCACGCCCGCGTCGCTTACCAACCATACCCACGCTGTGAATACACCGCGCGAGTCTAGTCGTACGCCAGCGCCCGAATCAAGGGGTGAATGGAAGGCCGATCTACCTGAAGAGTGCCTTAATGCTGCCCCAGCTGGATCCTTCCGTGGGGGAGTCGCAATCGGCGCAGCCTTGCGCCCTGCTGCCTACCTGAAGGCCCCAGGGGTTGTCGATGCTGGAGGGCAGGCAGGGCGAATTGCTGCAGAGGCTCATGTTGCCGCCGTCGGCGCCGTAGAGGTCGCAGACCAGCGGGTCGATGAACAGGTTGTCGTGTGGATTGCCCGGCAGGTCATCGCCGCCCGCGTTGCCGAACACGCAGCAGTGGAAGACCTCGGGCGCGCTGCCGGTCACGCTCTCACCGTGTCTGCTGAACGCGAGCACGCACTGCTGGATGACCGCGGTCGAGTTCTGCAGCCGGACGCCGGCCCCGAGTAGTCCACGGTTGTTCGCCAGCGTGCACATGCTCATGTCCAGGTCGGAGTCCACGAGCAGAATGCCCCCGCCTCCGTCGGCATCGTTGTCACTGAACGTGCAGGCCTGGAGCGTGATGTCGGAATTGGCAGCGTGGAGTGCCCCGCCCTCACCCGATGCGGAGTTCCCGTAGAACGTGCAGTTCGTGAGGATCGTCGGGCCCCGCGTGAACAGTATGGCCCCGCCGTTGGCAGCGGAGTTGTCGCGGAATGTGCAGTCGGAGATGCGCGGAGATTCGCCGTCGCACCTGATGGCGCCTCCGCCGTCCGTCGCGTGCCCGTTCAGGAACGTGAAGCCCATGATGTGGGATGTCGAGTCGGTGCCGGTGGACAACAGGATTGCCCTGTCCGCGCCTTCGCAGTCGATGGATATCTGTTTCTTCCCGAAGACCGAGAGCTCTATGTTCTTGCCGCCGAAATCCAGATTGCAGTTCCCGGCGCCGCGGAACACAGCATAGGGGCTCATGCTGGCGATGACCCAGACGGTTCCGCCGTCGGACACCGCGTCAATTCCGTCCTGAATGCGTGAGTATGGTGTGTTGCCGTCGTAGTCGACTACCACGGTGTCGGCTGACGAGACAACCGGGCAGAACACGGCCACGAGGGTGAGAACCACTACGAAGAAGCCCTTCATCGTGAAACCCTTTCTTGCAAGGGGTCCCAGGGTGCAAGCACCACCACTACAGAATCGTACCCGCTGGCGTTGGTCGCGTCAACTTTGAAACGCGGAGCGCTCCGTGCTAGACTGGACAGAGTCCCAGTGGCATCACTTCTGTACGGAAATCGAGGTTCACGTGTCCCGTACTCGAGGCATCATCCGACTGGTCCTGTTGGTGGCCGTGCTCGTGGCCGGTTGCGCCTACGGCATGCTCGCCGAGCGGGCGCAGCGCTTCCCGTACACACTGACAAGGACGGTCCTCTCAGCCCTCCGCGGTGACACGCGCGAGGCAGCCGCCCCTGCGGCGGGCCGCTGGAACCGCTGGCGCCCCAGCCCGGCGGAGGGGGAACTCACGGACGAGCAGAGAAGTGAGATGTCGCGGCTTGAGTCGATCGGTTATCTGACCGGCTCGGCGCCCGCGGGGGAGCGGTCCGGCGTCACCGTGTACGACAAGGCTCGCGCGGAGGCTGGACTCAACCTGGTCGTGTCCGGTCACGGGCCCCGGGCCGCACTCATGGACATGGACGGGCACGTGGTCCACGAGTGGCGCTTCGACTTCGAAGCGGCGTGGCCCGGCCGTGACGTGCTACCCGAAGTCACCGGGGACGATTACTGGCGCCGTGTCCTGCTGCTGGATGACGGCGGCATCGTCGCCATTCACGAGGGGCTTGGGATCGTCAGGCTCGACAGGAACTCGAAGCTCGTCTGGGTGAGGGAGGGCGGATTCCATCACGACGTGGAGCGGACCCCGGATGGTGGGTTCGTCGTTCTCGACCGGGAGGCGAGGCTCGTGCCCCGCATCAGCAAGGAGCATCCGGTACTCGAGGACTTCGTTGCCTACCTCGATGCCGGCGGCAACGTCCTCCGGCGGTTCTCGCTCCTCGAGGCCATAGAGAGATCTCCGTACGCGTCCATTCTGACCAGGATGGACTGGGGGGGGGCGACATCTTCCACACAAACACCATCGAGGTTCTGGATGGCAGGCTCGCAACGAGCTCGCCGGCATTTCGGGCCGGGAACCTACTCATCTCCATCGTGATGCTCGACACGATCGCCGTCGTCGACCCTGACTCCGAAGCCGTCGTCTGGGCCCTCACCGGAATGTGGAGGCAGCAGCACCAGCCGACGGTACTGCCCAACGGCAGGATGCTCGTTTTCGACAACAAGGCCGGGACGGAGATCTCCGAGGTCCTGGAACTCGACCCGTTCTCGCAGGCAGTCGCGTGGAGCTATCGAGGCACGCCGGAACGTCCCTTCTACAGCGAGACGTGCGGGTCGAACCAGAGGCTTCCAAACGGCAACACGCTCATCACCGAATCGGACAACGGCAGGGCGTTCGAGGTGACCTCCGAGGAGACCATCGTCTGGGAGTACTTGAACCCGAACCACGCGGGTCCCGAGGGCGAGTACGTGGCGACGCTCTTCGAGGTCGTCAGACTGCTTCCCTCCGAGCGGCCGGACTGGATGGAGTAGGCTACCGTTCCACGCCGCTCGTCAACCCCTCCACGATCCTTCTCTGGAAGAGCGCGACCAGCGCGAGCACTGGCAGTACGCTCACGACCGTGGCGGCCGCTATCGTCGCCCACGGCA
>JAUVLG010000177.1 GCA_030595835.1 Candidatus Eiseniibacteriota bacterium | reverse complement strand
CGGCCAGCGCTCCGGCCTTGCCCAGCATCTCGAAGGTGACGTCCCTGAGTTCGCCGCCTCTGTGTTCCGCAAGAACAAGAATCTCGTTCATCTAGACGAACCCTTTCTCCTTCAGAATGTCGGCGAGTTTCCCGGACGCCTCAGGCGGCGTTCCCTCGAGGATCTCCGCGCCCTCACCCACGGGCGGGAAGGTCAACTCCTCGAGCACGGTCGCGGACCCAGCGACACCCACGGACGACGCATCGAGACCCATATCTTCTGCGCTCTTCAGTTCGATTTCTCGCTTCGACGCCCTGGCGATGCCCATGATGGACGCGTAGCGCGGCTCATTGATGCCGGTCTGGATACCAAGAACGCACGGCAGCTTGATGGCCAGCTTCTCCAGAAGCCCGCCCTCCAGCTCGCGTCCGACCGTCACCTCACCGTCCCCAACTTCGATCTCGGTGACGTACGTCGCGTGCGGGATACTCAGAAGCTCCGCCAGGGCGACGCCGACCTGCGTGGCGCCGTCGTCCGAGGCCATGCAGCCGGTGAGGACCAGGTCGTACTCCATGTCCTTGAGGGCCGCCGCAAGCGCCGTCGCGGTCGCGATGGCGTCACCGCCGTCGAACGCCGGATCGGCGATACGAACCGCCGTCGCCGCACCCTTGGCCATGCTCATCCGGAGGACATCCTCCGAGGACTCATGTCCCAGGGTCATGATGGTGATGTCACCATCGTGCTCCTCCGTGATGAGGAGCGCTTCCTCGAGGGCGTAGTTGTCCGACTCGTTTATCTGAAGAGCCAGACCCTCCTCGACGATGCTCTTCCCGCCGGCCGCGATCCTGAGATCCGCCTCGGCCGTCTCGGGCACCTGTTTCACACAGACAACGATGTTCATGTCTTGGTCTCTCTCCATTGCCTCGGTTGCGCGCCTGGCCACAGTCCCCGTCGTGCGTGGACGGCCCGTCCGGCGCGGCTACAGCGCCATCGCCGCCAGTTCGGCCAGATCGATTATCTCTATCTTCCCCTCGTTGCCGCTGGTCTTCACCGCATCCTCGAGCGTCATGAGGCAGAATGGACAGGCGGTGACAAGGTAGTCCGCGCCGAGCTCGACCGCGTCCTTGACGCGAGTCTCCGCCAGCCGCTCTCCCCGTTCCTCGGTCGCCTCCAACCACATGCGACCGCCGCCACCCTCACAACAGAGCGCCCGCTCACGCGAGCGATCCATCTCCTCGAACGTCACGCCGGGGATCTGCTCCAGCACCTCGCGCGGCTCGTCATAGATACCGTTGTGCTTTCCCAGGAAGCACGCGTCGTGGAAGGTCGCCTTGCCCTCAACCTTGCTCTTGAACGTCAGCTTCCCGTCCTTCAGAAGTGAGGCGAGAAACTGCGAGTAGTGAACGACGTCCATGGTCGGCTCACCGTACTCGTTCTTGAACGTGTTCATGCAGTGCGGGGACGCCGTGACGATCGTGCCGATCTCGTGACCGCCGAAGACCTCCCGATTCCCCTCGACCAGCATCTCGAAGAGACCGTCCTCCCCCATCCGCCTGATCTCGTTTCCGCAGCACGATTCGTCGGTTCCCAGCGTCGAATACTCGACGCCCGCGGCGGCAAAGAGCGCGACCAGCGCCTTCGCGACCGACTGCGCCCTGGGATCGTACGCCGGCGTGCAGCCGACGTAGAACAGAAACGGCACGGCCTCGCCCTCTGCGGCGATGGGCACGGAAAGCTCCTCCGCCCATTCCGTGCGCTTGTCGCGTATCCGCCCCCAGGGGTTGCCGTGCTTGAACGTGCTCTCGAGCGCGTCCCGGATCGTGGGCTCGATTCGTCCCTTCTCAATGGCCGCCGAGCGGAGGCCGATGATGAGTTCCATCGGCTTGACCCCCTTGGGGCAACGCTCGGTGCAGTTCGAGCACGTCGTGCAATTCCACGCCTCCGGACGCCCCTTGGCATCCGTTGGGCCGACGCCGGTCATGCCATCGTACACGACCCTGCGCACGTTCAGATACGTCCGCATGGAAACGGGACAGCCGGCCGTGCAGCGTCCGCACTGAATGCACCCGAGAAGCTCGTACTTCTCCTGCAGCGAAACCGCCATGCTGTTCTCTTCTCCCGTCTGACCTGCTCGGGGCGCCTGCTCACATCGTGCACGTCGTTCGCGCCGTGCACGCGCCGTGCGCCCACCCGTAGGCCCACATCTCGCCGCGGTCTACTTCAGCGCGTTGCGGGCGATGACTATCTTCTGGACCTGGCTCGTGCCTTCATAGATCTCGATGATCTTCGCGTCGCGGTACATCCGCTCGACCGGATACTCCTTGGAGTAGCCGTTTCCACCGTGGATCTGAACGGCCATACGCGTGACCGCGACCACCGTCTCCGCGGCGAAGTACTTCGCTATCGCAGCCTCGCGCGTGAACCTCTTCGCGCCCGCGTCCTTCATCGATCCGGCTCGGTACACGAGCAGCCTGGCCGCGTCGGTCTGCGCCGACATCTGAGCGAGCATGTCCTGTACCATCTGGAACTCTGCGATGG
>JAUVLG010000148.1 GCA_030595835.1 Candidatus Eiseniibacteriota bacterium | reverse complement strand
TACGCGTTCCGTCACGATTCGGAGACGGGCTACGACTACACGTACGTGCAGGCCGAGAGCCTCGGTGTTTTCGTTGACCTGAACCGTGGCTACGACGGCACGCAGCCGTGGACCGATATCGGTCTCTACGGTTTCATCCTCCAGACGTACGACAATCCGCTCAACGCCCGTTTCCGCTTCCTGTCGGACGGCGCCTGGTCGGATGAGGATGGTCTCTATGCGTCCGTCGGTGGTGGTTTCATGTGCGACATGGTCAAGGTCTTTGACTACTTCGGCGGCTACGTGTATTTCTACGACAACGCCGACGACCAGGTCAATCTGATCCCGGACGTCCCCGGCGCGGCCGGCGACTTCTGGCACCTGATCGACAGGTGCTGCCCGGCGCTGTCCGATCCGCACAGCTGGTGGTGCGGCGATGACTCCGACACGAGCCTCGTCCCGCCGATGCTGCAGAACGGTCTGTTCACGCCGCTCGTTGACATCAGTGGCGCGAGCGCGTGCACGGTTCACTTCGCGGCACATTTCGCGATCCCGACCGTGGACAACGACTACTGCGCCTACTACGGCACGGCCGGTGGCAGCTACTACGGCATCGCGGCGTACTGGGGCGACTTCGGTTCGTGCGACGGCTGGGCCGGCGGAGCCTACAACACCGGCTTCGACATCACCCAGTTCGACCTTCCCCCGTACACCTGGGGCGGGTTCCTGTGGATCATGTACACGACGGACAACGGCTGTGGTCCCGCCGGTGGTGGTGACGCCGGTATCATGATCGACGACCTCTGGTATGAGGTCCCGACCAGCCCGGTCGAGTCCGTCAGCTGGGGCAGCATCAAGTCGCTGTATCGCTAGGATCGGCTTCTGCTGATCGAGGTAATCGTGGGCCCGGGGCATTCCCCGGGCCCACTGCTCGTACCGAGGGATCTGAAGCGCGGGAGCTGGACCACTGTTGACGTGGGGCCATCTTACGGATAGCATACGGGGTCACAGTCTCGCGGTGCGGAAGCACCGTGGTTCGTCCGACGATTCGACGCGGGACACGACCATCCCTGGTCACCGGGGGAGAGGAGTGTGAGCCAGACTTGAGCACGCGCACACACATACTGATCGCGCTCATCTTGATGCTCGTGACCGTAGGCTACTTCCTCTGGGCGGAACACAGCACCGCGGGCACCTTCGGTTTCCCGCTGGACGACAGCTGGATTCACGCGCAGTTCGCCAGGAATCTCGCCCTGGGCAATGGGTTTTCCTACAATCCCGGCGTTCCGGTCTCCGGTTCCACGGCGCCTCTGTGGACTCTCCTGACCGCCGCGGGGTATCTGATAACCGGTGACCCCGTGCTAACGGGCAAGTTCATCGGCGTGTTGTTCCTGGGTCTGACCGTCTTCTTCGTCTACACACTTGTCCGGGCCATATCCAAGGATCCCAGGGAGGCCATGTTCGCCGCGATTATGGTGGGCGCGCTCCCGAGGCTTGTCTGGGCCAGCCTGTCGGGGATGGAGGTGACGCTCGCGGTTATGCTCTCCTTCGCGGGTGTGATGGCTCACGTCCTGTACGGCCAGGCGGGCGACCGCAGGCAGTACTTCTCTACGCTTCTCTTCGGTCTCGCGGCGCTGGCGCGACCGGAGTGCACGGTCTTTTTTGTGGCGGCCATGCTTGACCGGGCGCTCACCGCTACCCTGATCAGGTGGAGAGAAGTGGCCGCCAAGGACTGGATCGTTCCGGTCCTGATTCACATCGGCATCTTCGTCGCCGTGATAACTCCCTTCCTCATCTTCAGCAGGAAGTTCGGGATCGGCTTCCTGCCGAACACGGCCTACGCTAAGGCCCTGCTCTGGAACAAGGGACTGATAGCGGCGATCGCGACCGGCAGCCACGCCGAGATCGTCCGCTCATTCACGACGAACCCCTTTGACTACTTCATGTCCTTCCTGCGGGAGGGTCTCAACAACAACCCCGTCCTGTTTATGTTCACAGCTGTTGGGTTCCTGCGTCTCATCTTCTTCGTGCCCTACGGCGAGAACAGCCAGTGCCGCTCGTTCATCATTCCTCTCATCATTGTTCTCTTCCCGCTGGCGATAGGCGTGGTCGTGCCGTTCGGGGAGGCAAGCTACCAGGAGGGTCGATACATCGCTCCGGTCGCCCCACTGATGCTCATCGTCGGAATAGTCGGGTTGTACGGGGCGGCGGAATATGGCGCGCGCGCGTTCGCGAAGGCCAAGTTCCTGGGGCGCCCCGCCAGGATGGTGCTCGAGCGAAGCCTCCTCGTGTTGTTCATACTGCTCGCGCTGTCAGCACAGTTCAGGAACATCTGGTACCGCGGCCAGATCTACGGGAAGGAAGTGGCGAACATCGAGCAGATGCAGGTCTCCATCGGTAAGTGGATCGACAAGAACCTGCCGGCTGCCGCCGTATTCGCTGTCAACGACATCGGAGCCATCACCTATTTCTCGCAGAGGAGAGTGCTGGACACGGTGGGGCTCATTTCGCCTGAGGTTCTCGACCACCGTCGTCGCGGCGAGCGGCTCGACACCGCCGCGTTCAGGTTCCTGCGATCGAGGCGCCCGGAATACGCGGTCCTGTTCCCCGACTGGTACCCGGACATCGTCAGAATGAAGGGGCTCGCTGAGCCCATTCATCGGGTCGTGCTCAACGAGAACGTCATCTGCGGCGGCAAGGAGATGGTCGTTTACAAGATGAACTGGGATGTACTAGAGCCGTCCGACTCACGATCCAAGAGCGCTCCACCGCTACCGGCGACCGACGGGAAGCAAAAGGAAGCGGGCGGATGATCAACCAACTTGTCGCCATCGACACGGTGCTGTTCGCTTTCCTGAATGCGAAGCTCACACACCCCGTCCTTGACTCCGTGATGCCGTTCGTCACCGAGCAAGAGAACTGGTATCCGGTGCTCGTCGGGCTGTGGATCGCCCTGATCATCTGGGGCGGGCGGCGTGGCAGGATGGCCGCCGTTGCGCTCGTGATAGCCGTTGCGCTGACCGACCAGATCTCCTGCAGCATCATCAAGCCGCTGGTGGGGAGGGTGCGTCCCTGTAACGCTCTGTCCCCGGAGCAGTGCCGCCTGCTCGTCGGACGTTCGTCCGCGATGTCTTTCCCCTCAGCTCACGCTGCCAACTCCTTCGCCATGGCGACGGTTGCCTCGTGGCGGTTCAGCCGGTTCGCGCCGGTGTTCTATCTCTTCGCTGTCGCCGTCGCGTATTCGAGGGTGTACGTAGGAGTGCACTATCCACTCGACACGCTCGCCGGAGCTGTCCTCGGCGCGTTGCTCGGTCGGCTGGCCATCTGGCTGGTAGTCGGGGTGCGATGGCGGTGGGACTGGTGGTGGGAGGTTCGGAACATGGACAGGAAGAAGCCCCACGCGGCTGGCGCCTGAGGCGGGAGAACGGACATTCACGACTGAAGATACGCCCGGGGGCAGTGCCCCCGGGCGCTCTGTTTCTGCGGGT
>JAUVLG010000164.1 GCA_030595835.1 Candidatus Eiseniibacteriota bacterium | reverse complement strand
TTGTGGCGCAGCCCGTAGAAGATCCACATCATGATGGGCATCGGTATCACCGAGACGAGCGTCAGCTTCCAGCTCATCATGAACATCGCGCCCAAGCAGAACACGAGCTTCGAGCTGGACTCGATCGCGCGGAAGATGCCCGAGCACGCGAACCACGCGATCTTCGGGAACTCGGCGATGTCGTCGGTGAGGCGCGTGACGACGTCGCCGGTCCGGAAGCGGTTGTTGAAGTGGTAGTCTTTGTCCATCAGCTCGCCGAAGACGTCGTCGCGGACGTCGCGCTCGAGCCGCGCGTTCATCATGGCGCGCGTGGCCGGGTAGAGCCGTGAGATGAAGTAACCGACGAGGATGAGCGTGAGGATCCGCATCACCTGTGTGATGTCGGTGTCCGCGTCGCCCGCTTCCAGCATCCCGGAGACGCGGTCGATGACCATACGGAAGACGAGCGGATAGGCGACCGCGACCGCGGTCGACACGAGCGTGAAGAGCGCCAGGAACACCAGGATGTGCTTGTGCGGCTGCCAGTAGCGCCACAGCCACCGCACGTGTCCCTTGAAGGTGAGCCTCGGCGCGCGCTCCTCGCCGCCCAGCTCGTCCCGATCTATGTCGTGCTCACGCTCGCTCACGCTGCCTCCTGCGCCGCGAACTGAAGATCGAAGAGATCACGATAGACACCACCCGCGGCATAGAGCTCGTCGTGCGAGCCCTCCTCCACCAGCCGGCCCTCGTGCATGACGAGGATCCGGTCCACCGTCTTGATGGTCGAGAGCCTGTGCGCCACGATGAGCGACGTGCGGCCCTCGAGCAAATGGTCCAGCGAATCTTGCAGTCTGTGCTCGGTCGCCGGGTCGACCGACGACGTCGCCTCGTCGAGAATCAGAATGTCCGGGTCGTCCACGATGGCGCGCGCGAAACACAGGAGCTGCCGCTCCCCCATCGAGAGGTTCGAGCCGCCCTCGGACAACTCGGTCGAGTACCCGTCCGGCAGCCGTTGAACCATGGCCTCCGCCTGCACGACGCGCAGCGCGCGGTCCATCGCCTCGCGCGGGATGTCGTCGCGGAGCACCCTCAGGTTGTCCTCGAGCGACCCGGGGAAGAGATGGATGTCCTGGAGCACGAGCCCGATCTTCTTTCTCCACTCCCTCTGCTGGTAGCGGCGGATATCGTGGCCGTCGACCGTGATCCGGCCACGGGTAGGCTCGTAGAAGCGGAGAAGCAGGCTCGTGATCGTCGTCTTTCCACCGCCCGACAGCCCGACGAGCGCCACCTTCTGCCCCCTCGGCACATCGAAGCTCACGCCGTCCAGCGCCTTCGCGCCGCCGTCATACTCAAAGGTCACGTTCTCGAACGCGATCGAGTCCCACTCGTGCGGGATGTCGCGAATCGCGTCGGGGCGATCCGCCGTGCGCGACGTGGTGTCGAGAATGCCGAACACCCTGTCGGCGGAGGCGAACGCGCGCTGCAGGAAGTTGAGCTGCTCCGAAAACATGATGAGCGGGAAGAAGAGCCTCCGCGTGTACTCGATGAAAAGGACGAGCGTGCCGACGGTCATCGCGACGCCGAAAACGCTGCGGGCTCCGATCCAGATGATGACCATGACGGCCGCGATCTCGGCCGAAGCGAACGCACCCCAGAACGCGTACTGTCGGAAGTAGACTCGTATTTCCTTCGAGTACTTGTCCTTGTTGAGCCTCGCGAGGTCCATCTGGGCCTTCTCGGTGTAGCCGAAGATCTGGAGCACCGGAATGCCCTGGACGTACTCCGCGAGGAACGTCGAGATGCGCGCGTAGAGCTTCCGCACGGTGTGAAACGCGCGCCGGATGTACTTCAGGAAGAAGTAGGTCCCGATGACGACGGGCGACATCAGTACGAGGATCGAGAGCGTCACCTTGACGTCCACGGCCAGCATCACGCCGAGCGTGCCCGCGAGGAGCACGACGTTCCGGAAGAGCGCAATGGCGAAATCGGAGAAAAGGTTCCGCAGACGCTCGACGTCCGCCTCAACGCGGGCCATCAGCTTGCCCGGAGGGTTCTTGTCGAAGTACGCGAGCGAGAGCCCCATCAGGTGGCTGAACACCTGTTCCCGCAGCTTGGTTATGATCTCGAGACCGACGCGGGAAACCATTATGACCTGGATGTAGGCGACCCACATGCCCACCGCGTAGAGGGCGGCGTACATGAGACCTCGGATGAGGACGCCCGTCCCGTCCTTGGCCGGGATGTCGGTGTCGAGTACGTGACGTATGATGAGCGGTCCGCCCAGCTCGGCCGCGACCGTGATGAAGAGCAGCGCGAGCGCTCCCGCGAGTGTTCGCCTGTGGGGTTTGAAGAGCGGCAGGATGCGCCGGAGCATCACACGGAACGGTATCCTCCGTACGTGCTGCTCGTCCTCTTCAATGTCCTCGTCGTGCCACCACATGCTTCGGGTCGCCTCCGGGTGGGGCGGGCGGCGCAGTCGGGGCTGCTCCGTTCGTACTTGTGAAATGTGAAAACGGCACGCTCTCGCGATGCCGTGCAGATTGTAGTGGTTGGGGCGGAACGATGCAAAGGAATAGGGGCCTCTGCGCTGCCGCGGCGGCACCGACAGAGGCCCCAACCGGCGGTCCTATCCGGTCGAGCTCACGCCGTCGGGCAGCTCATCCTGCGCGACGCTCACGGTCACGGTATCGAGCGCGGTACTCGTGTTCTCGAGGAACACCACGACCTGAAGATCACCCGCAGGGGTCCAGTCAATGGTGAAGCTCCTGGTCACGACAACGGAGTCGCCCGCCGCCGAGAGCGATATGGGCTCCGGCGCAGCCACTTCCCTCGCCGTCCACGGATAGGTCGGCGACACCTCTTCAATAACCCCGAACTGCGCCTGCATGTGCGTGTAGGAGACGGAGGCGTCCACCTTGAATTTGGCAGTGATGGTGCCCACGCCCTCGGCCACGAAGCCGTTAGACGTGATGGTCACCGGTGTGGAT
>JAUVLG010000217.1 GCA_030595835.1 Candidatus Eiseniibacteriota bacterium | reverse complement strand
AGTGAGCCAACCGTCCTCACGCGCGATCGGTGTCGCCAGAGAAGCCAGGGGTGCGCGTCGCTCCGGGGCCGGCTCCAGGTTCGGGCGCGGAGGTACGACGCGGCGAACCGCGCGCGTCCATACCTGACGCGGGCGGAGGTGACGGAGAGTACGTATGTAGAGCCCTATGTTCATCGCAACTCTGGTCCCCTGCCCGGCCGGGCTTCATTCTACGAATCCAACCCGGGCCGCTCTAGTAAGCGCGGTTTGCGCGCTCCGACAATCATCTTGTTCCGAATCTTGATAACCGGGCGCGCGAGCTGGACGAGCGGAGTTAGCATCCTTACGACAGCGTCATTCGACACAGCTCTGCGCAGGTACGACTCGAACGGGAAACTCAGTTCGGCGACGTTACGAATACTCAGGAGGATCAGACCGGCCGCCTCGATCACGCGCCGTATGTCACCGTGGCTCAGTATCTGCTTGTGAGCAAAGTCCGCTCCCGAATAGAGCGAGCTCAGTAGAACATGTTGCCGTCCCCAAGTCGCGCGGTACTCCACCACACCGAGCTGGTGAAACAGACTCTCTCGACAAGGCGTATCCATGAGGAGGAATCCCCCTGGGCGGAGCAGCCTGGAGATAGCTCTGACCGTCTCGACGGGGAAGTTCACGTGCTCGATGACATCCCACAAGGTGACGGCGTCGAACTCCTCTTCGTGGTGTAGCTGCCAGAATTCGTGCTCGACGGGGTAGTTGTCGACGGACACTCCCAGTCTGGATCTGGCGTACGCAACTCGAACGTCACTGAGCTCGACACCTCGCGAGTTCGCCCCTGTGGAGGCGAGAAGCGAGAGGAACTTCCCACCACCGCATCCGACATCGAGGACCCTGGCACCTTCCAACTGAAGAACGGAACTCAGTTCGGAGACATGTACGTCGAACCTCCCGGCGTTCGCGTGCAAACCGTTCTCGATGTACTCCACGACGTCTCTGGTCAGGATCGAAGAATCCACGGGACGGCCTACGGTTTCCGCGGAGTCCAGGTGGTCCGTGTAGTGGAACCCGCACTCGGCACAGACGTAGATGCTGCAGTCGCCTAGTAAGTACGCGACGCGCCCGGAAGGGCGGCTGCAGAGCTTGCATACGTTGAAATCGTAGTCCACCTTCGGATTCCCTTGACGTGAGCTGGCGCTCCGAGTCGGTCAATCTCTTCCAACCGCTGCGTCTCGGCAGCAGGCCACGAACGTCGCGCAGCCCAAGCGGAGGAGTCGCCGTGCCGTAGGATGGCGGATGGTGCGACAGTAGCGTCCGATCATCTGAGGTACCTCGTCACAGTCGGGCGGCCGCTCCCGACGTCTCGACGCGGGCGGCAGCCTCTCGGCACAGCTCCACGAACTTCTCCGCCCAGAGTTCGGCATCGTAGTCCATGCGCTTCGTGAGCACACCGGCGCGAAGGCGCGCGAACAGCGCCTCGTCTTCCGCAAGGCTCCGCATGGCTCGGCACAGGGCTTCGGAGTCCATCGGCTCGACCAGGATTCCGGTCGTCTCATCGACGAGCTCGGGAAGGGCCCGCCATCTCGTGCATATGACGGGCAGGCCGGCCCCGTAGGCCTCGAGCACAACGCCGGGGTACCCTTCGCCGGCATGGTAGCTCGGGAGAACAAGAACGTCGTAGGATGAAAGCACG
>JAUVLG010000209.1 GCA_030595835.1 Candidatus Eiseniibacteriota bacterium | reverse complement strand
ATCGCCAGCCAGGCGTCCGGAGCGCCCGGCTGATCTGGGTATATAGAGACGCGCCCCGCACTGGGCGGGGCGCTCTCCTCATGCCATACAACTTGCTGCTAGAGAACTACCTGTACATCGCCTTGATCGTAGTCCAGGTCGTGTCCTCGACCGGGGTCGGATCGCAGTGCTCGGTGTAGCCCTCGATGGTCAGCGAGTACTCGCAACCACAGACGTACGCCGGATCCCACGCGTCCGTCGACACGAAGATCGCGAACGGCTGACACGGCAGGTACTCGGTCAGCGTGGTCGGCGTGCACTCGGCAGCCGTGGTGTAGCTGTAGAACGCCGGAGCGACACAGGTATCGATGCCCTCGACGAATCCGAAGAGGACGCCGAACTCGGCCTCGACCGTGATGCTGATGGGCACGCCACCGCACGGGTAGATCTGATACCAGTCAGTGTCCCTGTACGTGCTGCCGTCGAAGTCGAACACACCGCTCTCACCACAGATCGTGGTGTCGCCGACGGGCTGGATCTGGAAGATGGGAGGCGTGGCGTTGCAGCCGGCGTTGTAGTGGTCGTCGTAGCCGTCATAACAAGTCGGCTCGCCCTCGGGGTCGCCGACGCAGATGACGTCGCACGGCTGCGGGCACTCGACCTCGTCCATCTCGAGAACGTAATCGCCACAGCCGCCGCCATAGCCATCAACAACGATGTAGTACGTGTGACCGGCGAGGAAAACAACGGATTCAATCCACGATGTGTAGCTCACGGGAGGATCCACGCAGTTGAAGTTGTCGTCGTTGCAGCCGTCGAGCGGCACGTTGCCAACCACGTCCTCGTACACGTAGACCTTCGTGTCGTAGTACGAGTTGCAGAGGCTGACGCTCACGCACATGTCGTACGGGGGCTCGTAGGCGTAGACAACGTCAGGGGAGGTCGAGCCAGTGTAGGGGCAGACCTCGTCGTAGTCGTCGATGTTGTCGCACGTGTTGCCTGTGTCGGCAAACGGAAGCGCATAGATCATCCACGCAGTAGCGATGGTCTCGCCGCCCTCGCGGCCGTCAGGCGTGCCCATGTCGTTGATCTGGGACTCCTTGACGGGCATCGCGTTGATCGGGCTGATTGCGAGAGCCGCGGAACTCATTACGAAGAGGGCGATAATTACGAAAGTAGCGACCTTCATTTCGTTACTCCTGAAGTAGGTGAAAGGCCAACTAGCACCAACAGAGCAAAGTGGTCAGTAGCACCCTCCTTCCTGAGTAGAGCTATTAAGGCCTGCCTGTAAATTGCGACACGCAGGTCACCCGCAACACGAAGCACTTCGACAAGGAACTTGAAGTTGGTTGGGATGATCCGCGTTTAACTCCCACGCTCAAAAGCCTACCGGCTGCACAGCACATTGTCAAGAGAGAACCGGCGGGGAATGGACGCCTCGCCTGAAGAAAGACCAGGGGATTCACGAGGCACCGTTCACTAATAGACCGAACCTGCCACTTCCGTTGCGCCTCACTTGCGGGACAGCTCCGCGCGGTCTCAACGCAGCTACTCGAGATATTCCATTGACCTCAGCTGTTCCTTGAGGGCCTCGTTCATGTTCTCGGGAACGGGCTCTTGGCTGTCCCTTGCAGCTGATTCCGGCAAGTCCGACCAACTACGGTATTGACAATCAACACGGAACGTAGTATCATTCGCTTTGGACTCTGCAACAACCCCACCACACAGTTGTGCCGGCTCGTCGCCAGGCGCTTTGGCATGCTTCCGGACTTGGAGGCGACGTGACCGCACTGAATGGACCGGAACCAGACTATTACACCCCCC
>JAUVLG010000134.1 GCA_030595835.1 Candidatus Eiseniibacteriota bacterium | reverse complement strand
GAACTGGTGCTGACGGATGAGGACGGGAAGACGTGGGTCAAGAACTTCGATGTCGTGGCACCAACCATGCCCACGGGGCTCGACGGCCGGGTCAAAGCCACGACCATCTACCTCACTTGGGATCCCGTCGGCGCTGAGGACCTGTGGGGGTACAACGTCTATCGCACCGACCACCCCTTCGGCACTTTCGAGCCCGCTAACAACACGATCATCGAGAGGATCTCCTACTATCAGGACGCCGGACTTGACGAGAACCAGATGTACTACTACTACGTGGCGGGGGTCGATTCGTCCGGCAACGAGGGACCGGAGTCCTCGACTTTGGAGATCACCACCAATCCGCCGAGCCAGGCGGGGTGGCCCCTAATGGGCGGCGAGGCGATGTACGGTTCGACGCTCGCCGCGGACGTCGACCTCGACGGTGACCTCGAGGTCCTCGTCGGATCGGGGGAGATCTACTGCTGGCACCACGACGGAACCGAGCTCATCGACGGGGACGGCGACCCGAGGACGGAAGGCGTGCTCGCTGAAGACGGCACGGGCGGCTACAGGTCCTCCGTTGCCGTCGGGCAGCTCGACGATGACCCGTATCTCGAACTCGTGGCGGCCGCCTTTGGCGACGTGGGTCCCGAAGGACATCCCACTTACGAGGTCTGGGCGTGGAACGCCGAGGACGGCACCGTCTTACCGGGGTGGCCCGCCGTGACAGGCCAGTTCTGCTGGGCGACGCCGTGCCTCGCCGACCTGGACCACGACGGCTACGACGAGGTGGTGATCCCCTGCGCGAACGGCTACGTCTATGCGTGGAATCATGACGGAACCGGATTGGTGAACACCAACGGGGTCTTCGCGTCCCTCGGCGCGAACTGGGCGTACGCCTCGGCAGCCGTGGTGGACATCGATCAGGATCACGAACTCGAGATCATCGTGCCATCGAGGTCCGGGAGCGTGTACTGCTTCAACCCCGACGGCTCCAACGTGCAGGGGTGGCCTGTAGACCTGGGGGCCTCGGCGAGGGGCTCCATCGCGGTCGGAGATGTCAACAACAACGGGTACACAGAGGTCGTGGCCACGACCAACAGCAACGCGGTCTGGCTTCTGTCGGCTGCCGGAGCGTCGTTCCCGAACTGGCCCAAGACCGCGGTCTTGTACGGCGACTTCCCGGCTTCACCGACGCTGGCGGATCTTGACGGCGACGGGGACCTCGAGA
Source organism: Candidatus Eiseniibacteriota bacterium (assembly GCA_030595835.1). Taxonomy (GTDB): domain Bacteria; phylum Joyebacterota; class Joyebacteria; order Joyebacterales; family Joyebacteraceae; genus JALGZG01. The sequence goes on along the minus strand of JAUVLG010000134.1, from coordinate 3,284 downwards.
TAATCCAGCCGAGCACGGAGGGCGAGATTCACGTATGGACGTGGGAGGGCGACATCTTCCCCGGCTGGCCCCAGTGGATGGACGACGAGTGTCACTCGAGCGCCAGCGTCGGTGATGTGGACGGTAACCCCGGCTTCGAGATAGTCGTCGGATGCGACGACGGCAAGGTCTATGCCTTCGGCACGAACGGAGAGCAGATACTCGGCTGGCCGATTCAGACAGACGCCGAGATCTTCTCCTCGCCGACCGTCACCGACATCGACAACGACGGCGATGTCGAGACAATCGTATCGGGCGTCGATGGGATGATCTACGCGTGGGACTGCGAGGGCAACTACGACGACGGTGACGGCGTCGAGTGGGGCAGCTGGCGCCACAACAACAGGCGCACGGGCTTCTACGACTACGAGCTCGAGGTCGGCGTGCCCGAGGACGAGTCCTGGTCCGTGACCCGGGCGAAACTCGACCAGAACGTGCCCAACCCGTTCAACCCCGTCACGATAATCGCCTACGCCGTTCCGGACGGCGGCGCCGACATCGACCTGGCGGTCTTCAACATCGCCGGTGCGCGTGTGGCAACACTCGCCAGCGGCAGGGTGGCCGGCGGGCGGAGTTCCGTAACGTGGGACGGCACGGACGGCCACGGTGTGCCCGTCGCGTCGGGTATCTACTTCGTTCGTCTGACAGCAGAGGACACCACGCTGACCAGGAAGGTCGTGCTTATGAAGTAGCGGCAGCGCCGAGCAAGTGAATCAACCGGAAGCCGGGCCCTTGAAGGGGCCCGGCTTCGTCATACTCGGCTTCTCGGTCAGCTGGCCTTCAGGGGCAATCGCCAACCATGGGAACTCAGTCGTCCAGCTCCGCCCACCTGTCGTACAGCTCGTCAACTTTGACCCTGAGCGCCCTCTGTTCTGTTACAAGCGACTTCATTTTCTCTCCGTCCGCGTGCACCGATGGATCGAGCAGCGCGATCTCGATATCCTCGAGGTGCTTCTCGGTGCTGGCGATCTCCTTCTGCACCTTCTGACGCTTCTTGCGGGCAACGGTCTTCACGCCGGCGTTCTTCTGCCGCTCCTTCGCCTCCCTGCGCCTCTGCTCCTTGCTCTTAGGTCCCCTCCTCCGCCGCCGGGAGCCGTCGGAGCGAGCGCTCCCGTCCCCGGAAGACACAGCCGGGCCGCCGGACCCCTCCGCCTCAGCCCGCTCCTGCTCTTTCTTCCACAGGTAGTCGCTGTAGCTCCCAAGATAGGTCTTCACGTGCCCGTCAGACACCTCAAGCACCTTCGTGGCTATCGCGTCCATGAACGATCGGTCGTGGGACACGAAGCAGATGGTGCCCTCGAACTGCCGAAGCGACTGCTCGAGCACCTCTCGGGATGCTACGTCCAGGTGGTTGGTCGGCTCGTCGAGCAGGAGCAGGTTGACGGGGTTCAGCAACATCTTGGCAAACACCAGTCGGCTCTTCTCGCCGCCTGACAGCACGCCGACCTTCTTCTCGACGTCATCCCCCGAGAAGAGGAACGAGCCCAGGAGTGTGCGGAGCCGCGGCCGCATGTGGTCGGGCGACACGGACTGTAGTTCCCACAGCATGGTGTTGTCGTGACGCAGTTCCCGTCCTGGGTCCTGTCCGAAGTACTGGAGGTCGACGTTGCTGCCGAGCTTCATCTCCCCGGCGGCAAGAGGGACCCTCCCCACGATGATCTTCATCAGCGTGGACTTGCCGGCGCCGTTCACACCCACGAGGGCAACACGCTCCCCACGCAGAATCTCGAGATCGAGATCATCGAAGATCACGTTCTCGCCGTAGGCCTGCCGCACGCCCCGAAGCGCAACGACGACACCCCCCGCGCGTGCGGGTTGGGGGAACTGGAAGTGCATCGCACGCTTCTCGCGTGGGACCTCGACCAGATCGATGCGCTCTATCATCTTAATGCGGCTGTTGACCAGGGCCCTCTTCGTCTTGTCGGCACGGTACGTGTTGATGAAGCGTGTGTGGTGGGCGATCTGCCGCTCCTGCTGCCTGCGAGTAGCTGCCAGCGTCTCGCGCCGCTTCTCCCGCTGCTCCTGGAAGGACGCATAGCCCCCGTGGTAGTCGACCAGTCCCTCTACTCCCAGCTCACTGATGCGGGAGACGACGCGATCGAGGAAGGACCGATCGTGCGAGACGAGCACCACGGCTCCGGGGTACGCGCTCAGGTAATCCTCGAGCCAGATGATGGATTCGAGGTCCAGGTGGTTGGTCGGCTCGTCCAGAAGGAGCACGGTGGGACTCTGGAGCAGGAGCTTCGCGAGCGCGATCCTCATCTGCCACCCGCCGCTGAACTCGTCCGTCAACCTGCCGCGGTCGCTCTCGACGAATCCCAGGCCCGACAGCACCTCTGCGGCGCGGGCCTCGATCGTGAAGCCGTCCCGGGCCTCGAACTCGTGCTGGAGGTCCGCGTACTCGCGCATCACCCGGTCGTGTCTGGCCCCCCGGTCGGGCAGGTCGGCCATCTCGTGCTCCAGTTCCCGCATGCGGTCCTCGATGCGCGACAGGTCGCGGAATACGGTCAGCACCTCCTCGAAGAGAGTCCTGCCGGACAGCGTCAGACCCTCCTGGGGCAGGTAGCCGTATGTCGTCCCCTTCGAGCACGTGACACGTCCGCTGTCGGGAGAGATGACGCCCTCGATGAGGCGGAGCAGCGTGGTCTTGCCGGAGCCGTTGGCTCCGACCAGGCCGACCCTGTCGGTGTCACCGACGCGCCAATTCAGGTCCCTGAAGAGCGACTTGCCGGTGAAGGATATGGTGAGATTCTCCAGCCTGACCATCAGTGAGTCCCTTTGAGCGGCCTGCGGGTATCACATGCCGCGACGATATGCGAAAACGGGCCCTCTTCCGACCGTGAACCGATGCGCTGCACCCGACCTGGTGAAGGTCGGGCGATCCGCCTGCGACGCCTGAGGCCAAATAGACACAGTACATGTTGAGTATACACTGAAGAGCGCGCAGTTTCCACGGGATCGGGCCAAACCTGCCGGTGGTTGCGGGTGTCCAATGTGACGAGTAGAATCCGAAGAGGGCTCACACAGGTGGGCGCGTTCACGAAAGGCATACGTGGGAATCAGAATGAAGAAACATCTCAAGTGGATAGTGCCGGCCGTAGTGGTGCTGGCGGTCGGGCGTGTGTGAGATCGGCGACATCTCTGTTCTCCTGACCGAGGTCGGCGAGATCCAGCCCGAGACCATGGTGATGGTGAAATCGAAGATCAGCGGGAAGATCCAGAGCCTGCACGTCAAGGAGGGCCAG
>JAUVLG010000116.1 GCA_030595835.1 Candidatus Eiseniibacteriota bacterium | reverse complement strand
GCGTGCACTCCGGCAGCATATGCTCCCACAGACCCACTGTGCTAGGATGGAACCCGAAGGCTGGCGATCTGCCCGGGCGTCGCCGCGCCATTCTTGACGCTCGCGACTGATACGCCGTCTGTTGGGGCCCATTGCTTGGAGCAATGAATAGGTGCCTTCTGGGACAAGGCGACGATTCTCAGGTTCAGCCGACTTCGTGTGGTGTACGTAGTCGCGTTCCTGTGTGCGTTCGCGCTGACAGAACTCGGCAGGGACGTGTACCGCCCACACGCGTATCGATCCGGGCTCAACGACTTCGGGATCGCCGACACCACGGGCAACAGCCTGGGAGTGGTCACGCAGATCTTCCTTCTGTTGGCGGTAATGCACTCGAACTGGCGTCAGGGTTTGCGGGTCATACTGTTCGCGACGTGTGGCTACATCGCCTATGAGTTCGCACAGCTGGTTCTTCCAAAGGGAACGTTCGACATGAAGGACGTCATTGCCCCGCTTGTGGGCGGCGTCATCGCAGTTGGCATTCTGTGGTTGGCACGGCGCCTTGCGGGTGATCGTGTCGTTGCCGGGAGGTAGGGAGGGGTGTGCCGATTCAGGCGCGGCCTGATGCGCGGACCGTTACGGCGCCGGTGCTGGAATCGTGGTAGACTGGGGTGTCCCTCTTGGAGGGTCTTTCTGTGGATGAGCAGCTGGAGTTCGTCAAGCTCATAGTGTCGAGGTTGGAATCGGCCGGAATCGCGTACATGATGACCGGGTCAATGGCCATGTCCATCTACGCTGTGCCGCGCATGACCAGGAATGTGGATTTCGTGATCGAGTGCACGCCTGACGACGCGCCCCGCATCGCAGACCTGTTCAAGGCTGACTGCTATGTAGACGAATCCAGCGTTCGCAGAGCTGCGCGGGAGCACTCGACGTTCAATATCATCCACGGCAAGTGGATTACCAAGGCGGATTTCATCGTAAGGAAGGATGAGGAGTACCGCAAGCTGGAGTTCGAGAGGCGCCAGAGCACTGACATAGGTGGTGTGAGTGTGTCTGTTGTAAGGCCGGAGGATCTGGTTCTGGCGAAGCTCAGTTGGTCCGCGAACGGGGCTTCGGAGCTTCAGCTACGAGATGCTGCATCCATCTGCGCAAGCGTCTCGGGTCTGGACTGGGAGTACCTTGGGAAGTGGGCCGGGGTCCTAGGTGTTGCCGAGCTTCTGGAGGGGATAAAGTCAGCATGACCGACACATCGCCCGAGATCCTGTCGCGGTACCGAGCACAGCTTCTCGCGCTGTCTCCAGCAGCTCGCCTCGCGATGGCGAGCCGTATGTTCTCCACCGCGAAGGCACTCGCACTCGCCGGCATCCGGAGAGAAGGTGGGTGTGCGGGCTCGTCCAGTCGAGAGCAGCTGTTCCTCAGGCTCTACGGCCACGAGTTTGACGCTCAGGAGGTGCAGCGGATAGTCGAGTATCTGCGGACGGCGTAGCTAGCCTGCGCAGCCAAGGAAGCAGTGGAAGCCATGGCAGAGGAAGCGCTGCGAGGTCTTCAGGGAAAACGGCGCCACAAGGGGTCCCCGGGCGTCCTCCACTTCGCCGGGTTCCGCTACTGGACCGCGTCCGTGCTCCCGGCAATCGGGTGCATCGCTGCGGCGTGCCTGCTGGGGCTGCACCTGAGCAGATTGACGCCGGGCAGCATCTTCATCGTCTACGGGCTCGCGACTCTTTTCGCGGGCCTGCTGTATGTGGCTCCGCCTGTTCGTTTCTCTCAACACGCGGGACGTGAGACGCTGGTTACTGTCTTCGGCGCGCGTTTCTCCGGGCGCGTTGTGGTGCCCGTGATCATCGCCGCATCGTCGCTCGCTGCGGTGTTCCGCTAGCCGGGCGCTCCGCGAGGAAGAACGATGACAGAGACCGCGCCCTGGGCGATCCATGTGTTGGGAGCCGATGCCTGACCAGGCAGGCTTCGGAGGAGGAAGACTTGGAATGACCAGACAGATTATCCGCGCGCTGTGCTTCTGCGCCGCCATCGCGGCGACGGTCGTGGGGCTCGCTTCCTGCGGGGAGGCTCCGACCCTCGAGATAGTCGAGTCTAGGGACTCTGTCTCCGTGTCGTGGGAGGCGTCCATGGTTCCCCCGGCGCCCGGCGATTCCGGGGCCCCCCTACCATACACCGCGTTCGATTCGCCTCCGAAGGTGCTGCGTCGCGTGGAGCCAGTGATTTCGGATTCGCTGCTCGCGGCAGCGCGGGACTCGACGGTTCTTGTGAAGGTCCGGGTCGATACAGCCGGGCAGCCGACTGAGGTGGAAGGACTGCAGGGGGATTGGCGGTTGATTCCCTCCGCCTGTGAGGCAGTGGAGCAATGGCTGTTCGCACCGGCCGAGTGCCGGGGGATCCCGGTCTGGCTGGATATCGTTGTTCGTGTGGAGTTCGGTCGGAGCGTGCCGGAGTAGCGGATGTTCCCGACAGGTAATCCAATGCCCAACCACCAGTCCCACCTTACAACACCTGCGGCGCGCGTGCGGGCCGAGTGGGCGAGAGCATGCCGAAAGCAGAAGCGCTGCGCGAGGGCAAGTTCTGGTTGCGGGACTACGTCGACGACTCGGGCCGCGCGCCCTACGAGCATCCGTACTACTGGTCGGCGTTCGTGCTGATAGGGGACAGGTAGTGGTGGAGCAAGGAGACGGAGGACAACCATGACACGGTCGGGGTCCGTCACCGCGCTACGGGCCACAGCACTGGCTCTCGGGATTGCGCTCGTCTGCGTGTTCCCAACCGCGGCACTCGCGCAGGAGATTGAGCCGACTGCAGAGGCGCTTGAGGAGCAGATCTGGGAGCTGAGACTACAAGCGAGGTACGGAGAGGCCGTGGAGGTTGCTGGGGAGCTCGTCGCGCTGACGAAGGGAGACGCTGACGCTGCGCCCTTCGAGATCGCGGATGCTGAGGGACTCGTCGAGTCGCTGGAGCACATCGCCGGCCTTCCGGACGCGGCGAGGCGGGAGCTCGCTCTGGCCGACAGTCTGACAGAGGTTGACGAGACATGCTGGAATGAGGGCCGGTACGCAGAGGCTGTAGCGGCGATGCAGCGGCAGCTGGAGATTAGGCGGCGGTACCTCGGCGACGAACACCGGGATGTCGCTGAGAGCCTGAACAACCTCGCGATGGACCTTGAGGCTCAGGGCGATTACGCGGGCGCTGAACCGCTCTTTCGCGAGGCGCTGGCGATGTCCAGGAAACTCCTTGGCGACGAACACCCGGATGTCGCCATCAGCCTGAACAACCTCGCGCTGAACCTCCACGCCCAAGGCGACTACGCGGGCGCGGAGCCGCTCTTTCGCGAGGCGCTGGCGATGCATCGGGAGCTCCTTGGCGACGAGCACCCGGATGTCGCCACGTGCCTCAGCAACCTCGCGTACCTCCTCAAGGCCCAAGGCGACTACGCGGGCGCGGAGCCGCTCTACCGCGAGGCGCTGGCGATGTATCGGGAGCTCCTTGGCGACGAACACCAGGATGTCGCCACGTGTCTTAGCAGCCTCGCCGTTCTCCTCCGCACCCAAGGCGGCTATGCGGAAGCCGAGCCGCTCTTTCGCGAGGCGCTGGCGGTGTATAGGAGGCTCCTTGGTGACGAGCACCCGCGCATCGCCACGAGTCTGAACAACCTCGCCGGCCTCCTCCACGACGAGGGCGACTACTCGGGCGCGGAGCCGCTCTTTCGCGAGGCGCTGGCGATGCGGAGGAGGCTCCTTGGCGACGAGCACCCGGATGTCGCCACGAGTCTGAATAACCTCGCCGCTCTCCTCCAGACCCAAGGCGACTACTCGGGCGCTGAGCCGCTCTACCGCGAGGCACTGACGATGCGGCAGAAGCTCCTTGGCAACGAGCACCCACATATCGCCATGAGCCTGAGCAGCCTTGCTCACCTCCTCCACGTCCAGGGCGACTGCTCGGGCGCTGAGCCGCTCTTTCGCGAGGCGCTGGCGATGCAGAGGAAGCTCCTTGGCACCGAACACCCGGATGTCGCCATCAGCCTGCACAACCTCGCTTACCTCCTCGAGGCCCAAGGCGACTACGCGAGCGCTGAGGCGCTCTACCGCAGGACGCTGGCAATGCAGAGGAAGCTCCTTGGCGCCGAGCACCCGGATGTCGCCATCAGCCTGCACAGCCTCGCCGTTCTCCTCTACACCCAGGGCGACGACTCGGGCGCCGAGCTGCTCTATCGCGAGGCGCTGGCGATGTGGCGGAAGCTCGTTGGCGCCGAGCACCCGCACGTCGCCTCGACCCTGAACAACCTCGCCTACGTCCTTCACGCTCAAGGCGACTGCACTGGCGCTGAGTCGCTCCTGGCAGAAGCCGCGCGTGTCTATGACGCGGCGCGGCTGCGTGCAGGCGCAGGCCTCAAGCGTGCCGCCTTTCAGGTGTCTCCCTATCCGCGCCTCGCCTCCGTCAGGCTGGCCCTCGGGCGCACGGACGAGGCGTGGCTGGCAGCTGAGACAGCACACGCCCGGTCGCTCGCGGATCTCCTGATGGCTGCGGCGGAGCGGGACCTCAGCCCGTCGGAGGCGGCACGGGAGGATTCCCTCGTGGAGGTTCTCGGGAACCTCGAGCGGGAGCTTGCTGCCTATCGACAGGCTGCGACGACCGACACGACAGGGGAGGCTGCCGGCGTGGTCGAGTCGACCCGCAATGCGCTCCTGGCAGCCGAGTCAGAGTGGAGCGCCTTCCATCAGGAGATAGCGACGAAGTACCCCGTGACAGAGGGAGAGTCGTTCCCGCTCGGGCGCGTGCAATCGGCTCTATCGGAAGAGATCGCCATCATCGGGTGGCTGGATGTGTCGATCGGGAGGGACGAACACGAGGCGCGCTTCTACGAGTCTTGGTGCTACGCGATCCGCAGCTCGGGGCCGGTGGCATGGGAACGGGTGGACTCCTCATCCACCGAGGGTGACTCCCGATCCCCGTTCGATCGCGCACGCTCGTTCAGGGACCGCCTCGCGAGCCCGTCATCTCCAGATGCGGTCGTCACTCGCGAGTCACGTGAGCTGTGGCGCGAGCGGATCGAGCCTCTCATGAAGGCGCTCGAGGGCGTGGAGAACCTGATCGTCATCCCATCTGGGGCGATGCTGGGCGTGCCTGTCGAGGCTCTTGTAGACAACGAAGGGCTGTTCGTGGGAGAGACGTACGCCGTGTCGTATGTTCCCTCCGCGACGCTACATACGTGGTTGGCGGAGCGTGCGGACCGCGACGTGGGTAGCGGGACGCTCCTGGTGGGAGATCCTCCCTACAATCCAGCCCATCTCGCAGCGATGCACCATGAAGAGGACGTGCTGCTGACGCTAGCTGAGCTATCGCCGGGGACCGAGGTGCTCCGAAGCGCGCTTGCCGGCAACGTTGACGCCCTGAGAGCGCTTCCACGTCTTCACGGTACGCGGGATGAGGTTGCGGCTGTTGCGGAAGTGTCTGAGCCGTCCTCTCTGCTCTTGGGTCCTGATGCCAGTGAGCAGGCGCTTGTGCGGCTGGCGGAGTCCGGTGAGCTGGGGGAGTTCGGCACGATCCACATAGCGACACATGCCCTTGTCGATGACGAGCGGCCTGAGCGTTCTGCCTTGGTCCTTTCTCAAGTTGATCTTCCAGATCCGCTGGAAGCTGCCATGGCAGACACGCGGATCTACGATGGCCTTGTGACCGCGAAGGACATCGTGCGGGAGTGGGATCTGAACGCTGATCTCGTGACGCTGAGCGCGTGTGAGACCGGGTTGGGGAAGAAAGTGATGGGTGAGGGTTACGTCGGATTCGCGCACGCGTTTCTCCAGGCGGGCGCCCGCAGCCTGCTGGTCAGCCTCTGGAAGGTCGAGGACACGGCCACGTCGCTTCTCATGCGCAGGTTCTACGAGAACTGGCGTGGCGAGTACGCGGACGAACGGAACGGCCGCACAGGTGAGCCGATGGCCAAGGCCGACGCACTGCAGGAAGCGAAGCACTGGCTCAGGAACTACACCGATGAGTACGGAGAGCAGCCATACGAGCACCCCTACTACTGGTCGGCGTTTGTGTTGATAGGGGACAGATCGTAGGTACAGCGACAATTCTGAGTCCAG
>JAUVLG010000215.1 GCA_030595835.1 Candidatus Eiseniibacteriota bacterium | reverse complement strand
ATACGCGGTCCGTTAGACGGGCAGGAGATAAGATGAGGATGACGTACCGATATGTGTTGGTGGTTGCTCTGGCCGCGGCATGCGCTCTTCCAGCCGTCCTGTCAGCGGCCACGATCTCCGTGCCGGGTGATCAGCCTACGATTGAGGCCGGAGTGAATGCAGCTGCCCCTGGCGACACCGTTGTCGTTGCGTGTGGTGTGTACTACGAGCACGATATCGCTGTTGGGGTCGACATCTGTCTTCGGAGTGAGACAGGAGAACGGGACTGTGTCGTGATAGACGCTCAGCAGCAGGGGAGGGTCTTCTCTCTACACGGTCTGAGTGCCGCAAGCGAGGTGGTGGGCTTCACCGTCACCAACGGAGTGGCCGATGAGCAGTGCGGTGGTGGCGCATACTGCGAGCAATCCTCACCAATGATGAGGAACCTGCTCTTCCTGTCCAATGCAGCGCATGGAGAGGGCGGTGGCCTTTTCTGCGATCACTCGTCTCCTGTTCTGATCGATGTCGCTTTCGTAGACAACTCCGCGCTTGGCTACTACACGGGCGGCGGGATGTACTGCAGATGGTCATCACCGACTCTCATCAGGGTCGATTTCGCCCACAACACAGCAACCAGGAATGGGGGTGGGTTGTACTGCATCCAGTCCTCTCCTGCATTGGAGGATGTCGCTTTCGACGGCAACACGGCGGATGTCCACGGCGGCGGCATGTACTGCGCTACTGCCCCAGCGGTTCTTGAGCGTGTGGTGTTCTCTGACAACAGTGCCGGTGGTCATGGCGGCGGGCTCTTCTGCGTGCACTCCTCGGGGTCCATCGTGGATGCTCTCTTCTCACACAACGCTGCCGGTAATCGCGGCGGAGGTCTCTACTGCTCCGATTCCAGTCTTGATGTGCAGAGCACGACCTTCTGGTCGAACGTGTCAGAGACCTGTGGTGGTGCGGTTTCCTGCGGGGATCTCTCGTCTCCGGTTCTTGTGTCTGTGACCATGGCAGCCAACTCCGCGGTAGAAGAGGGAGGGGGGATCTTCTGCGCGGATTCCTCGCCACATCTCGACGGCGTGATCGTCGCTTTCTCTGCTTCCGGTGGCGGTGTCTTTGGTGAGGGCGTTTCTGATCCTCTGCTCACGTGCTGTGATGCATGGGGCAACGTCGGTGGCGATTACGGCGGCTCAGTCGCGAATCCGACGAGTATGAATGGTAACATCTCTGAGGATCCGCTGTTCTGCGATCTCGGGGGCGGCGACTTGACCGTTAGCGCGTCGTCCTCGTGCGTTCCCGAGAACAACAGCTGTGGCCTGCAGATTGGAGCCCATGGGATTGGGTGTGGCATTGTTCCAGTGCGGACGATGAGTTTCGGGGCGATCAAGGCGATGTTCCGCCATGGTTCCTGCCCGTCTAACTAGCGTATGCAGCCGACGAGCTTGGTTGTCACGCCGACTGCACCGCGGGCTGGCGCCCGCGACGCACCCGCCGCGCCAGCCTTAACGCTCGCGGCTGATACGCGGTCCGTTAGCCGGACAAACCAGCTGTAGTTCGTTTTGAAAAGGCAGGGATAGGACAGAGCTAGATCGCGTGGGTCCGGGGAGAGCGAGGCAGCCCAAGTAAGGCATGCAGGCTTGGCCGCCTGCTCTCGGTTTGCCGGCTAACTAGCGTATGAACCCGTCGAGCTTGGGTGTCACGGCGTCTGCAAGGGGGGCTCCGCTTCGCGTCGCCA
>JAUVLG010000252.1 GCA_030595835.1 Candidatus Eiseniibacteriota bacterium | reverse complement strand
GGCGGTGGGACTGGTGGTGGGAGGTTCGGAACATGGACAGGAAGAAGCCCCACGCGGCTGGCGCCTGAGGCGGGAGAACGGACATTCACGACTGAAGATACGCCCGGGGGCAGTGCCCCCGGGCGCTCTGTTTCTGCGGGTGCTGTTCCGGCGCTCCGTCGTCCGGAGCCGGTCGTTCTCCTACTCGGATTCGCTCATCTGCTCAGCAGGATGCGGCCGACGCAGGATCGTAACCGGGTTCGTGATGTACTTCTGCGCGACGGCGAGCACCTGGTCTCCTGTGACCGCCTTGATCTTCCGCGCGTAGTCGTCCGTGTGGTCATAGCCCAGGCCGTAGAGCTCTGCTATGCTTGCATCGCTCGCCTGCGACGAATTCGTCTGCCGTGACGTCTGTCGCATGATCACACAGAGCTGCTTCGCCTTCTCGAGTTCGTCGTTCGCCACCATCTCCGTCGCGATGCGCTCCATGTGGCCGTCGATTATCTCCATGGCCTGATCGAGCGCCTCCTCGAAGGTCGCCGCGTAGATGCCGAAGTAACCTGCGTCCAACCCCGTGAAGTTGTAGGCGTGGACCACGTAGACGAGCTGATTGGCGCGGAGGTCCGTGTGGAGCCAGCCGCCTGGGTAGTAGATGCCTGAGATCACCGCGTCCAGGACGTCCATTGCGTAGCCGTCGCTGGAGGAATAGGGCATGCCGTGATAGCCGCGGAAGATGATGGTCTGGGCGCGGTCGTGGTAGCTCGTCATCGTCTCGGGTTCCGTCCGGGCGGGCTCCGACACGCTGTGCGGCGTCACGTCGCTGCCGGGCTTCCAGCCGCGGAAGGCCAGCTCGACCATCGCCAGGGCCGCGTCAACGTCGACGTCCCCGAAAATGGTAAGTACCGTGTTGTTGGGGGTGACGTAGGCGCCGTGATGAAGAACGAGGTCGTCGCGCGTGAACGCCGCGACCGTTTCGCTCGTGCCTACCGGGCACTTGCCGTAGGGGTGCGTCTCGAAGAGCTCTACCAGCATCCGGTCCATGGCGTCCGTGTTCCAGTTGTCACCGCGCGCTGCCAGGTTCGCCTGAATGAGCTCGCGTTCCTTCTCCATCTCTCCGGCGTCGAACTTCGCGTTCA
>JAUVLG010000040.1 GCA_030595835.1 Candidatus Eiseniibacteriota bacterium | reverse complement strand
TGGCCCGTGACCGAAGTTCATTCTACGGGACCGACACGGCGCGGCAAAGCAGATTCCTGCGCGGCGTTCGTGGCCGCGCGCCAGCGGGAAGCGGGGGTCGCGGAGTCCCGCCTTGAGACGTGCGCTCAGATGTGGTAGCAGAGGGGGTGTTCACGCGAATACTGCAGGGGAGCGGGCGTTCGAGTACGCGTTCATACTGGACCGCCTCGGTCTGGGATCCGACGCCTCGGAGGAGTAGGTATGCGCGAAACTACCGGAACGACGGCGGCGCAGCTCGCCGGGGCACCGCTGTCGAGACTCGCTGGAACACTGCTGATGGGAGCACTGCTGGTGACCACCACACCGAATGCCCGGGCCGCGTCCGACGCCACGGAGACCGTGTCCTCACCCGACGGCAGGATCGAGGCAGTCCTCGCGATCACCGCGGGTCGACCAACGTACTCGATCAGCCGCGACTCCAGGCCCGTTATCCAGCCGTCCACGCTTGGATTCCGGTTCAAGGACGACCCTCCGCTGACCGGAGGGTTCATCATCGACGGCGTCGAGCGCGCTGCCATCGACGAGACGTGGGAGCCCGTCTGGGGCAGCGCGAGCGATGTCAGAAACCACTGCAACGAGCTCGCCGTGCGCCTGAAGGAGGAGAGCGGGCGCGGACGGATCATGACCGTTGTCCTCAGGGTATTCGACGACGGTGTCGGGTTCCGCTACGTCTTGCCGGAGCAGCCCGGGCTTGGGACCTTCGATATCATATCCGAAGAAACCACGTTCCGACTGGCCGGAGATCACACCGTCTGGTGGAACAGAAACGACTACGACAGCTACGAACACCTCTTCCACGAGACCACCCTTTCCACGGTCGAGGGCGCGAATACACCCGTGACGATGGTAACGGCGGAGGGACTCTATCTCAGCATCCACGAGGCGAACCTGACCGACTACGCGGGGATGACACTCGTTCCGGAAGAGGGCGTGCCCAACTCGCTTGCGGCGGAGCTGGTCCCGTGGCCGGACGGGGTCACGCGCGTCCTGGGCAGGACTCCGCTCGTGACTCCCTGGCGGACTGTCCAGATAGGGGAGCGTCCGGGCGACCTCGTCGAGTCGCACCTGATACAGAACCTCAACGAACCCTGCGTCATCGAGGACACGTCGTGGATACGCCCGATGAAGTACCTGGGCATCTGGTGGAGCTTGCACATCGGTAAGGAGTCGTGGCACGAGGGTCCGACGCACGGGGCGACCACCGCGAATGCGAAGCGGTACGTCGACTTCGCCGCTGAACACGGAATCGGGGGTGTCTTGATCGAGGGGTGGAACACCGGCTGGGACAGGTGGGGCGCCAGGGGTGCGTTCGACTACGTCACGCCCTACGACGACTTCGATCTTGAGGATGTGGTGCGCTACGGGCGCGAGAAGGGCGTTGCCATCATCGGACATCACGAGACCGGCGGCGACGCGGCCGACTACGAGACGCGCGTCGATGCGGCGTTCGACCTCTACAACCGTGTGGGCGTCTCCGCGGTGAAGACCGGCTACGCGGGCGGCATCTACCCACGCGGGCAGCATCACCACGGGCAGTGGATGATCTTCCACTACAGGAGGATACTCGAGAAGGCCGCTGATGCGCGCATCATGCTCGACGTCCATGAACCCATCAAGCCGACCGGTATCTCGAGAACCTACCCGAACATGATGACGAGAGAGGGCGTCAGGGGAATGGAGTACAACGCGTGGAGCGAGGGCAACCCGCCCGAGCACACGACCATTCTCCCATTCACGAGGATGCTCGCAGGGCCGCTCGACTACACGCCGGGCATCTTCGACCTCACGTTCGACGAGTACAAACTTGACAATCGCGTCCACACAACGATCGCCAAGCAGCTCGCGCTCTACGTCGTGCTTCTGAGCCCGCTCCAGATGGCGGCCGACCTGCCGGAGAACTACGAGGGACATCCGGCACTCGGGTTCATCGAGCGCGTCCCGTGCACGTGGGACGAGACGCGGGTGCTCGACGCCGCTATCGGCGACTACGTCGTGATCGCTCGCCGGAACGGTGACGAGTGGTTCCTGGGGAGCATCACGGATGAGGAGGAGAGGGCTCTCCAGGTAAGCCTTGACTTCCTGGCGGCCGGGAGGCGCTACCAGGCGCGCATCTACCGGGACGGGGCCGGTGCCCACTGGGAGACCAACCCAATCTCCGTAGACGTCTCGACCGTTGTGGTAGGAGCGGAAGACACGATGACACTCGAGCTCGCGCCCGGCGGAGGCGCGGCCGTGTACTTCGCACCCGTGAACAGAGAAGAGAACTGAGGCACCCCGGACAACCGGGGGCCAGGTAACAGGGGGAACACTTGAGAACACGCATTGTCATACCCGCTGGCATTCTGCTCACCCTCGCGCTCGTGCTGGGCGCGGCCTTCCCGTTGGCTGCGGAGGATGCGGCATACGACCTCCCGCCGGGAGACAGCCCACCACCGACGGTGTTCGACCGCGTTGCCAACGCCGGTGTAGCGGACGACCACGACGGCGCCGATCACGTCATCGTCTACGATCGCGCCGTCAGCCGTGTGAAGTCGTCGGGCGTCACCTACACCGATGACTACCTGATCTACAAGGTGCTCACACCCGCCGGGTGCAGGAACCAGTCGGTGCAGCGGTGGCGCTACGAGCCATGGAGCAGCTTCGTCGACGTGCGGGAGGTCAACATCATCCGCGGGGACCAGAGCATCCCGGTCGACGTCTCGCTCGTGCACGATCTGCCCGCCCCGCAATCGGCCATCTACTGGAACGCCGCCATCAAAACGCTCCAGCTCCCGCGACTGCACGTGAACGACGGAATCGAGATCAGGGTGTTCCGAAAGGGCTACAGCTACGCGCTGCTTGCGGAGGAAGGCGCGGTCACCATCGCTGTGCCGGCGAACCACGTCCCGGACGATGACAAGTACATCCCACCCATGCCCGGCGAGTACTTCGACATCGTTCTCTTCCAGGCGAACGTGCCCATCATCGAGAAGGAGTACGTGCTGAGCCTGCCGTCCGACAAGAGGCTGCACTCGGAGGTCTACAACGGCCCGCTCTACTCGAGCACCAGCTACTCGCCGGACAGCACGCGATACGCGTGGTGGGCCCACGACGTGCCTCCGAGACCCAGGGAGCCGCGGGCCGCCGGGTCGAGCGACGTCGTCCCGAAGGTGGTGGTGGCGACGGTCGAGAGCTGGGAGGCGAAGAGCAGGTGGTTCTTCGATGTCAACGAGGGGCAGTTCGACGTCACGCCGGAGATCAGCGCCAAGGTGGAGGAGATCTTCAGGAAGGAGGGGGTGAGTGGCGCGTCGGAAGAGCGCAAGGCCGAAGCGCTCGTTCACTGGGTGGCCCAGAACATCAGATACAGCGGGCAAACGATGGGCGAGGGGGAGGGATTCACGCTGCACTCGGGCGCGATGATCTTCGAGCAGAGAAGCGGCGTCTGCAAGGACATCGCAGGCATGCTGGTAACGATGATGCGCGCGGCCGGAATGGACTCCTACGGCGCCATGACCATGGCGGGAAGCCGCATAGAGGCGACGCCCGCCGACCAGTTCAACCACTGCGTGTGCGCGCTCAAGAAGGCCGACGGCGGCTTCGAGATGTACGACCCGACGTGGGTCCCGTACATGAACGACATCTGGTCGAAGTACGAGACGGAACAGCAGTACCTCATCGGCTCTTCCGAGGGACATGGGCTTGCCAGCATCGACTACAGCCCGCCCGCGGAGTCTCCGCTCTTCATCACACACGACGCCACACTCAGCGATGACGGCACACTCGCGGGCACCCTCAGGCTGTCGGGAGCGCGCGCGATGGACTCCAGGCTGCGCAACCTCGTCAGTGGAAGTCGCATCCTCGACGTCGAGGACGACATCGCCAGGCTCCTGTCGAACATCGGCAACCGCGTCGAGATCGCACGACTGGACCACGTCACGCTCGACGACTTCAGCGAGAACGCGTGGATCGAGGTCGACTACAGGATCCCCGGGTTCGCGCTACCGGTGGGAGAGGGTCTGGAGTTCCTGAGCCCCATGATGTCCGTGACCATGGGCAGCGGCTGGCTCTTCCGAGCCGGGGCCTACGACTGGGCCGACGAGCGCGAGGGTGACCTCTTCCTGTGGTTCACGCAGCTCATCGACGGCAGGGAGAGCATCAGGCTACCGCGGAGCTACGAGGTCGCCGACCCGCCGGTCTCTGAGGAGGTCGACGAGACGTACGCCTACTTCAAGGGCGAGAGCGAGATGGACGGACGCAACCTGGTGATCACGCAGCACGCCGAGGTGCGACGACGTCAGATACCTCCCGACGGCTACGCGGGTTTCAAGACCGCGCTGGACGAGGCGCACGACTGGGCCGAGCACGTGTATCGCGCGGAGAAGGGAGGCGACCGATGAGGCCTCGAACGCACTCCACCCAGGTTCCTCCGCCGGCGCCGTTCCGGGCCGTGCTCGTCGCGCCCCTCCTGATCGCGGCCCTCGTACTGCTGTCGGCTGTCCCGACCGGGGCCGCCCCGGAGTCCGCGGTGGGCGGGCACGACATCGGCGGACTCATGGCCGCCGCAGAAGAGCACTACGATCTGACGAAGCTTGACGCCGTGCTCCTTCTCGAAGACCTGACGGTCACCGTGGCTGCCGGCAGCCGGAGGACGACGGTCCACCGCGTCGTATGGCTGGGCACGGAGATCGGACTCGACGCGTACGCGGACCTGAGAATCCCGCACAACACCGGCACGTCAACGCTCGATGTCATCGCCCTGCGCACGTGGATGGACGGGCGATGGTGGCCGGACGAGTCGAAAATCAGCCCAACCGCCGTCGTCGAGACCACACCCGGCTCGATCCAGAACGCGGACGACTACACGACGATGCGCGAGACGATGCTCCTGCACGACGGCATCGAGCTCCCGTGCATCGTGGAGACGGTCTACTCGATCACGGAACGCCGGTCGCCCGAGTACGGGTTCGACGGGCTGTGGATCTTCCCGAAGACCGATCCGGCCGTGGTAACAAGCCTGGCCATTGATGTCCCGAAAGGAATGACTCTGCTACACGCGGAGCGGAACGGCGCCCCCGAGCCTACGGTCGACCGCTCTGACGCCGGCGTCGATACGTACGTGTGGAGCGCCGAACTCGTCGACCGCCTGGCACGACCGCTCACCGGCGGCCCGACCGCGTATGCGCCGCACGTCGCGTGGTCAACCTGGGAGAACTGGCGTGCGCTGGGTGAGGCCGTGGCCAACTCAGTGAGAGGGTCGGCCTCCCTGGACGAAGCGCTCGCCGACAGTGTGGCGAACCTCATCGACGACCGTCCGGTCCCGTTCGCCAGGGCACAGGCGGTGGTGAATTTCGTCAACGAGACGACTCGGGCGGTGCGGTACAACGATTCCCACTGGCAGTTCGCGCCCCGTGACGCCGTCCGAACGTGGAACACGGCCTACGGACACAGACTGGATCGGGCCGTGCTCGCCGTGGCCCTGTTTGAAGAGGCGGGGTGCGCGGTCACGCCGGCGTACCTGTGCGAGGCGCTCTGGCGAACGGACGACGGGGTGCCTGCGCTCGCGCGCTTCGACGGGCTCCTGCTCCACCTCGACGACATCGGGGCGCTCTACGACCCCTTGAACGGGACGCTGCTCCACGGAAGAGCAGGACTCACCGGACGCTCGCTCTGGCTGGCAGGGCGCGATGACTCACCGAGCCTCGTGGTCGGAGAGGGTACCTCCGCCTGCGAGCTGGTGTTGTCTATCGAGCCCGGCGAAGAGGCAGGGTGGACCGGGTCGGGGATCCTCGTGACGACGGGCACGCTCTCCTGCTACGGAGACGTTGTCGGCCTGGAAGACGACGCCGGCAGCCATCTGTCCGGGGTGGTATCCGCAGCGCTGGCGGGAGCATCGGTCGAGGACCACAGTCTCGCGGTTCTCGAGGACGAGCGCGTCATTGCCGGCTTCTCGTTCGCCATCGATGACCCCGAACCGGACGACAACGGAAGGACGCGTTTCGAACTGGGCGACCCCGCCGGCGGACTGCTGGCAAGCCTGCCGGGTGACGTGCGCCTCTACGTCGAACACCGTGACTCGCCCGTCATACTGCCGGACGCGGTCGTGCAGACGCTGACCCTTCGCATCGATGTGGGCAACCGTGAGGTCGTCCGCGTGCCGGAGGAGGTGACGGTCGAGAACGACATCGGCCGCTTCCGACTGACCGTCGTGCACGAGGGAGGCAAGATCACCATCACGCGCGAGGTCGCGGTGAGCCCAGGCTCCGGTGACGACGCCGGCAACGGAGCTCTGATGATCAGTTCGGCGGAGTGGCCGCTGCTGAGGGCGCTTCTTCTTGAGGAAGCGGACCCGCGGAATCGCACGGTACTGCTCAACTAGAACGATCTGGAACTGTCACACTCGGGCCGTCTCCCGTGAGGGAGGCGGCCCGTTTCAATGGGAGCCGGGCGGTGCAGCGTACACAGACGAGGTTAAACCTGAGGACCCATTCGCGGGTCAGAGAGATGACGACGCGATTGAGCGGCACCAGATTCGCCTTCGCGTCACTTGACAACAGAACAGCCGCGGTGGCACGTGCAGCGCTCGTGCTCAGTCCCCCCTCATAACGGTCGTCTGTCGCGATCAAGCGCGCGTGCCCCGCGGCCTCAAGCACCAGCCACAAGCGCCATGGCGGATGAGCCGCGAGAAGCGAACATCCTCCCTGCAAGTCTCCCTTTCGCGCAACTCACTGCCGCGCTCGTACCTGATTCCAGTCACTGCGAACGCACCGCCCCGACCGGCACTGGCCAAGATTCAGAAAGCCCTTGCGACCCACTCAGCAAGCTGATATAATGCTGCCGAGTCGGGAAATAGCGAGAGCGCGTGAGCGCAATCGACACACACCGCCCGTGCGAGATCAGTTGGTTTTGCGGACGGGTGTTTGTGTACTTGCGGCTTTGGGGATTGTGCAACGCACTACGGATGGACCTCACGCCCTGATGCGGAGGGCCCGGAGTAAGGGGGAAGCCGGACGGTCGGCTACCGGGTGCCGGGGCGGGAGCAGCGAACGCGAAGTGTGAGTTGGACCACCTTCCGTTATGAGGGGGGACTGAGCGAATGAAGAACAGATTCTTGGCGATAGTGGCAGTCGGCATGATCCTCGCCTTGGGCGTGGGCGCCGCGTCGGCGTATGACTTCGACGACGGCACGAGCCTTCGCACGGCGATGCCACTGTTGGACGACCGCCCTGTGCGGCCGTCGGACACCAACGGGGCCAGGCTGGAGACCCTGTGGATCTTCGATGCTGACTACTCCACCATGACAGGCGACAACGCCGGTTGGACGGCGTACGACCGCAGTGGTACGCTTGCGTCTGACAACTTCTGGCACCACGACAACATCCGGATTGAGGGCTTCGCACATCTGGGTGACAGCACTTGGTGGTGCGGCACGTACAACGAATGCTGGCGCCAGGCGCGCGGCTACGGCAACGATTGGATGCAGATCCTCGAGCGGCACTTCACTGAGACCATCGGGGCCACGGCGAGCGTGATCCTCGATTACGACCAGCGTTTCGCGATGGAGAAGAAGTACGATTACGGTTACGTAGACATCCGCTCCTCCGCCACAAGCGACACGTGGTTCACGGTCGTCACGGTCACGAACCCCGGCTTCGAGGGCACGCCCGGTATGTCTCAGGATTGGAACAGCACCCATCCTGACGGCGGCGGGCACCAGACCACGGACATCTCGGCTGAGGCCTTGGGCGTTGAGTTCGACCTGAGGTTCAGATTCGAGTCGGACCTGGCGTATTCGAGTCAGGACCAGTGGGACACTCCGGCACACCCCGTTCTCGACGGCGCGTGGCAGCTGGACAATATCACGATCACCGCTGACGGCGGTCCCGTCTTCTACGACGACGCCGAGACCGGTGACCCGTGGAGCCACGACGACGTTGTCGCGTCGGGCCAGACCGGCGTGACCTTCTGGCGCGGCCAGTTCGGCATCGACTTCGTCACCGGCCGGGCCTTCACCTGCGATGACCGCCCGGTGGGCACCTACATGTACGCCGGCGTCGACCCGTTCAGTAGCCAGATGGTCGACGACGAGGTCGCGTGGCTCATGAGCCCGCCGATCGACATCAGCGGCGCTCAGAAGCTGGTAGGTCACTGGGATTTCTGGCTCGACATGCCCAGGGATACCGGGGACATCTGCAACCTGGAGCTGGCCTCCAACGACCAGTACAACTGCGTGACCGACCCCGCCGGCTTCGTCGATGAGAACCCGGGCTGGTGGTACGGCGACGCGGGCTGGCGCACCAGGTACGACGACTGGGACGCCTTCGCGGGCAACGACTGGCTGGCCACGCTCTGGATCGAGGTCAGTGATACCCCGGTCGGCCTGCACTGGGCCGGAATCCTGATGAACCACCAGAGGGTCGGGATCCCGTCCGGCGACGCGGGAACGGCATGGGAGATCGACACCTGGAACAGGTTCAACGACTGGTACATCGAGCAGATGGCCGACGCGCTCCTCGACACCATGCACATCGGTGTCAAGGACGACGACGGCATCGCTTCTGTGACCCTCATGGCTTCGAACGACGGCGGCCAGAGCTGGAGTTCCTACGCGTGCCGCCACGAGAGCCAGGATAGTCAGTGGTGGTACGCACCACCTCCGGTCACTGAGATGACGCAGGGCAGCGAGATCTGGATGTACTTCGAGGCGCTCGATGGGGTCGGCAACGTCGCCATCTATCCCAGAGATGCGCCGGATCACTACCTCGAGATGTCCATCCTCCCGATCCACGCTAGCGTCACCAATCCTGGTCTGCTCCTGGTCGACAAGCACGGTCGAGTGACGCCGGGTGAGACCCGCTTCCGCGGTGGCTACCCGATCACGAGGCCGCTCATCTCGCATCACTCCGAGTACTACTACGTCGAGATGCTCAACATCCTGGGCTACGACTGGGACACGTACGACGTGGAGGTACCCTCCGGCAGCATCAAGTCCCAGGGGCCCGACACGATGGCCTACAAGTACTACGACACCCAGATCTGGTTCTTCAACGAGTTCAACGCCTACCTGCTGTGGACCGTTGATCAGGAGAACCTCATCACGTGGCTCAATCAGTCGAGCGGCGGTAAGGAGCGGAACCTGCTCCTGACCGGAAACGACGTCGGCTACGAGTTGATAGAGAGCGGGAAGGACTCGACGGCCTTCTACGAGACATGGCTCGCGTCGGAGTACGTCCAGAACGCAGTGGGCTCGGTCACGGTCGACAGCGTGCCCGGTCTGAGAGAGCGCGCCGGCGGTTGGACGTTCATGGACCATGATGACGGCGCGTGCATCCTGCGCGGCGGCTGCCCGGTCCTGAACTACTTCGATGTCGTGCAGCCTTTCTCGGGCATCGGAGGCACGGAGGTCGTGGCCGACTACGTCAAGTTGGACGACAGCACGCTACCCGCTGGTGTCGCATACACGCACCAGTCGATGGGCTACCAGACGGTCAACCTTGGGTTCGGCATGGAATTCATGATGGACAGCATGGAGACCTCGCGGACCCTGGGTTACTACGTCAGCGGCATCGAGGACCGCGTCAACCTGATGGGGAATATCCTCGGCGACGGTGGCAGAGCGGGCTACTTCGGCCTGACTCCGGATGGACCTGGTACGGGTGTGGTGGACGGCGTCAAGAACGAGCTGTCCCATGCCTACCCGAACCCGTTCAACCCGGTTACGACGATTGCCTACAGCGTAAAGGAAGCCGGTCCGGTGACGATAGAGGTCTACAACATCGCCGGTAGGGTTGTCCGCACGCTGCTGGATATCGAGGTTGATAAGGACGGTGTCTGCGGCCACGTTAACTGGGACGGCACCAACGACGGCGGCAGGAAGTGTGCAAGTGGCGTCTACTTCTATCGCATCGCCGCTCAGAACTTCACTGAGTCGCACAAGATGATAATGCTGAAGTAGAAGGCCATATTGAACATGCAGTCAGGAAGGGGCCGGCTCCCGGAGTCGGCCCCTTTCGCATGTTTGCGCGGCTGCGTCACGGACGGGACACGGCGACGGCACCGGAGGTGGGTCGGAATCCGCGCCGGCAACGTCCGGACCCCCGGCAAGCGGCTCGACGGGAACATGCCTCACGTAGATACTCGTTGCAGATAGTCAAGGGGCGTGGTATACTGCAGGTGAGTACCCGTACGAGTCTCAGCCACATTGGACCTTCGCGGGAGGTGGGGGTCTCCCGCTAGGGAGGAGGTGCATGGCAACGGTGACCAGTAGCGAGAGCTGTGTTAACTGTGTGTCTATGGAACACCTGAAGTAGCGGAGGTAACAATGCGCGCATTCACTATTGTCTTGGCGATTCTCCTCATCGCGTCCGTAGCTGTGGCCGACAAGAAGGCGTACGTCGACCCGATGCCGGGCGGAGTGAGGGCGCTCGACTGCACGAACGCGATACCGATCTACTGCGGTGACGTCGTCACGGGCGACAACACCGGCCTGCCGGACAACGCCACCTATTACTCCTGCACCGGCTGGAACGAGAGCGGTGGCGAGGTCGTCTACGAGTTCGTAGTCCCAGCAGGCGTGTGCTACGAAGTGACGGTAGCGCTGACTCCGAGTGGCTGCGACCTCGATGTCTTCTTCCTCGGCAGCTGCGACGAGAACGACTGCATCACCTACGGCGACAGCGGCTTCACCACGGCCTGCCTCGTGCCGGGGACCTACTACATCGTCGTCGACGGCTACAGCGGCGCCGGCTGTCCCTTCGAACTCGCGGTCACCTGCGTCGAGTGCGAGTGTCCGGTTGAGCCCTGCGGGCCGTTCGAGTTCATTTGCTACGAGCACGACTTCAACTTCGTAGAACCACTGGCATACCTCGACTGCGGCCTCGGCCCCAACCCGTGGGAGTGGGGCGTTGCTGTAGACATCCCGGACGTCGCGTGTGACGGTGTTCCGATCACGGACATCCTCGGCACGACGCTCGCGGGTCCCTATCCGGTGCAGGTAGGTGGAATAGCGGAGATCGGGACGTACCCGATCACCGCCGATTGCTACTGCCTCGAGCTCTGCCACATGTATGACACCGAGAACAACTACGACGGCGGCAACGTCAAGGTCTCGCTCAACGGCGGCATCACGTGGACACTGATCTACCCGGCCGCGGGCTACCCGGGCATAAACACGTCGTCGTCCTACCCGTGCGAGTGCGTGTGGCAGGAGCCCATCTTCACGGGCGACAGCGGCGGTTTCGTCAAGAACTTCTTCGACCTGAGCGCCTACGAGGGCATGGCGGTCGACCTCGGCTTCTTCTTCGGATCGGAGTCGTGGGCGACGAGCGACCTCGGCTGGTACATCAAGTGGGCCAGGATCGGCGGCGAGGAGTCGTCACCTGTCCAGGACGCCACTTGGGGCACGATCAAGGCCATGTATCGCTAGGATTCATTTCCTGGCACCAGGCCTGAAGGAACTGGGGGGACGGGCACAGGCCCGTCCCCCTTCTCCTATTGGAGCGATATCCGGGTTGTTCGAAGCACTCAGAGGCGAGGATTCCCCCCAATCGCCTGTCGGTCCTGCGCCCGAAGCAGCCCAGGTCCCGCGTGCTGCTGGGTGGATCACGATGTACCCATGCGTTGCCTCGGCCCCCGGCAAGCCGCTTGACAGAACCGTACTTCCTGTTGATACGCGTTGCAGCTAGTCAAGGGACGTGATACACTGCACGTGTGTATCCGTACGAGCCTCAGCCACATTGGACCTTCGCGGGAGGTGGGGGTCTTCCGCTAGGGAGGAGGCATATAGCGACGCTGACCAGTAGCGAGAGCTGTGTGAGCTGTGTGTCTTTCGAAGTCCTGAAGTAGCGGAGGTAACAATGCGCGCATTGATTATTGTCTTGGCGATTCTCATGGTCGCGTCCGTAGCCGTAGCCGATAAGAAGCCGAGCGGCGTACCGGTGCCCAGCGGCTCACGGGCGCTCGACTGCACGAACGCGATACCGATCTACTGCGGTGACATCGTCGCGGGCGACAACACCGGCATGCCCAACAACGCCAGCAACTACTCCTGCACCACGTGGGACGAGAGCGGCGGCGAGGTCGTCTACGAGTTCGTCATCCCGGCCGGCGTCTGCTACGAGGTCTCGGCCAGCATCTCTGATCTTTCTGCCGACCTCGATGTCTTCTTCCTTGGCAGCTGCGACGAGAACGACTGCATTACCTTCGGCAATTCATCGTACACAACTGCCTGCCTCGAGCCGGGCACGTACTACATCGTCGTCGACGGATACGGCGGAGCCGAAAGCTCGTTCACACTGACGGTCGAGTGCGTCGAGTGCGCCTGCCCGGTTCCGGCGTGCTGCCCGTTCGAGAACACCGTCTACGAGGTCGACTTCAACCTCGACGACGGCGGCCACTGGCTGCTGCCGTGCGGCGGCGTCCCGGTCTGGGAGTGGGGCCCGTCAACGAACCCTGACGTCCCGGAGATCGCGTGTGACGACGTCCCGGTGACGAACATCCTCGGCACGATCATCGCGGGCGACTACCTGCCTGGCGGAGGCGAGATCGCCGCGGTCGGTCCCTTCTTCATTGACCAGTACTGCACCTGTCTCGAGCTCTGCCACTACTATGACACGGAGGCCACCTTCGACGGCTGCAACCTCAAGGTCTCAACCGACGGCGGCGTCACGTGGACGATTCTGACGCCCTCGCGAGGCTACGACCAGGCGCTCAACTCGTCGCCCCCGTGCGTTCCGGGCGAGCAGGCGTTCAGCGGGCACCAGAACAACTCCGCCTTCCTGCGCGACTGCTTCGGCCTCTCCGACTTCGTCGGCATGGAGATCATCGTCGGCTTCTTCTGGGGCAGCGACAGCTCGGTCAACTACCCCGGTTGGTACGTCAAGTGGATCAAGATCGGTTCCGATGACTCCTCGCCGGTCGAGGATTCGAGTTGGGGTAACATCAAGGCCATGTATCGCTAGGAGCTAGTCCTGGCACCTGGCCTGAAGGAACTGGGGGACGGGCACGCGCTCGTCCCCCTTTCCCTGTACACGAGGCGCACGCGCGTGTGCTCACGTGCGGTGCGCGGAGCGCAAGGCCATCCAGCAGGACCGCCGGCGCTCCAATCGGTGACCGGCGAGTCACTAAACCGACCAACACTCATTGCCGACGCACCGTGCCTGTGCTATGCTGTGTTGTCCGAACTCGTGGACAGGGTACCATCACCCAGACGGCGAAGTGCCGTCAGGAAGGAGGTGACAACAAGAGCACAGTGGGAATGATGTCTGTGACTCATCTGGTACGCTTACCTGCAGCTACCGGAGGTAATCATGCGCGCATTCTGTATCGTATTGGCAGTCCTTCTCATCGCGTCCGTCGCTGTGGCGAATGAGAAGGAGAAGCGATTCGAGTACCCGGTGCCTACCGGCGAGAGAGCGCTCGACTGCACGAACGCCACGCCGATCGCCTGCGGCGAGACGCTCGCGGGTGACAACACCGGCATGCCCAACAACGTCGTCAACTACAGCTGCACCGGGCTGAACGAGAACGGCGGCGAAGTGGTCTACGAGATTGTGCTTCCGCCGGGCCAGTGCTACGAACTGACCATTACCATGACACCCAGTGGCTGCGATCTCGACCTCTTCTTCCTCGGCAGCTGCGACGAGGGCGACTGCCTCTCTTACTCGGCCGGCGTGACCACCGAGGTGATAACGACCACGTGTCTCGAACCTGGGACCTACTACATCGTCGTCGACGGATACGGGTCGAGCGTTCCGGGCGCCGAGTGCCCGTTCACGATCAACGTGGAGTGCGTCGAGTGCGAGTGCCCGACGCCGCCGTGTTGCCCGTTCGAGTTCGCTCGGTACTTCATCGACTTCAACCTCGATGACGGCGCTTTCTGGACCGTTCCGTGCGGCGGCAATCCCGTGTGGAATTGGGCCGCCGTCTCGAACCCGGACGTCCCGCCGATCGCCTGTGAGGACGTGCCCGTGACCCACACGCTGGGCACGATCGTCAACGGCGACTACGGCAACGACGCCGGTGAGACCGCGGTCGTGGGTCCGTTCTACATCGACCAGTACTGCACCTGCCTCGAGCTCTGCCACTTCTACGACACCGAGTTCTCGTACGACGGCGGCAACGTCAAGGTCTCGACGGACGGCGGAGTCACCTGGACGCTCATCACGCCGTCGCGTCCCTATGACGACAACGCGCTCTACACCGGCAACCCGTGCGCTCCGGGCGAGCCCGGCTTCAGCGGACATGCGTCCGCCACGTTCTTCCACCAGGACTGCTTCGACATCTCCGCGCTCATCGGCACGGATATCCTGGTCGGCTTCTTCTTCGGCTCCGACAGTTCGGTAGGCTCCTACCCGGGCTGGTACATCAAGTGGCTGAAGATCGGGTCCGACGAGTCCTCGCCGGTCGAGGATTCGAGTTGGGGTAACATCAAGGCCATGTATCGCTAGGATTCACTTCCCGGCGCCTGGCCTGAAGAAACTGGGGGGACGGGCACACGCTCGTCCCCCTTTCCGTGTACGCGCGGTGGAGGCCTCATGCGCGTGGCGCGGGACCGGCTGCCGACCCACAGACGAATCCTTGACCAAACCGCGCTCCATCTGCGAACATCGCGGCTGGTGAGCGACGACGAAACACCACACGAGGAGGAGACCACGACATGAAGATCATGAAGAGGGAAGAACGTCCGCTGCAACCGGTCAACGCGGAGGGCGCGGTCAAGGTCAGCGTATCCAAGATGGTCACCGAGAGCGACGGGTCTCCGACGGCCGCGATGCGGCTCTTCGAGATCGAGCCGGGCGGGAACACGCCGTGGCACACGCACCCGTGGGAACACGTCGTCTTCGGCATCGCGGGCAGGGGCACGCTCAAGAGCGAGAACGGTGACGCGGAGTTCGGCCCGGGTGATGCCCTCCTGGTCGATCCGGGCGAGCAGCACAACTTCGTCAATGTGGGAGATGAGCCCCTGAAGCTCATCTGCGTCGTGCCGCTCAAGGGTGACAAGTAGACGGGTGACGGCCTTCGGACGCCCGAGGACCCGCTCAAGAATGATGTGGGAGTCGCGAGAATCTACTTGCGCCCTTCACCTGCATCGTCTATACTGTCCGACTGAGACATGAAGTAGCCTTTTAATCTAGCACTGCGAGGCTAGGAAGGGTGTTCATACGGAAACGCATAGGAGCGGGTTGTCGCAGACTCATGTCGGCGGTGCCCGTTTTTGTGTTTTGCCCTTGGCCTCTGGGAGGGGTGAGTGCGCTGGACCGGTAGGCATCTGCTTGGCCTTGAGGGGACGACGCGCGAAGAACTGCTGACGATCCTCGACACGGCCGCGAAGTTCAGAGAGATCCTGGATCGACCCGTAAAAAAGGTCCCCACGCTGCGAGGCGTGACCATCGCCAACCTCTTCTTCGAAGCCAGCACTCGGACTCGCATGTCGTTCGAACTGGCAGAGAAGAGGCTGTCGGCCGACACGCTGAATTTCTCGGCCTCTACATCCAGTGTGAAGAAGGGCGAGACGCTCCGCGACACCGCTCAGAACATCGAGGCGATGATGGTCGACATGGTCGTCATCCGCCACTCGTGCCCTGGCGCGCCTCACTTCCTGTCACAGCACCTGGACGCCTCCATCATCAACGCCGGAGACGGCGCCCACGAACATCCCACACAGGCGCTTCTCGACATCTTCACGATGCGCGAACGCCTCGGGGACCTGGATGGCAAGCGCGTGACGATAGTGGGCGACATCCTCCACTCTCGCGTCGCGAAGTCCGACATCTACGGGCTGAGAGCGCTGGGCGCCGACGTGACGCTGTGCGGTCCGTCGACCTTCATGCCGGCAGAGGTGGAACGACTGGGCGTCACGGTGACGGCGGACATCGAGGAAGCGACGTCCGATGCGGACGTGGTCAACATCCTCCGGATACAACGCGAGCGCCAAGAGGGCGGCTTCCTGCCGAGCCTGCGTGAGTACACGGCCCTCTTCGGCATCGACGCCGCGCGAGTGGCCCGGATGAAACCTGACGTGGTCATCATGCACCCGGGCCCCATCAACAGGGGCGTGGAGCTCGCGCCGGACGTCGCGGACAGCGAGAGGTCGGTCATCCTCGACCAGGTGACGAACGGAGTCGCCGTGCGGATGGCCATCCTCTACTTGATCTCTCGCGTCAGGGCGGCTGAGAGGGCGGAAGAACTCGAGCTCCTGGAGGTGGAACTGTGAGGAAACTGCTGATAAAGGGCGGCCGCCTGATAGACCCTGACACCAGGACCGACGAACACCTGGACCTCCTGATCGTGGACGGTGTCGTGGCCGAGAGAGCTCCCGAGCTCACGCCCGACGACGATACCAGGGTGATCGAAGCGGCCGGCGCCATCGTCACTCCGGGACTCGTGGACATGCACGTGCACCTGAGGGAACCGGGACGGGAGGACGAGGAGACCATCGAAAGCGGGTCGCGAGCGGCCGCTCACGGGGGCGTGACGGCAGTGGCGGCGATGCCCAACACTGAGCCAGCCATCGACACCGCCTCGTGGGTCGAGTTCGTCAGAAACCGCGAGTCGCAGATCATGGTCTACCCGATAGCGGCCATCACGAAGGACAGAGCCGGCGAGACGCTGACCGAGATGGCGGAGCTGGCGGCTGCGGGCGCCGTCGCTTTCTCGGACGACGGAAGCCCGGTCGTGAATCCCTCCATCATGAGAAGGGCTCTCGAGTACAGCACGATGGTGGGCCTGCCCATAATCTCGCACTGCGAGGAACTGGGGCTGTCAGGCAGGGGCGTCATGCACGAGGGACTGGCCTCCACGATGGCCGGCCTGAGACCGATTCCGGCGGCGGCCGAGGAGATCGCCGTGGCCCGGGATATCATCCTCGCGAAGATGACCGGCGCGAACCTGCACATCGCACACGTCTCGACGGAAGGGTCGGTCGAGCTCGTGCGGCGGGCGAAGGACGACGGCATCGCGGTCACCTGTGAGACCTGCCCGCACTACTTCACGCTGACGGACGACGACGTCAGAAGCTACGACACACATCTGAAGGTCAACCCACCGCTCAGGAGCGCGTCCGACCTCGCAGCCATCAAGGTCGGCCTCGCCGACGGCACGATCGACGCCATCTCGAGCGACCACGCACCCCACTCGCTCGAGGAGAAGCAGGTCGAGTTCGACGCGGCTCCTCCGGGAATGACCGGGCTCGAGACGCTCCTGCCACTCACACTGACGCAGCTCGTTCAGCCGGGGACCATCACTCTGGAACGGGCCGTGGAGCTCATGAGCACCGACCCCGCGAGCATTCTGAGGATACCGCACGGCAGTCTGGCAGTCGGTGCACCCGCGGACGTCACGGTGTTCGACCCCGACTGGGCGTGGGAAATCACCGAGGACTGGTTCGTCTCGAAATCGAAGAACTCACCTTTCACGGGACGCAAGGTGCGAGGGCGCGTCACGCACACCGTTTCAAGAGGAGAAGTTGTCTTTGAAGAGACCGATCTCAACGAAGGCGACGCTCGTGACGAAGGCGAGCGTGAGCCCGACGTGCTATCTGTTCACGTTTGAGGCCGACCCTGAGTTCCCGACACCTCGGTCCGGCCAGTTCGTGAACGTCGCCGTGTCGGACGACCTGACGCTCAGGCGCCCGTTTTCCATCGCGGGGATTCCGGCGCCCGGCAGATTCGACCTCCTGGTAGAGATGCGGGGGAAGGGCACCCGCGCGCTCGCGGAGAAACCGATCGGGTCAGCCGTGGGTGTGATGGGTCCGCTGGGGAACGAGTTCACCCTACCCGAGCCGGGAGACGTATCGCTCCTTGTGGCCGGAGGGATCGGTACTGCCGGTCTTCGTCTGCTGGCGCAGGAGTTGAGGCTTGGAGGTCACAGGATCCGCACGCTCGTTGGCGCGCGAACGTCCGAGGGGTTGCTCCACCACGTCCTCCCATCTCAGGCGGGGGACGAGGAGCCGTCACTGGAGGTCGCGACCGATGACGGGAGTGAGGGATTCCACGGGACGGTCACCGGCCTGCTCAAGAGAGCGCTCGGTGAACCGGACGCGCCGGCGCGCGTCTACTGCTGCGGTCCTCCAGCGATGATCGCGGCGGTAGCCGGCATTGCGGCGAAAGCAGGCGTCCCGTGCGAGGCTCTCCTGGAAGAGATGATGGCCTGCGGCGTCGGGGCCTGCCGCGGGTGCGTAGTGGCAACCCGCTCGGGCTACAAGGCCGTCTGCTCAGACGGCCCCGTGTTCGACACAAGTGAGCTCGTGCTGGAGGAACTGGTCCGTGCCTGACCTCACGACCCGCATAGGCAACCTCACAATGAGAAGTCCCGTGATGCTGGCCTCGGGCACCGTCGGCTACGGGCCGGAGTATGAGGGAATCATAGACTTCGGCGTGACCGGCGCCATCGTGACCAAGACCATCACGCTCAAACTGCGCGAGGGAAACGCTCCGCCCCGGCTCGTCGAGACACATGGCGGACTGCTGAACGCCATCGGCCTCGAGAACGTCGGGCTGGAACGATTCCTTGCTGAGAAGCTGCGGGAGGCGGCGCGGCTTGGGGTGCCCGTCGTCGCCAGCGTCGCGGGGACAAGCCCTGAGGAGTTCGGGCAGCTGGCGGCCGCGGTGGGGGAGCGGGACGAAGTCGCCGCCATCGAGCTCAACATCTCATGCCCCAACGTCGAGCGACCGCGCAACCCCGTCTGGTCGGACCCCGCGGCAGTCACTGAGATCGTCTCGGCCGCGCGCGCGGCCACGAGCAAGACGCTCAGCCTCAAGCTGTCGCCGAACACGTCGGACATCCTGAGCGTTGCGGAGGCGGCCGAGCGCGCCGGAGCCGACGCGCTGACCGTCGCGAACACGCTGCCCGGCATGCGCATTGACATCAAGCGCAGGAGGCCCGCGCTCGGCAACACCACGGGAGGACTATCGGGGGCTGCGCTCATGCCGGTCAACCTCGCGCTGGTTTGGAAGGTCGCCGGGCACGTCTCGATCCCCGTGATCGGTTCCGGAGGGTTGGCCGACACGGGCGACGCGTTGGAGTTCCTGGCCGCGGGTGCTGCCGCCGTTCAGGTCGGCACCGCGCTCTTCGCTAACCCCGCGGCGCCCGCGGAGATCGTGAAGGGACTGGAGACGTACATGGAGGAGAACAACCTCGCTTCGATGGATGAGCTCATCGGGATGGCACGAGAGGAGAGAAGGATATGCACGGAAACGACGTGAGCAGGCTCATGGTTGCACTGGACGTTCCGACACGCGAGCAAGCGCTCAACCTGGCTTCGGAGACGGCCGATTGCGTGTCGCACTTCAAGGTCGGCGGCAGGCTGTTCACCGCGGAGGGACCCGACCTGGTCAGGGAACTCAAGCACAAGGGGTGCGGGGTCTTCCTCGACCTCAAATTCCACGACATCCCAAACACCGTCGCCGAGGCCGCTGAGGCAGCGACCGGACTGGGAGTCGATTTCTTCGACGTCCACGCCTCGGGCGGTGAGGAGATGATGAAGGCGGCCGTCGACGCCAGCAAGACAGAGGCATCGCGGCTCGGGATACCGGCGCCGCGTATCTTGGCCATTACGGTTCTGACGAGCATGTCGTCCACCGTGGACGAGGTACTCGCGCTCGCCGAGCGAGCCAGAAACGCCGGCGTTGACGGCGTGGTCTCCTCGGCGTGGGAGGCAAAGGCGGTGAGAGAAACGCTCGGCTCGGACTTCCTGATAGTGACCCCCGGCATACGCCCGTCCTGGGCGGCGAAGAACGACCAGCGCCGCGTGGCGACGCCGGAAGTGGCCATAGCCAACGGGGCCGACTTCGTGGTCATCGGCAGGCCCATCACGAAGGCCGACAGCCCCGGGAGCGCAGCCAGGCTGATACTGGACGAGATGGCCCCCGCGGAGGTGCCGCAATGAGCACGACAACCATAGACAGAACAGTGGACCTCATGGTCCGCTCGGGGGCGCTCATGAGGGGGCACTTCAAGCTGACCTCGGGCCTCCACAGTGACGAGTACTGCCAATGCGCGAAGGTCCTCGAACACCCCGAGATGGCGGAGGAACTGGGCAGACTGCTCGCCGATCTCTACAGGGACGAGCAGGTGGACGTTGTGGTCTCGCCGGCCATCGGCGGCATCGTCATCGGGCACGAGGTCGCGAGGTCCCTGGGCGTCCGCTCGCTCTTCGCCGAGCGCTCCGAGACAGGCATGGCGTTCCGGAGGGGCTTCCGGATAGAGCCCTCAGAGAAGGTCCTCATCATAGAGGACGTTGTGACGACCGGAGGGTCGGTCAGGGCCGTCGCGGAAGCCGTAACGGCGGCTGGCGGCGAGACCGTGGGCTTCGGGTTCATTATGGACAGGAGCAGGCAGCCTCTCAACCTGCCGGCGCAGACCAAAGCGCTCGTCGAGGGCCGGCAGATGGAGGTGTACGAGCCGGACAGCTGTCCGCTCTGCGAGGCGGGCGTCCCGATCGAAAAACCGGGCAGTCGTCCCGAATCAGGATAGACGTACGGAGTTGCATCGAGTAGCATGGCGGCTCCCACAAAACCGCACACGCCGAACGTGAATACATTCGAATATCACATGTAGAACGAGTCCCGACAAGGAGGTCTCGATGGGGTTCTATGTTGGTCGTGGCAGAAAGGCGAGACGCGCCTTCGGCTTCGATGAGGTCGCGATTGTCCCCGGCAGGGTGACCATCAACCCGGAAGAGGTTGACACAACGTGGGAGCTCGGGGACCTCAAGTTCAACGTGCCGATCCTCGCGGCGGCGATGGACGGTGTAGTCGACACTAAGATGGCCATCCAGATGTCGAAGCTCGGTGCGCTCGGCGTACTGAACCTGGAGGGTGTGCAAACGCGCTACGAGGAGCCGGCGTCAATCCTCGCGGAGATCGCGGAGGCCGGACCGGACACGGCAACGCAGCTCGTGCAGAGGCTCTACTCGCCGCCGATCCAGGAGGGTCTGGTCGGCAAGCGCATTCAGGAGATCAAGGACGGGGGAGGCGTGGTGGCGGTCTCCGGAACGCCGATGGCGGCGGCGAAGTACGGCAAGCTGGCGGAGGAAGCGGGAGCGCAGGTCTTCGTCGTTCAGTCGACAGTAGCGACCATAGACCACATTTCCACTGCCTACGAGACGCTCGACCTTCAGTCATTCATAGACGGCATGGACATTCCCGTTATGGTCGGGAACTGCGTCACGTACGCCGTTACGCTCGATCTCATGGAGGCCGGAGCGGACGCGGTTCTCATCGGTGTGGGGCCCGGAGCGGCCTGCACGACTCGCGGAGTGCTGGGCATAGGCGTTCCGCAGGTGACGGCGACGGTCGATGCCGCGGCCGCGCGCGACCTCTTCATGAAACGCACGGGCAAGTACGTGCCCGTTATCACGGACGGCGGCATGGACACCGGCGGCGACGTCTGCAAGGCGTTCGCGTCGGGCGCCTACGCAGTGATGATCGGTTCCGCGATGGCGCGGGCGAAGGAAGCTCCGGGACGCGGATATCACTGGGGCATGGCGACCCCGCACATCGCGCTGCCGCGCGGCGCCAGAGTGAAGACGGGCACGAGCGGAACGCTCGAGGAGATACTGATCGGCCCGGCCCGAACAGACGACGGAACGCAGAACTTGCTGGGCGCGCTCAAGACCTGCATGGGGTCGGTGGGTGCCAAGAACATATTCGAGATGCAGCAGGCCGAGCTCATCATCGCCCCGTCCATCAGATCCGAGGGCAAACTGATGCAGCGGAACCAGGGCGTGGGGATGTACAGGTAACGGACACAGAGGAGAGCTGATGAGCGGGCAGTCCCTCGCAGCACCGAACGCGGGAGTGGACGAGATGACGGGAACGCGCAGAACCCGCGTCGTCATCCTCGACTTCGGGTCGCAGTACACGCACTTGATCGCGCGACGCGTGCGCGAGTGCGGTGTGTACTCCGAGGTCCTGAGGTTCGACGCCGCACCGTCGGAGATCGCCGAGGGCACCGGTGCCATCATTCTTTCCGGCAGCCCGTTCAGCATCTACGGCGAGGACGCACCGAA
>JAUVLG010000058.1 GCA_030595835.1 Candidatus Eiseniibacteriota bacterium | reverse complement strand
CCTGCGAGCAGCGTCGTCATCGTCACCGTGTACTCGCCCAGTTCAGTCGGATGCCACGACTCCGTGAATGTCACGGGGTCGGTCTGCGCAGAAACCATCGTACCTGTGTGAACGATGGTGTCGGCGTAGACCACGGCCAGGGATGCATCCGTGATGACACACGCGACATCGAAACCGGCGGTGATGTCAGAGACACCGAAGTTCTTCACCGTCCCGGATGGGAACACACCTACATCCACACGCTGATACGCCGTGGGGAGATCGATCGATAGGACGCCTGCATCTCCCGCCCTGTCGGCACCCTGGCTGCTAGTCGTCTCGGCAGAAACCGCCGGCACTACGAGCAGCATGATTGCCGAGAACAATACTATGTACTTCACTCGTAACCTCCCCATTATCATCTCGCTTAGTCTCGCCCCACGGATCTCCCAATATGCTGCAATCCGTCGATCTTGCGGCACGGCACCAGCAGAGGCAGCCACATGGGCTGCCCCTGCCGGATGTCTCGTCACCTACCTGTACATAGCCTTGATCGCGGCCCAAGTGGCGCCCTCGACTGGCGACGCTTCCTGACCAACCCTGACGTCATCGACGCACAGAGCGTAGTAGTCCATGATCCACCTGATGGCCAGGTAGCAGTTCTGGCCGGCGTACGGCGTGAGGTCATACTCATACTTGATGTACGCGTCGCCGAGTCCAGAGACGCTACCCAGAAGATAGTCGAAGTCACCGACGGCGTTGCCCGACGTGGAAAGCCTCACCTCGAAGTCCTCGGTTCCGTACCAAGCCCTCGCGTAGAACTCGAACATGTCGCCGCCGCCTACGAGCACCTGCGGCGTGACCAGCCAGTCGTCGCCGCCGACGCTGCTCTCGTAGGCGCACACGGTCGCCATGTACGAACCGGTGTGAGCGTTCGCGTGCGAAAAGACGAACCAATCATACCCGTCTGCACCGCTGATCACGGTCCAGCCTGCGGGCATCACTCCACCCTCGAACCCCTCATCGACCAGCCAGTCGGCGAAGGCAACGGGCGCTACAAGAAGAACCGCGATCAAAGCAATTATGACGCTCTTCATTTCAACTCCCCCTTCTTCGGTGCCTGTGTTGTCACATCTGACCTGACCCACGTGCCGCGCCGGCAGGGAAGCGACACAGGCGGCCGCGCACTATCGCTTCCACCAGTCTCCCTACCACGGCGCTTCTCATCGCTGCCCCGGATCTACCAACAGCCGGGCCGGAGCAGTACTCGATCCCTCACGAATCTGCTTTGGCTCTCACCTCCTCCTTGGGGTGGAACTGCTGATGGTCAACCCAACTGCACCTCGGCCACCCGGGGGCAGCCGCCTGT
Organism: Candidatus Eiseniibacteriota bacterium; assembly: GCA_030595835.1. Lineage (GTDB taxonomy): Bacteria > Joyebacterota > Joyebacteria > Joyebacterales > Joyebacteraceae > JALGZG01. Next base: position 13,571 of record JAUVLG010000058.1, on the reverse strand, counting down.
CCAGGCGGCACTCCCGGGACAGCCGGCCGGCCTTGGGTCGGGAAACGGATTCGACGTTGACCGGCGCTTGTCGGCCCGACGCCACTGGGGAATCCGGTGAGATCAGATTCCGGCAGCGACCCCGGGCAAAGATCAGGCCGTGCGTGGGGCTCCGTCGCCGGTCCCGCAGTGAGACACCATGTTCCGCATAGCCGCACCGTGGTCGAGCGTCAGAGCAGACTTCAACACAACCATACCACGCACCTCCCAATTAGTCAAGCGCATCCAGGGTGGTATCAAGCGAAACATGGGTAGCCACCGTAACGTCCCTTCTCGACTCCGGAGACGGCCCAGCACAAGTGAGTAGGATTCGCGTTGGAAGAGGCGGGTCACATCCGCTCCTCTCGCAGGTGAGGCTTCGACGCCAATAGCAGACGAGGAGGTGCGAGAAACGACCACAAGGATCTGAAAGCGGGGCCGCCAGCGTGGATGTCCGGAACGCAATGTCAGTTCCACCTAGCGGATCAACAGCTGGAGCTCTTCGTGGAACGCCAGCGAGAGAAGGCACCCAGGCTTGCGGCGTGAGCCGAGGAGAACATCCCCGCCGCATCTGCGCCCACGCAATTCGCGTGGCATCGGGCTTCGAGTCTGTTTACCCTCTCGCCCACCCCATGAACACCTCGTATGTGGTCCGTGTTCCTCAGGCCGGGCTCTGCCTGCAGCTGCCTTCCCACAACACCTCGCGATATCGCCGTTGCTGTTCGGCCAGGGGGTCCTGCTGCCGAGACCCCCAGAGGACCTACACCTCCAAGTCACTTCCCGGATCTCTTTCGATCTCCGGCTGACAGCGCCGTCCCTGGCGCTGCTCGCCATCCCCGGCACGCAAACCTAAGGGCTCCCGCAGCATCAACCACGGGAGCCCCGGACAAGGACACGCCGGACCAGCGCACCTCGATTGTGGTGATACTACTTCAACAAGATCATCTTCTTCATGGAAGTGAGCTCACCGGAACGAATCCGATAGAAATAGATCCCGCTTCCCACCGGTTCCCCGTCGTCGCTTCTCCCACGCCACACAACCTCGTGCGCTCCGGCCGACACGTGCTCGTCAACCAGCGTGGCCGTCCTCTGACCGCTGATGTTGTAGACCTCGACGGTCACGTGTCCCGGCTGCGCGATGCTGTACGCGATGGTCGTCACGGGGTTGAACGGGTTCGGGTGGTTCTGCGACAGCGTCACGCCGCCCGGAATCACCTCGTCGTCCGGGTCGTCGACGCCGGTTGAGACACCGAACCAGTCCACCGCGTCCTGGATGAGCATCCTCACGTCCGCGCCGTTCGTGAACTGCGACAGGTCGAACGTGATGAAGAACGACTTGTAGATGAGATTGTCGAGCCAGATGGCCGCGCCGTTGCCGCGAGCGTACGCGAAGCCGCTGATCGGGCCATCCTCGAACACGTACGAGCCCCAGGAACTGATATCCGGGTTGGTCACTTCCTCCCAGTACCACTCGGGACAGGCCCTGTTGTAGATGACGTCCGGGCTGTTCGAGTAGACGGGGAGTTCGACGCCCGCGTTACCGATGGGTGACCCGCTGAGGCCGAGGATACTGCCGTAGGAGTAGTCCCAGATGTCGGGTCCGCCAATGCCGTCGGTGCCTCCGAACGGGGGTTCGGCCGGGTTGGCGATGGGAATGTACCCAGCCCTGAGGTACGCGGAGAAGAACTTCCCCAACGGATCGTCGTTCGGAGTTCCATGCTGCGCAAATCCGAGATCGTCGGAGGCGAGGAAGAGATTCCTCGGCTCCTCGTTGGTGCCGCTGTCCAGGTAATCCATGAGCGCGACGGCCAGCGTGTCGTGTTCGGAACTGCCGCTTGCGGACTTCCCGTAGACGAAGATCGCCTCGTACTTGTGGGAGAAGCGGAAGCTCTCGTACTCAAACCAGTCGTAGACGTCGTACACGACGTCTGCCGCATCCAGACCCGCCGTGAACTCCGCGTACTCGGTACCCGACTGGTCCTGCGCGCCGCCGTAAGCCAAGAGAGTCCCGACGCCGCTCGTCGGCAGAATCCGGAAGGAGAAAACCTCCCCAGGCGCCCCGGCAGGCAACGTGCCACTGTTCTGTGCCACGGAGTTGTCGGTCGCCTCGAAGTAGTAACTCAACTCCACGCCTGCTGGAATCTGCGGAAGAACGTAGTGATAGATATTCGGCATCTCGAAGCTGGTGTGGCTTATCGTCTGCCAGCCACTCCCGTAGTTGTAGTGAAGCAAGTCGCTCGTCAGGCCCGACGCCTCCCAGATGGTGACGGTCATCTTCGGGGTGGAGTCGAACGAGTTGCCCATCTCCTCGTGCACGATGTAGGGAGGCTGATCATCCTCTCCGAGGTAGAAGCTAATGGCCAGCTCGTCGTGGAGGAGATTGCCGGGCGGCTCCACTCCAATGTACGTCATATCCTCGACGATCTCCCTCAGGTAGCAAAGGCCGATGTCCCCGGTGTCGTTCTGGATGGCGACGGTGGCACTCCTGCCGTCGTCGTGCGGACAGACGCTGCCCGTCTGGCCGATGCCGGTGTCCTGATACTGGAAGACTATCTCGCCGTCCTCGTGGAGTATTATCTCGAAGGTCAGCGTGCTCGTATCCCAGGTGCCGTAGCAGAACCTGAAATCATGCCACTCGATGACGCAGTAGCGGTCGGGCTCCGTGCCGAATGTCTGGAAGTAGACATCCCCCACACCTTCATCCGCCATCAGGTCGTCCCAGTAGGCGGCGACGAGTGCGGGCATCTGCACGTAACCGGGAATGGGATACACGTAGTTGAACATGTTCCCGTCCGAGCTCCAGCCGGGATTCGGGTAGTGGTTAAACCAGGTGTTCTCCGCCAGCAGGATTTCTCCGTTGGTGTCCACGTACATCTCCGTGCGGTCGATCCCGTAGAAGGGGAACGCGAACCCGATAGGCAGCGGAGGCGACATGTTGTCGTCAGCGTAGAAGTACGGGGCCTCGTATGTTATGGCCGACCTGCCGGACTCACTGATCTCGATCCAGTCGTAGACCGGGCCATCGTCTTCATCGCTGTCGATCCACCGGTAGCTGAACGCGTCGGGGCCGCCGGTCCCGTAGTGGAGCACGACCTCGGTCTCGCTCTGCGTCGAGTCGTTCTCGGGAGTGGTGTCGCCTGCGAGGTGCGTCGTCATCGTCACCGTGTAGTCTCCGACCGTGGTCGGTGCCCACTCAGCGGCAAAAGCGACGATTTCCGTGTCCTCGGGCGCCATGGTTCCGACGTGCGTAACGGTATCGGCGTAGACAACCGCCCGCGTCTCGTCGGCAATCTCGCAGATGATATCGAAGCTCTCCGTGATCTCTGCCGTTCCGTAGTTCCGGATGGTGCCGGACGGGTACGACCCCGTGTCGATCACCTGATAGGGCTCGGGCACCTCGATGGACAGCATGCCCACGTCGGTCGCTTCATAGACGCCCCATCCGACCTTGACGTCATCGACCGCCATGCCGAAGACATCTTGCTGCCACCTGATGGCAAGGTAGCAGTTCTCACCGGCGTAGGCGCTCAGATCGTACGAGTACCTGACGTACGTCGTGGTGGCCCCGATCACGGTGTCCAGAACGTAGTCGAAATCGTTAATCGAAGTCGTCTGTGTCGAGAGCCTGACCTCGAAGTCCTCGGTGCCGTACCAAGCCCTCGCGTAGAAGGCGAACGTGTCGCCGGCCGCAACGGCGACCTGCGGCGTGATCAGCCAGTCCTCGCCGCCACTCTCGTAGCAGTCGGTGACCGCGAGCCACGCGCCCTCGTGGGCGTACTCGTGCTCGAGCGCGCGCCACGTCCTACCGTCGTCATCGCTGTCAACGACGGTCCAACCAGCCGGGATGGTCCCGCCCTCGAACCCCTCCTCGATCACCCAGTCAGCCGTGGCCACGGTGGCCGCAAGAAGAAAGATTACCAATGCCAACATTGCCGTTCTCATATAACCTCCCCCGTGCGTTCTCTCGGGAACGCACCGTCGAGCCCACCTTCATTATCTCCCGCACCGGTAGCACGCATCCGCGACGCTCTTCCCGTCCCTGCGGCGCGGCACTACCGGACAATAACCATTCGAGTCGTGGCCGTCCCGCTGCCGCACGAAGCGATACAGAAGTATACGCCGGCCGCGAGGTTCGTTCCTCTGTCGCTCTTCCCATCCCAGATGATATCGTGCGTGCCTGCCGGTCGTCGTCCGGAGGAAATCGTCCTCACTCGCCGGCCGCACGCGTCGTAGACCACTACGGTCAAACTCCCCGGTTCAGGAAGCTCATATCGTATCGTCGTTGTCGAGCTGAAGGGATTGGGGTGGTTCCGCCCAGGGAGCAGAAGTCGATCGCATGCGGCCTCATCACCGGATACACCCGTCGTCTCTTCGAAGTAGAACGTGATGTCGTACGGCGAGGTTTCGCCCTCGGTCCAGACAGAACAGAGAGCCGGTCCCAGCGACAACGGAGTGCTCGGAGATCGCGAATCCACTCCCGGCGAGTCGCTGATGTTGACCATCTCCGACCAGGCGCCGCCTCTCTCGCGCGTCCTGCGCACGATGTCGTAGTAGACACCATCCGTCTTCTCCTCCCAGACGACGTACAGCGAACCTGTGGCATCCACGCTGATGCTCGGTCTGCCCGAAGCGGTCGAGGTCTCGCTCACGTTCGTGGGCGAGGCATCCCAGACCCCGTCCACGCACGCCTTGTAGAAAATCTCCCTATTGCCCGGCTGCGAGTCCTTCCAAACCAGGTGGATGGTTCCACCGGGACCGACCACGGCACATGGGTCCATCGTCGAGTAGCTGCCGTTCCCGGTCGTGTTGCTGACGTTCGTGTAGTTCGCGTCCCAACCCACCCCACGGGTGTACTTCCTCAGGAGCACTTTCTTGTCGGCGAAGATGTCCTCTCCCGAATCCTTCCAGAACACGTAGACGTTGTCGGCCGGGTCGATGGTCAGCGTCGGATACTCAGACGCCCCATACGAGCTACTGACGTTGACCGCCGTGCCGCCCCACCCCCCGTCGGGTGCGGCGTACGCGTACCAGATCTCGGAGTTCGGAGTCGATCCGTAGCCCTGTCTCTGCCACACACAGTGAAGGCCGTTCTCGGAATCGATGGCAACAACCGGCCGCGAGAGACCGGCCACGGCATCGTGATGGACGGTCTCCGGGGCGCTCCACTCCCCGTCGTATGTCCGATGCATGATGTCGAGCGGTGCCAGGGTGTCGATCCTGTAGACCAGATGCAGCACATTGTCGGAATCGACAGCGATCGAGGGGTTCCTCCCACCGAGCGTCACAAGCGCAGGATCAGACCAACCGGCGCCGATGCCGTTCGCGACGGAATGGTAGATCCCGTCGTAGTCGTAGTAGACCACGTGCAGCTTTCCCACGAGATCCTCTGCGACCAGCCGCGCGTTGTTCCTCTCTGTCGCCGTGCCCTCGAGACTCTCCCCCACGATCGTCCGATCAGCCGCTGCACTCCCGCATGCCAACAGAATGACCAGCAGGGCCAGCAGGACTCTGCGCCCGGAAGTGATCGACGCACGCTCGGTGTCCGACATGGGCATGTTGTTTCCCTCTCGTACCCGCTGCTCCGAGGTTGAGGGTGGCGACGACCAGTCGCCACCCTCTCCTCGTTCCAAACAACGCACTTCACGTGCCTCACGCACGCGGCCTCGCATGCGCGATCCCACTTCCTACCTGTACATCGCCTTAATCGTGCCCCACGTGCTGTCTTCCACCGGAGTCGCTGACTCCACGATGGCGATGTTGTCGACGTACCAATCACCGGCCCACGTCCCCTGGTATCTCCAGGCAACGTAGATGTGGTCACCAGTCAGCCCATCGATGGGAAGCACCGACGTGCCACACTCGGGATCCGGCAGATCGCATGTGTAGTCCAGACGGAGGGTGAAGTCCGCCGGGTCGATGCCGGTCGTCGAATACAGAACCTGCATCGGATCCGTGCAGTAGCTCCACAGACCGACGTCGTGCTGGAAGCTGACCTCGATCGAACTCGCGCCCTCGAGGTAGATGATCGGCGTGATCAGCCACTCGTCCTGGTATTCGCTGGACGATCCGTACGTGCAGCGGGCCGTGCCGGTACCGTTGCAGACATGGACGTCACTCCAGAACCACGTGGGACCCGTCGGCTCACTGCCGAGGTTCAGGACAGTCCAACCCGCCGGGAGCCAGCATTCCTCGCGCTCGAAGTCCTCGTAGAAGGACATGTAGTTCTGCTCTTCAGGACACGGCTCGGGGCATGCGCACTCGACGCACGTGACCTCGAGCGTGTAGGCACACTCGGCTCCGTTGTAGCCGTCAACGACGATGTAGTAGATCCCAGGCTCAAGACACCCCGTCGTAAGACCGGAGTCTCCATACTCCAGGCAGTCCATCTCGTCGCAGCTGCCGAGGAAGAAGACGTCCAGGTCGCAACCGTCCGGGGAAAGGCCAACCGTGACCTCGTAGCAGAGCTCGCCCGTGAGATCCAGCTCATGCACGATCTCGGGACCGCTCTCGGTCCAGCCAACGCAACTGTACGCGCTGACGTTGGTCGCTCCGCCGATGGTCGTGCCGGCATAGATGTCACCACACGCGATCGGGACCGCTCCCGTGCAGTCCAGCAGCCCGCGCGATACGCTCGGGTGTTCCACCACGTCCTTCGCCGTGGCGAACATCGCTATTGCCAGAACCGCCAGAATGATTAGTGCTTTCCGCATTCCATCTCTCCTCTCGAATCCATCACCAAATCGGCCTCTCGTATACCGGCCGCAGCCCAACACACTCCCCCCACTCGATTCACTACCCGCTCACACGCGTCAGCTCTCACCTCCCTTTCAGATCGTGGCCTCGTCAGCAACATCGAACCAGCGATGACGACCATGCGGCGCTCTGCCCGGCAAGCGCGCAGAGAAACAGCCGGGTGGAACCGGATCATGTGTAGCAATTGCTGGTCAACCCTTGAGATTAGTGTGACGCAGGCTGGCGCTTATCGGCCCGGCATCGCCGGGGGATCCGGTGAGTCCGGATTCCGTCAGCGACCCCGGGTAAAGGCCGAGCGGCTGGACTGATTCTACACGTAATGCTAACACGTGTCCTTGCGTTTGTCAAGTTCGTTTCGGATGGTATTAGGATGGTATTGGTGAAGGAAGCGGAAAGACCGCAGGAACATGAACGAAACTTCAGCTGTGACAGCGGCGCCATGAACCGGAAGACCGGCGGCTACGCCCGGCGGATTCCGTACGCGACAAGAGCCCCGGCCGCCTTGGCCGAGGCTCCATATAATGTACTGGTGGAGGCGGCGGGAATCGAACCCGCGTCCGAAAGTGGTTCCGCGCGGACCTCTACATGCATAGCCCGATGTTTGTGTCTCGCTTCCCGGGTCTCCGACGGGCGGGATACCCAGGACGCCAACCGCTGCATTTGCTTCGCTTCCTCACCCAGCGGTCAAATTCGGAAGCTAGCCCGCGTAAGCGACGCCCCATCCCGGCACCACGAGCCAAACCGGGTGGAACGCGTCAGTTCTAACTAGTGGAACTAGTTAGCAGACGTATGCCGGTGTGTAGTCGGCAGTTGAAAAGTCCCCGTTTGTTTTACGAGCCAACGGGACCTCGACATGCCATCCGCGTTTCTCTCACCCCCGTCGAAACCAGATCGCCCCCATATCCAGCTGTCAATGAGCTGTACGCTTCGCGCACAAACTTCACGCGCACACTTCAATCTACCGAAAAATTGACTCGCTGTCAAGCAAGCACCTTCGCTACTCCGGCTTCACCGACACCATCTTGAAGACCTCGTCGGACTTGCCCTCGTGGACGATGGGCCTCTCGAACGCCTCGCGAATCGCGTCTGGGTCCGTCACCGCAGGATCGTACTCGACGATCGCGGTGTGCGTGCGGGTGTAGGCGATGAAACTCACGGCACCCGGCAGATCCTGAATCTGCCGCGCGAAGGTCCTGGCCATCCCGCGGCACTTGAGACCGGAGACTTCGTACTCGACCGTCGCGACGGTGGCGGGACGGTCCTCTTCCTCGACGAACGAGACGTCCGCGCTGGGCACGCGATACGCGTTCATCGTCGCGAACGCCAGGAGAATGACCAGAGCTACGGCAAGCGGGATGATGAGTGCCTTCTTCATGTCGGTTCCCTCCGTGTTCCGTCGAGCCGGCGCCCGTCGATTCGGCGGCACGCTCCGATTCGGCGCCGCGCCCCGTCCCTACTTCCCGAACCAGGAGAGCTCGAGCGCGCCCTCCACCGGGCACTCCTCGATGCAGTCGAGGCAGTTCGTGCAGTTCCGCGCGGTTACTTCATCAACCCTGGATACGGGGATCGCGTGAGGACATGCCTCGTCGCACGCGCCGCAGTCAGTGCATATGTGGCTGTTGCGACGAACACGCAACGCTCCCGCCCGGGACAGCGGGTCCATTGCGGCCCCCATCGGACAGAGGTAGCGACACCAGAAGAACGGAAGGAAGAGCGCCGCCGCAAGGACGCCGATCACGATGTAGAAACTGAACGCGGCCGTCTCGTGCCCGCCCCAGGTGAACAGGATGTAGAACGGATCGTACGCCCTGAAGCCCAGGTCGAACTTCCAGACGGTGAACGTCAGCACCGGGATCGCGATGAGGACGACGTAGCGCAGGTTCATGAGCACGCGATCCACACCCCCGGGCAGTCGGAACCGTCCGCGGAACACCTTCCGCCCCAGCTTGCCCAGCCACTCCTGAAGCGTGCCCAGCGGGCAGACCCACGCGCAGAACGATTTCTTCGACACGATCGTCAGCACAAGCACCGAGACCAGAAGCGCGACGTTGAGCTCGGTCAGGGCGCAGGCGTAGGTCTTGTAGCGCACGAGCGGATAGAGGGCAACGAGCCCGCCGAACGGACAGTAAGTCCCGCACGTGTTCGGAGTGTTGCCCGCGAGTCCCCTGATGAGAAGCGCGACCACACCCCCGAGAAACAGGACCTGCACCAGTGTTCTCAGGACCTTCATGTAGCCTCCATCACTGTAGGTCGATACGCGTCCGATCGGCAGGCGGACTCACCGTCCGCGACCCGGAACATCAGCGGCACTGCCGCGAATGCCTCACGTCACCTGTTCCAGATCTCATTGTACCATTCGCAGAGAGTGGCCGCCACAATCGAAGCGTCGTGGCGGGAACGGACGAGCTCGATATTGACTTCGCTCATGCGCTCTCTGAGTTCCGCGTCATCCAGAAGCCTGAGGATGGACGTGGCAAGCGCCTGAACATCTCCTGGCAAGATGATGAGCCCGTTGACTCCGTCCTTGACTACCTCGGGTATGCCTCCCACGGGCGTGGTCACGACCGGCAGCCCAGCCGCCAGCGCCTCCAGTATGCCGATCGGCAACCCCTCATGATAGGAAGGAAGGACGTAGATGTGCGCGCGGGTGAACGCCGCGAGCTTGTCGTCGCCGCTCACCCACCCGAGCATGCGGACGTTGCTCTCGATCCCCTTCTCATCCACCAGCCCGCGCACCTCTGCGACCTCCTGGTCGCCGCCCATCTCGAAGAGGACCTCTCGTCTGGCCGCCGCCACCGCCGGGATCGCGTCCAAGAGATCGTAGACACCCTTGCGCTTCCCGAAGGCACCGAGGAATAGCACCGTCCCGCCGGTCGAAGGAACATCGGGCCGCGCCGCAGCGACACCGGCAAACTCCGCGCAATCGACCGGGTTCATCAGGACGCGGATCGCGGCTCTCGGGGCGATTGCCGTCAGGCGCCGCTTCCATTCGCCCGAGAGCGCGATGACAAGGTCAGCGCTCTCGAGGGTGCGCGTTATCGCACGCTTGCGGGCGGGTGAAGACCCGTCGAAGAAAGAGTCGAACCCCGCCCCGTGGACGTGCACGATGGTCCGGCATCCGAACCGTCGTGCCATGCCGAGGAGCATGGACTTCCTAGAGAAGCTCGCGTGCGATGCCATGTGCACGTGCACGACGTCGCACCGCCGGAAGACGAGCACGGCTAGAAGCCTCACGGCGCCGGTGAACGCGGCGGCCGCCTTGAGGAGCTTCGGTCCGTCGAGGTGTGTAGCGATGTAACGGACGTCGAATCCGTCCGAACGGAATGCCCTCAGGAGTGACGCGACCACCGCAGACACGCCGCCCCGCACCTTGAGCGCGGGGCCGAGCATGGCAACGCGAACGGGGCGCGTTCTGGCTTGCGGAGTGACCGTAGTGCGTGCGATGACCATCGCTCCTTTCACTTCTGGATAGTCCTGAGCCTCTGATCGATCAGGCGCCTCTTTCCTCGAGGAGTCGTCGCAATCTCATCGACGACCTCCGCCCTGAAGACAACCGCGGCCCCCACCTTCTTCTGGATCTCAGCTACGAAGTCCTCGATATCCTCGTCGGTGCAGTCCGGGCACGGGACGACGTAGATGATCGCCTCTCCGATCGTATTCTGGTAGAACTGGACCTCTTGGATCGACACAGACGCTGCCGAATGGATGTTGATCGCGGCCATCGAGATGAGCTCTTTGTGTTTGCCCACGAGATACTCTTGGTTCCAGCGCGAGGCGATCGTTTTTACGGCAAGACGGTACCCATTCGCGTGCGTGGCCGGACGCACGAGCGTCCCACTGTCGTCTGTGTCGTAACGAATTAGCGGCATGCCCCTCGATATCAGGCCGGTCGATACGATATGTCCACGGACTCCTGGTGTCTGTATCGCGACTCCCTCATCGTCAACCAGTTCTGTGATCCCGTAGAGGGGCTCAAACTCGTACACGCCCTCCTCCGTCCACGACTTCCCTGCAATCGCCACCTTCTCACTCAGACCATAGAAAGGGAGGATGCTCACGCCACCGAAGGCCTTTCTGCACAGACATTCTTGATGGTCGTACATCGTTTCGGATATCGGGAGCACCCCGGTGAGACTCTCCGGAGGTTCCCACTCGGTCACCAGGGCTCTCGTCGCCAAGATGGTGATGGCGGACGGGTAGCCGTGGATGAACCGGACAGAGAACCGCCTGATGAGTGAAAGATAGAGGTCGAGCGTCTCGGGCGTCATGTGGAACGGTGATAGCCGGAGCTCGTTGAGAGCGGGATCGAACTCCCATGGTCGTCTGTCCGCGTCCTGAATCCAGACACCGCGAAGCACCGCTCGCCTGTCACCGGGCTGGTAGCCACCTCTCGACCAGATGTGGTTGATGAACGCCCACTCCCTGGGTCCCCGGTCGTTGTCGAGATAGAACTCCATGGGCACACCAGAAGTTCCTCCGGTGGTAATGAGATCCAGGTTCCTGATGTCGGTCGTCGCGAAGTCCTTGAGTCTCCTCCTCACATCGGACTTTTTCAGAATCGGCAGCCGTGCCAGGTCCTCCACATCGAAGGCCGCCGCATCAGCCCCTCCCGGTATCGCCGCAAAGACCCGGGAGTAATGAACGCTCGCACTGCACGAAGAGATAATCTCGCGCAGTGCGTCCCGACGATATTCGCGCACGAAATCCGGATTCCGGCTCCCGCGCTCGACAAGCTCCAAGGTGTCGAAGTAGCTGCGCCCCAGCCTGAGACGCAGCGGCACCGCGGTCAGCAGACCTCCCACAAACCGCCTCACCCACCAAGGTGTACGGGAGTAGTGTCCTCTGGCCGCGTCTACGAGCCGCATGTCAATGCTCCCCATCCGCTGGATTCCTCGAGCTTCGGATCTCTGGAGTCGCGACAGTCCGTGTCTCGATGACCGCCCGTCAATGACGGGACTCCCTCTGTGCCGCCTCCGCCACGCGCTTCCTCCTGAGTACGTCGTGCGATGCGGCCCCTCGATTGGCCGCCGGGAGACCCGACGTCGGAGGAAAGACGGGTCACAGACAGGGCGCCCTAGCCCCGCCCTTCAGCGAATGCCCTCGCCTGCTCCTCGTAGTACGTCTCAAGCTGCGAGGTCACGCCGTCCCAAGTGTACAGGCTGAGCACCTCGTCGCGATACCGCGTCGTGCCGGCGTCGTCCGCGCGCCAGCTCAGCCAGGAGATGATCGCATCGGCGATTGCGTCGTGTGAGGTGTCCCTGGTCAGCAGGCGCTCGTCTATCCTCGAGAGTATCTCCGGAGTTGCCCCGGCCGGCGTTCCGACGACTGGAACGTTGGTGGAGAGAGCTTCCACCGTCGATATGCCGAAGCCTTCCATCGCCTCCGTCGGAAGCACGAACAGATCCGCAGCCTGATAGTAGCGTGTCAGGTCCTCGTCGCTCACGCGGCCGGTGAAGCGAACCGAGTCCGCGACGCCCAGTTCCGCGGCGAGCCGCTTGAGTGGCTCCCGCAGGGCCCCGCCGCCGACCAGTGAGAGCACGATCTTCGCCCCGCGGGCCGCCTCGCTTCCGAGAATCGCGGGCACCGCCCGCACGAGGTTCTCAAGCCCCATTCGCGGCGAGAGGTTTCTCACCGTGATGAGGTGGAGCGCGTCGGGATCCAGACCCAGCTTCTCGCGCACGGCCCGTCCGTCGTCCGCGGGACGGAATCTGTCGACGTCCACTCCGCTCGGGACGATCGCGACCTTTCCGATGTCCACCGAGGGGAAGTTGTTCTCGATGTGGCCACGACTGTACTTCGACAGAACCACGATGCCGTAGGCGGCATTCAGGACGCCGTTCTCGAAGCGGCGCTGCCAGTACTCGAGCGGCGGTTCGGACACCCTGATGGCGAACCGCTTGACGGCCGACGGCTCCGCCTTGATGCGCCAGTCGGTGTTCAACCTGAACTCGAGGAAGACGGGGGCGTGGAACGTGCAGACCTGACAGACGCTGCGGCCGAGCGCGCTCCGCGCGAGCTCGTAGCCCAGCTGGGATTCGTGGATGGACAGCACGTCGACAGGATCGGACTCGTGAATCTCACGGAAGATCCTGTGCGTGTTCGCCAGGTGCTGTAGCGTGCTGTAGACAGGATTCCGGCGGCGGAAGACGTAGCCGTGTACCGTCATCCCCTCGAGCTCGGTGACCGTGTCGACATCGGACGCCTTCGTGCTGGCGATGATGTCGACGCGATGGCCTCTGGCGGCGAGCCCGCGGCCGAGTTCGTATACGTAACTGTATGTGCCGCCGATTCTTTCGGGAGGCATGCCTCTGTGAACCATGACGATGTGCATAAGAGCAGAGTTTATCGGAGGATGAAAGACGTGTCAACCTGACTCGCGTCGCAACGAGAAACGTGCTGGCCTGACCTGCGACGTGGTGCGGAGGTGACCCGACCCTCCCGGCCCCGGACGGGCAACGGTACGTCACGACCCGACGTCGCCGGTCGACGCAGCAAGAAGCGGGGCCGGAATCGAAGTCCCGGCCCCGCCTCGTTTGGTACGCCCTGAAGGAATCGAACCTTCAACCTACTGATTAAGAGTCAGTTGCTCTGCCTAGTTGAGCTAAGGGCGCTATTCGGTCTGCCGCTAGAACGGCAGGTCGTCGTCTTCGATCTTGACAGTTTCGGCCGCGAACTCGGGTGCTTCCCCGCCGGCCTGAGGCCGGGCGCCGTCACCCTGATTGCGCGACCCGAGCATCTGCATATCGCGCGCGACGATCTCGGTCGTCTTCCGCTTGTTACCCTGTTTGTCCTCCCACTCG
>JAUVLG010000084.1 GCA_030595835.1 Candidatus Eiseniibacteriota bacterium | reverse complement strand
CAGCGACCTACGGATTAGAAGTCCGTTGCTCTATCCAAACTGAGCTACAGGCGCGCCCTGGTCGGGGCGAGAGGATTCGAACCTCCGACTTCCTGCTCCCAAAGCAGGCGCGCTAACCGGGCTGCGCCACGCCCCGTGAGGTGCTAGTCAAACGACTATGATATCCAGCGTTGGGGGGTAAGTCAAGCGCGAGGTTGCCCCACGCCCCCGGCCATGAACTCCCAGGCGCAGCGTGCGCGGCTCGCGCGCCCGCGATCGACGCACTCAGGAACTCGGCCCCCCCGCAGGTACTCCCCAGGCGCACTGCTTCCAGTCAACCCACTTGAACTCTCGGTATTGAAGAACGTGATCGCTCCCGGCTCTGAGATGCCAGGAAATAGCGTGGCCGCGGCCCAATGGGAGGTCCGCGGCCACGTGGAAGACCCAGCTCTCCGGAGAAAGCCGAGTCGGCCAATCCTTGCCTCGGGGGATCAAAACAGAGTTGCTCCACCAGCAGTTTAGCACGCCAGCGCACGCTCCCGCAAGCCGGAAGCGCCACGGGCTTGCAGATTTGTGTAAGCGGTTACTGTGCAACATGTTAGCGAGGTCGCCGCCCATGGAGCAGTGCAGGCGGCAGACCCGACGCCGAAGCCGGTGTCAGTGGTTCCTACGGGGCATCCAGGAGCGCCGCGATCAGCGCACGAGCGTTCTTAATTGCCTTCCCGCGGTGACTTACAGCGTTCTTCTCATCGGAGCGCATCTCAGCGTAGGTCAGGTCGTGACCATCGGGAAGGAACAGGGCGTCATAGCCGAATCCGCCCTCTCCCCTCGCCTCCTCCAGAATGACGCCATGCGTCACGCCCTCGACCGTTCTGACCTCGTCGTCACCGCACATCGCAAGCGCCACGACGCAGCGGAACGCAGCGGCCCTCGCGGACCCTTCGATTCCGCTCAGGTCCGAGAGCAGCTTGCGGCTGTTCGCCTCCGAGCTCGATGGTTCGCCCGCGAATCGCGCCGAACACACTCCCGGCGCACCGTCGAGCGCGTCCACCTCCAGCCCGGTGTCGTCCGCCAGTGCCGGAAGTCCGGTGAACAACGCGACCTCGCTCGCCTTCTTGATCGCGTTCTCTACGAGCGTAGCGCCGTCTTCCACGACATCGGGCATGTCCGGGAAGTCGTGGAACGAGAGTATCCGCACGGGAAGCTCGCTCAGCATCGCCGAGAGCTCTTCCACTTTGTGCCTGTTACGGGTTGCCAGAACCAGAGAGATTATCAAGGATTCCACCTTCGAACGCGCAGGTCATCGTAACCCGGGAACTCACGCTCCCGAACGCGTCGTCTCATCGACAGTGACGACACTGACTACCGGCAGCGGTGCGCCGAGAAACCGCTCGGCCTGCTCACGGAAGCGATGTGGGACATCACTGACGAAGAACCTGTGCTCGGGCGGGGACCCATCGTCACGGAGCAGCTCCAGTCCCGCCAGCCCGTCCGCCACTTCCTTGGCCGTTTCTTCCGCGGAGTCGATCAGTCTCACCGAAGGTCCGAACACCTGGGCGATCGTGTGCTTGAGAATGGGGTAGTGCGTGCATCCGAGAACGACGACGTCCACGGCCGCATCCCGGAGCGGAGTGAGGTACTCATGCGCTATCACGAGAGTGACCTCGCGGTCGGTCCAGCCCTCCTCGGCCAGGGGGACGAACAGCGGACAACTGGTCTCGACAACTTCGATGTCCCGATCGAGCCGGCTGATGGCCCTTCGATAAGCGCCGCTCGCGATCGTGCCCTCGGTTCCGATCACACCGACCTTGCCGGAGAGAGTGGACGACACGGCGGCAAGAGCGCCGGGTTCGATCACACCAATGACCGGGATCTGACAGTGTGACTCAAGCGCGTCCATCGCGACGGAGGACGCGGTGTTACATGCGACGACGATTGTTTTGACCCCGTGTCCCAGGAGGAACTCCGCATCCTGGATGGCGAACTGCGTCACCGTCTCGTTCGACTTGGGGCCGTACGGCAGGCGTGCGGTATCGCCGAAATACACGATCTCCTCGCTCGGAAGCTGCCGCATGATCTCGGCCACGACCGTCAGACCACCTATGCCGGAATCGAACACACCTATAGGACTGGACGTGGCATCACTCACTGTCTACCTCTCCTCTTCCTCCCACCCCGGGGAGCGCTTCGACCGCGTCGTTCGGGACGGCCGCCTCAGCGGTACTGCTCAACAGGGAACGGAACACTCGCGTCTATGTGCCCGGCGATGGTCTCGAGCTCCTTGCCCTCAACCAGGATGCTCACTCGCTCGACATCGGGGAAGTTGAGCGCGAGCGTCTTCACTACGGAACGAATGGTGAAGAGCTCGCCGGCCGAGCCACCTGGATGGTTGTCAACGAACTCGCTGCTGAAGTCGACGAAGACCTGTCCGGTCCCATCGAAGAACACCGACAGAACCCGGGTACCGTCGGGTATCGTCCCGTCTGCGTCGGTTCCGGTCGGACCGGCTGCAAGCTCTTCCATGATCCTGCCGGCGCGGCTGGCGGCATCCTCCATGACGACTATCTCTCTCCGCTCCTCTATGCTCCGGCCCGCGCCCCTGCTGGCAAAGACGAGACGCACGGACTGAACGCCGTCTCCGAGTTCCTCCACGGCGGGTCCCTCGTCGGAGAGCTGCTCGTCGGGTCCCTTCATGCAGAGCGTTACAAGGACCGCGACCGCGGCCAACACAACCACCAGAGCGATCAGCTTGGCGCGCACTAGACTCACTGGTTCCTCCCCCCGAACGAATGGCTGTATTCGACCACTCCGCGAGCGATGGCTCCCGCGACGTCCTCCAGGAAACCCTCGTCGGCCAGAAGCGCCGCGTCGGTGGCGTTCGTGATGAAACCAGCCTCAACGAGGATCGCCGGCATTGCGCAACCTGCCAGAACCGCCAGGTCTGCGCCCCCCACGCCGCGGTCGTAGTTAGGCAGCGCGCCGGCCATCCGGCCGCGCACGGCCCGAGCCAGCACCCTGCTCTCATCGGTCAGACTTTCCTGCAGTCCACCCCACCTAAGGTTCCCTACCCCCCCGTGTCGAACTCCGGGCACCCCCCGCCTCAGCCCTCTTGTCCCGGCGCTGCTCTTGTCCACTACGTCGTCAGGAGTGGGCACGTAGTACGACACACGGAACCCACTGGCCCCCGCCGAGTGCCACGACCCACAGTGGACGCTGACGAATATGTCCGCTCCCGCAAGGTTGGCGATCTCCGCTCGTCGCTTCAGCGGGACACGGGAATCTGAACTCCGTGTCATGAACACGTAGAAGCCCTCCCGACGGAGGTGCGGTGCGATCCTGTCGGCGATCGCCAGTGCCACATCCTTCTCCAGAAGACCCGAACGACCGACGCGTCCACTGTCCTCTCCGCCGTGTCCGGGATCCAGCATCACCGTCACCACACCGTCATCCGGCGTTTCGAAGGGACTCGCGCCCGTGCCAAGCAGGTTCTTCATGCCCTTGAGGAAAGGCGAGGGCACCGACTGCTCGCGCTCCGCCACCACGACAACTTCCAGCCTGGGCGGGTTCGTGTGCATCTGCGCGTCGTAGGCCGTCGCTGATGGCGCCGCGCGCACGACGCCACTCACCCCGGCTTCCGATTCCACGAGCTCAACCGACGAGATCAGTCCGACGCCGTCGAGCACGTCGAGCGAGTCAAGAAGCGCCGCACCCGGCATGAAGAAGTCTATGCGGCCCCTCTCCCTGCTGCTGGCGGAGAATTCCGCCCTGTCGTTCAGAGCCACGACCGCTACCGTCGCGCCGGGTCTTTCCTCCAGCCCGACCGACATGACGAACGCACCGAGCTTTACGATGGAGATCGTCTCGCCGGGCCCGTCCACCGTGATCTCGGAGTTCACCGCGAGACCAAGGGCGCGTGTCAGGAAGCGGACCGGCGTCCAGTACTCGCCGTCTCTCATGACGACCGGTTTGTGAACGTTGATCGACTCCCCGTCCAGCGCAACGAACTGGCTGTCCGACGCCATGGAGACCCTGTGAATCCCCACGGCCAGAGACATCTTCGATGTCCGGGGATTCCAGTGACGGGATGCCCCGACGGCTCGAGCGAGATCGGCGAGTCGGAAGTACCACGCGCCGTCAATTCGCGCTGTCTCGACGTAGTCGGTGCGCCCGTCATCGAGAGCGATGGAGAACACGTCGCCCGTGGCGGTGGTACAACAGAGAAGCACGACCACCAGGGCAACGACAGCCACCACTCCTGTTCGCGGTCCCAGACTCATTCCCTATCCTCGTTGTCGCGTCCGCGACCCTTGAGCTCGCGCTGGACGTCGCGCTCCGCGTCCCTGTCCCGAAGCGTCTGGCGCTTGTCGTAAGTCTTCTTGCCGCGGCATATCCCCACTTCTATTTTCACTCTCCCCCGCTTCAGGTACGCCGCGAGAGGGATGAGCGTCATCCCCTTCTCCAACACCTGACGGTGCAGGCGATGTATCTCGATTCTGTGGGCGAGGAGCTTGCGGCGGCGCCTCGGGTCGACGTTGAAGCGGTTCCCCTGCTCGTAAGGGCTGATGTGAGCGCCGTATAGGAACAGCTCCCCATCCTCTATCTTGACGAAGCTGTCGACCAGCTGCACCTTCCCGAGGCGCAGGGACTTGACTTCCGTGCCTTTGAGCACGATGCCGGTCTCTATCGAGTCGACGACATGATAGTCGTGCCGGGCTCGCTTGTTCTTCGCAAGGATCTTGACGTCGCCGCTCACTGGCGCCGCTCCCATCGGGCGCCCGGCGAGCCGGGCATGTCCCTCTAGCCTGGGGTCTGATAAGGAGTTACGTCTTTCCGCACTGCGGACGGGTCGGCAGACGACCGTGCCGCAACAAGAGGATGCTAGCAGAGCCGCGTGCACGTGGGCAAGGCGATTCGGGGAGTCGCGAGCTACGCACAGGAGGGGCTCCGGTCGGACAGAACAGCCGCGGAGCGGGCGTACGCAGCTGAGGGCGGGGTTCGTCCCCGCCCTCTCACCAGGCTCGGTGCAGTCGAGTCCCGCGGACCGTCCCCCGAGAGAATGAGAATTGGCCGGCCACGCCGCGAGAAGGGATTCTCGCCAACGCGGCTGTGACAATGGAATGTCTCTGTTCTACTTTGTTGGCTTCGTGGCTACTCCCCCGATATCGGGCGTTGGCCGGCCATGCTGCGACGGTTAGCTACCGCCGTCTGTCCCCCCTGAAGCTGGAAGCACGTCTTCCGCGCCTGTGGTTTTCCGCGCCTGAGGTGGCGTCTCTCAGTACTGATTCTATCACAGGTGGGGCAAGTTGTCAATAGCGCGGGGCTGTGACGGACCACGAGTTCCCCACGAACCCTCCGTGGACGAAACCCCACGGTCCGTCACACCTCGAGTGGGACATGCGGGACGACGACGGCTCCGCGGTCGCCTTGAGATCGGGGATTCGAGCAGTCACTCGGGGCACTCCACGAAGTCCGTCAGAAGTAGAACCTCGCCCCGACGCCACCGCTCAGGTTGAAATCGGTGTTGGGTATCACGTTGAAGATCGGGGCGATCTCCACGAAGATATCGAAGCGCCCGTTGTCGATCAGGAAGTCGAGCCCTATAGGAATGCGCACGCCTATCTTCGAGTCCTCGTCCTCACGCAGGAGGAGCCGCGCTCCGATGCCGTAGTAGAGAGGCACGCTGCCGCCGATATCCAGGTCCTCGATCACGCGGTGCCACAGGTAGTCACCGTGGATGTAGAAGTCACCGCCACCGAGCGCCCATCCGGTTACGGCGTCCACCGCCGTGCCGTCCTCGGCCCACCATTTGAAGGCGAACCCGGACGGCTCACCCGCGATGATACCCACACCAATGCCGGCCAGGGCGGGCGACGGTATCAGTGCAGCGAGAATGACGGCTGCCAGGATCATCGGACACAGAACGCGCATGAGTTCCCTCCTTCAGTGAGAACCTGCCAGTAGGAAGCTGCGAGCTGCACTTGTTGATTCGGTATCGGTTCATCGATGCTCGGCCCCGGGCAGCGCGGTACACGTCAGAAGTAGAACCTCATACCCAAGCCTCCGCTCAGGTCGAAGTCGCCCTCGGGTATCATGGTGAGGATCGGGGCGATCTCCACGAAGATGTCGACGCGCCCGTTGTCGAACATGTAGTCGAGCCCGACGGGAATGCGCACACCTATCGTCGCATCCCTGTCGTCGTGTAGAACGACCCGCGCTCCGATGCCGTAGTAGAGCGGGGCGCCACCACCGATGTTCCCGGCCTTGATCGTGTAGGGCCACAGGTAGTCGCTGTGGACGTACAGGTTCTCGTCGCCCAGCGACCACCCGATCGCCGCATCCACGGCCGTGCCACCCTCGTTCCACCACTTGAACGAGAACCCGGTTGGCTCCCCCGCGATGACGCCGACTCCCAGGTCGGCCCGGGCGGGCGATGGTATCAGTGCGACGAGAACGGCGGCGGCCAGGATCATGGGACACAGAACGCGCATGAATTCCGTCCTTCGGCTAGGGTCTGCGGATTGCACTTGTTGAACTGCACTTGTCGGTTCGGCGCCAGGCAAA
This sequence comes from Candidatus Eiseniibacteriota bacterium, assembly GCA_030595835.1. Lineage (GTDB taxonomy): Bacteria > Joyebacterota > Joyebacteria > Joyebacterales > Joyebacteraceae > JALGZG01. The sequence goes on along the minus strand of JAUVLG010000084.1, from coordinate 2,785 downwards.
TCTACTCGGCGCAGGGTCTGGATACCTGTTCTCACCGCGTTCCGATCCGATCACCGCTCCTCTTCACCGAACAGAGTCAGAATGCGCTGCAGCAGCGCCTCGGCCTGCGGCGTCTGCAAGTAGTAGAGCGGAAAACCAAGGTAGCAGACGTTGCCGCGGTTGTCGCCAGAGAGATAGAGCACCACGCTCGTCTGATCCTCGTAGTACGGGTTGAGGTAGCTGTCGGTCGCGTAGATCTCGAGACCCTCACCCTGGAAGTTCACGAGCTTCTCCACGCTGAGACCGCAGTGGTAGTAGCCAGGCAGGGGCGGGTCGCAATAGAACCACCACTTGCCCGGCTCCACGTCGCAGTCTCCCGTGTCGACGTAGACCGGTTCGAACCCCAGCGCTTCTCCGGCGGGGGTCGGGAGCGCTCCGTGCATGCAGTAGCCGTAGTCCCAGGGAGCGTTGGGATTGGCCTGGTCCCCGCTGTAGTCCGCGGAACCGATGCGGAGGATATCCCGGATGAACCGCCGGCCAGGGGTCTCATCCTCCGGCGAAAGGTAGATGGGGTAGTGCTCGCCCGACACCTGTTCCAGCGTCTTCATGCCACAGAGAACGAGATTGCCGCCCACTCGAACATAGCCACCGAGGAAATCGTAGTTTCGGCCCGGACGGAAGATGTCTGCAATCGTGGCAAGGGAGGCATCGCAGTACCAGATGACCGTTGACGCGTCGGCCAACGTGACCGCGTCCGGGGGCATGGGCGTGTCGTCGGACATGTGCTCCGCGGGGTCCCACGCGTACCGTTCGCCGAAAGGCGCCACGATGCCATCGTAGAACGCATCCCTCTCCGCGTCCGTGCCCCACATCTCGCTCGTCTCCCACGAAGTGTAGTCATCCACAATGAGGATGTAGTCATCGAGACCGGCCTCGACGACTTCGAACGTCATCTGGATGTGGAACTGGACCTCCAGCGTATCCTTGACCGCGACGTGCATCTCGTGTTCGCCTACCTCTGGCGTCACCTCGAAGTGCGTGCCGGTCGACGACCACGCGGACCAATCGGCGGTGTCGTCGTAGGCGTGTCTGAACTTGATGCCCTGCCCTTCGGCGCTCCAATCGTAGACGATGTGCTCGCCCTCGAATATCGGGACCGGCGGCCGATTCCACGGGTCGGGGTATGTGAACCAGAGATTCGGGCTGTCGAAGACGTTGGAGGTAACGCGGAACTGGCTGGGGCCTCCGCACCAGCAGTAGAACCACCACTCGGCCGGGGTGACGTCGATGGCTCCCTGGTCGTCGATCGCCCAGACCTCGAACCGGAAGTACCCGCAGAGAGGGCCAAACTCTGCCGTGGTCTCGTGGGGCGAAAGACTCTCCTCCAACGCGTACTCGACTTCGTCGGGGCCCTCCTGGATCAGCAGCCGGTAGCCGAACCCCGCGATCTCTCCGTCCGTGTCGCTCCCCTCCCACTCGAAGGTCACGAATGGCTCGCCGATGGAAGTCGGCCCAGACAGAATCTCGGTGTCAGGGAAGACGTTCTCGGCCGTGAAGGAGACGCTGGCAGGCGTGGGGTCCTCGTCGCCTCTGTTATCGACTGCCTTCACCGAGAACGTGTGGTACCCGTACGACTGATTCGGGCCACCGGCCGTGTCGTCGGTCGACACCACGAACACGCTATCGGTCGCCACGGTGTACACCCACTCAAGTGAGTCCCACATCGTCATGAAGTGAGTGACCTCACCGTCGGGGTCCCACCCGAACCAGTTCATCCGCACTTGGTAGCTCACCGTGTCGCCGGCGTCCGGCGCGAACGACAGCTGGGTCTCCGGTGGGATGTTGTTCACCACACCGGACGGGTCGCTCTTGCTGCAACCCGGCAGTGCAGTCACAAGAATGCAACAGCCCAACAACAGTATGCACAGCATCGCTGCTCGCGCCATGATTCGACCTCCACTGGGGGGGATGGTCCAGTGCCGGTGTTCTATCGCCAGTCTGCCAGTCTGTCGGAAGGGTCGCTTCTGCCACTCCCTCCGTCCTCGCGGCGCTTGCGGGCGCCTCTGAACTCGGACCGATTCTGCGCTCATCATACATCCCCACGACGAGGATTTTCAAGCCCGACACCGGACCGCGGGTGCCTGTGGGCTCTCCGGCCTCTTGGCGGCAGTCTGGAACCTTCCCTTGCCGGTTGACTTGGCCCAGGCAGCGGGCTAAACTTTGAATGTAGTGAGGTATGCCGAAGTGGTGGAATCTGGTAGACGCGCTGCGTTCAGGGCGCAGTGGGGCTTGTCCCTGTGGGGGTTCGAATCCCCCCTTCGGCACCAGAAATGTGAAGAGGCGGCCCGCCGTGTGCAGGCCGTCTCTTTTTTCTGCTCTCGGTCCACGGTCGCGCGCGGCTGCGCCGCCAGCGCCCCGGCACACGCGTCGGCGCCCCGGGCCGTTCAGCGGTTGTCACGAGCGAAGCCCTCTGCTAGTCTGGCCTCGGACTCACACGAACTCACGAACGCCGGAGAACACACGTGAACAGACCGAAGGTCGCAGTTCTGAAGACCACGCCCGAGACGGTGCTGGACGACTACGTTCGCCTGTGCGAACTGGCCGGCATGAAGGACACGCTCGACCCGTCGAGCACAACGATCCTCAAGGACAACATCAGCTGGCACCTGATGTACCCGGGCTCGAACACGACGCCCTGGCAGCTCGAGGGCACCATACTGGCCCTCCGGCAGGCCGGCTTCGAGGATCTCGTCGACGTCCACAACAAGACCGTGGTTACCATCTGCGACCTGGGCGACCGCTACAA
>JAUVLG010000110.1 GCA_030595835.1 Candidatus Eiseniibacteriota bacterium | reverse complement strand
CGTATTCGCGTCCGGGGAAGCGTACCTGACCGCGTCCAGCGCGTGGTAGCCGCAGACACCGGAGAGGAGCGCCGCGATGCCCACCCCGAGCGAATCGCCGGGGCCGAGCTCGGCGACGACCGTCGGTGGGACGGGGTTGAGGCCGCTCCGGTGCGCGTGCACGAGGTGGCGCAGCCAGATCGAGTAGCAGTACCTGGCCTCATTCGTGCCGCCGGTGCCACCTGACAGCACCGCGTGAAGGCCCGGGATGTAGGACAGAATTCCCATCGCGAGCTGTCCCAGGATCATCGCGTGCATCTCCGTGTTCTCGGCAACTGCTCGACATCCAACGCGCGCATCTTCGCAGGTCCAGCCTCGTCGCGACGAGAGCTTCCCGGCAATACATTGCAGAAGGACGATGTTTGGCGCTGTCGTGACGTGCCTGCCGGCCGCGCTTTGCCCGCGTTGTGGTAAACTGCGCGCTCTGTGAGCGGTCCCTCTGCACAGGAGGACGGCCTTGGAGGCACCTCTGGTCAGCGTTGTCATCCCGTATTACAACGGCGCCAGGTTCATCACGCGCGCTCTGGACAGTGTGGTGGGGCAGTCGTACGGGACGCCCGAGATAGTCGTCGTCGATGACGGATCCAAGGAGGACCCATCGCGTCTGTTGGAGCGGTTCCTCGACTCCGGACGGGTTCGCCTCCTCAGGCACGCCTCGAACAGAGGGATAGCGGCGGCCAGGAACACGGGCGTCAGGGCGTCCCGGAGCGAGTTCGTGACGTTCCTGGACCAGGATGACACGTGGCTCCCGTGCATGCTGGAGTTTCAGCTTGCCGGGCAGGCGCGCGCCCATCGTGACGTTGGACTCTTCTTTGCGGACGTGGGAGAGGGCACGTCGGACGGACGCGTCCGGAAGCTTGAAACGCGTGGCAGGATCCCGTCCGACCTGAACAGCCTGCCGAGAGAGGACCAGCTTCGCGCCCTGTTTGTCGGCAACTTCATCCCTCTGATCTCGTCGGTGGTCCGGCGCGAGTGCTTCGACACGGTCGGTCTCTTCGATGAGCGCATCAGGGGAGGGACGGACGACTACGAATTCTGCCTGCGGCTTGCGGAACACCACCGTATTCACTATCTGCCGGAGACCGTTGCTGTCCACTGGACTCACGGTGAGAACTACTCGGCCAATCTCGAGCGTTTGCTCTCCGACAGCTTCCGCTTCCTGACGGAGCTTGCCCACCGGCACTCGTCTCTGCTGCGCCTGCTCCGACCCAGACTCGCTCAGCTTCACCTGGACCTTGCGAAGTACCACCTGCACGAAGGCAACGCGCCCGAGGCCAGGACCGCTCTCGAGGAGTCTCTGCTCTGCGGAGGCAGATCCCCTACGTTGTTTGTGGTCCTTGCGCTCTCCCGTCTCGGTACGCTGGGCAGTCGAATGTACCGCGCGCGGCGGTCCTTGATGCACCGGCGGGCCTGATGGCCGCCGGATGCTGTGTGAGTATCGGGTGGTGGAGCGGCAGCACGGCGGGAAGATGACTGGGCGACGAGGAGGCGAGCACGGGCACCCGTGGCGTGTCCCGAGTGCGGAAGGGTAACCTATCAGTGTCAGCACGACCCGACTGGAAACTCAAAGTCGTCAAGGAATCGGGCATCGGTCTGTCCGGCTCGCTGATTGGCACGGTCCTGAACTACGTTCTCCTCCTGATCGTCACCCGGACCCTGGAGCCGAGCGAGTACGGAACGTTCGCGCTCGCGCAGTCGGTCACCACCATCGCGCTGATCCTGGCCCTGTTCGGGACACCGAGGGCGCTGGACAGGTTTATCCCGCTCTACAACGCGTCCGGCGAGTTCGGCAAGACTAGGACGCTGATCACCCGCACGTTCCGCGTGATCATGGGCGCGGGCGTGGCCACCGCAGCCGCCCTGGTGCTCGCGGCGGGCTTCATTGCGGGCCTCATGTCCGACACCGCGGCGCTCACGCCCGTGTTGATGGCGATGGCGCTCGGCATCCCGCTTCTGGTCTACATAGAGCTCGTCGCGTCCTCGTTCGTAGGCTTCAAAGAGCTGCGCTATCAGGCGTACATGCAACAGTTGGCGCTGCCCGCCGTCAGGATCGCGCTCGTCGCTCTCGCCTTCGCGATGGGGTACCGGCTGGCCGGGTGGGTGGCCGTCTATCTCGTGTCGCTCGTGCCCGTGTCGCTCCTGGCGCTCGCTTTCTTCCGACACCGCATCTCACCCATGCTGTCCGCGCACGACGCCGCGCCGCTGTCGCTTGGGTCCGTCGCCTCCTACAGCTGGCCGCTGACCGTGAACAACATCGTGCTCGTCTTCTTCGGGCAGATCGGGGTGCTCTTCCTCGGACGGTACTCATCTCTCGCAGACGCCGGGGTCTTCCGCGTCTACGTGTATGCCGTCATGGTGATGGTCATGGTCCGTGCGTCCTTCACGAGGATATTTAAGCCCGTCGCCTCGGAGATGATCTCGACGGGTGACAGGGAGGAGCTTGGACGCGCGTATTCGCGAGTGGGGAAGTGGCTGTTCGCTCTCAATGCCGGGCTGTTCCTCGTGATAACTCTCTTCGGCGCCCGCGCCCTCGGCATCCTGCTGGGTGAGGACTACATGGTAGTGCCCGCCGCCCTTGTGGTGCTGGCCGCTGGACGACTCGCGGTCTCCTCCCTCGGTCCTCAGGGGATGACGCTCGAGGCCTTCGGCCACACCAAACTCTCGATGGCAAACGCGCTTCTGATGCTCGGTGTGAACGTGGCGCTCTGCGTGGTTCTGGTACCCAGGTACGGGATACTGGGCGCGGCGATCGCCGTCTCCGCCGCCGGGGTGGCCGGAGCACTGGCCGGCCTGATCGAGGTCTACGCGCTTCACCGGCTGCATCCCGTCAGCCCGGAGTTCCTCAAGTGCGCCGGAGTGGCGATTGTGGTCGGCTTGCTGGTGCGCTGGCAGCTGGGGAAGCTGCCGGCCTTGGGACTCGCCGGAGTCATTTCTCTGGCTGCGGCGACCCTGGTTCTCTACGGACTGGGTCTCCTGGTCAGCGGCGGTCTGGACGCCGTGGACAGGGGGCTGTTGGCGGGCGCTCGCGACCGCGTTCGCACGCGGCTTCGGAAGCGAAACTAGAGAGACGATAAGGAGCTGAGTTGACGACGCACGCCCCACATGTGACCCACATACCGCCACCCAGCATGGTCGTGGCGCGCGGCTCGCTGGCCGGCATAATGGTGGTGCTGGTGCTTCTCGGCCGCGTCGAGGAGACACTGCCGCAGATGTACGTGTCGCTTGGCGTCCTGCTCGGTCTCTATCTCCTTGCTCGAGGGGCGTCCATTCTCGATTCGGTTATCGCCTACGCGACTTCGCCGCTCCTGCGCGTCAGGTGGCTCTTCCTGCTCTGGGCCGGCGCGTCGATGCTCTGGTCTTCCCACTACAGCCCGACGGCCCTGAGCCATCTCATCACGCTTCTGGAGATACACCTGCTCGGGTTGGTCCTTTACGACGCCACCCGCAGCCTCGGGCAGCTGCGGTGGATTCTGCTGGTTCTCGTCGTTACCGTTGTCCTTGGCACGGTGCAGACGCTCTGGACGGGGCTCTCGGCCGACGTGATGCGCCTGAGCGGCGTCTACGGCAATCCGAACGTCTTCGCCGTCACGTCCCTGCTCGCTTTCGCCGCGATCCTCTCCGGTGTGAACCTCGGTCGAGGGATCTGGGGGAAGATTCTCTCCTATGCCGCCATCCTTATCATCGGCGGAGGAGTGGTCGCGTCTACGTCTCGGAAAGGTGTTCTTGGCGTGCCGCTCATGTGCGTCCTGACGATGGTAGTGCCGTCTACCCGGAGACGCGGAGCGATCGCGGCAGTGCTTCTCGTGGTGTCTCTCGTCATAGTCAACGCGACGGGCGGGGCGCTTCAGCGCTTCTGGGGTTTCTGCGTCGAGCGAACGGTGGCGGTGGGCTCTTGGGTCACCGCGGTCGGCAGCGCCGACGGCAGCCTGATAGACAGGGGCAGGCTTCTCGCGAAGGGAGCGGTCCTGATCGTGCAGTCGCCGTTCATCGGGCACGGGCTGGACTCGTTCTACTGGATCTCGGGTGAGGCGCTGTACACGCACAGCAACTATCTCGAACTCAGCGTGGCGCTGGGACTCATCGGCGCGCTGCTGTACTACGGTTTTCACGCCCAGCTCGTCCGGAAGTCACTCGGCCGCGCGGTCCGCCGGCTGCCCAGCGCGCGCTTCACGTTCTTCCTGATCTTCCTGATGGTTTTCCTGGACATCGCACTGGTCTCATACCGCATGAAGCTGCCGACCCTGCTGATGATCGCCTGCGCGGGATGGCTGGAAGGGGTTCACGAGCATGAGCGAGTTGCGACGATTACTAACCGCACGCGTCATCGACCCGATCTACTGGACCGGGCTCAAGCGGTACGACTTCACCACCAGGCTCGCGGGGTTGCGCGCCAGGCAATGGGACAGCCCCGGCGCGTTCGCGGAACGACAGGGGCGTCGTCTTGCACGGGTCCTGAAGCACGCGACGGCGAACGTGGACTTCTTCGCTGAGCGCGCCGGCGACGTGGCGACCGCTGACATCGAACAGGATCCGCGGGGCGCGCTCAAGCGGTTCCGGGTTCTGGAGAAGAGCGAACTGGAGGGCTACCTGGCCTCGGTGACGCCCGAGCCTGAGCGCAGAGCGTTCGTGAACTCCTCCGGTGGCTCCACCGGGGAGCCCGTGAGGTTCTATCTGGATGCCGCGAGTGACAGCATCGGCCTGGCGTCCACGCAACTCCTGTACGAGTGGGCAGGGATACGCCGAGGAGACAGACGCGTGATGCTCTGGGGTGCCCGACAGGAGGTGTCTGCCCGCGCGTCAGTGGCCAGGCGGCAGCTGGACCGCGTCCTGAGAAACCTCACGGTGCTGGACGCCTTCGACCTTGGCCCGGACGCGATGCGATCGTACGCCCTCGCCATCCGCCGGCTGCGCCCGGACTGCATCGAGGGATACGCTGAAGCGCTCTTCGCCTTCGCGGAGTTTCTCGAGCGGGAAGGAACGACCGTCCCCCCGCCGCGCGCCGTGATATCGAGCGCGAGCACACTCATGCCCCACATGAGAGAGAAAATCCAGGACGTCCTTGGAGCTCCCGTGTTCGACCGATACGGAAGCCGCGAGGTAGCGGCGCTCGCCGCCGAGTGCGACCATCACGCGGGGCTCCACGTGCTAGGGGAGACCGCTGTGGTCGAGGTCGTCGACGACACGGGGATGGACGTCGCGGTCGGGTGCGAGGGGGACGTTCTGGTCACAACGCTCGCCAATTTCACGATGCCGCTGATCAGGTATCGGATCGGAGACCGTGCGGTCCTGGGTCCCGAACTCTGCAGCTGCGGCCGACCCTATCCTCTTCTCTCCGCGATAACCGGGCGAACGTGTTCGTGTCTACGCAGGCCCGACGGCGGCATCGTCTCGATGTCCGTTGTGTCTCTCATCTTGGGTGTCGAGTGCAACGACGGGGCGATCAAGACCTTCCAGGTCGTCCAGGAATCCTTGGACGACATCGTGGTTCGGGTCGTGCCGCATCAGGGAATGCACGGGCGCGTTCTGGAGCGGACGGGCCAGATCGCCTCCAGGTTCAGGGACGTCATGGGCAGCGACTGCCGCGTTCGATTCGTTGAGGAGAACCGAATCGAACCCGCTCCGTCGGGCAAGCACATGTATGTGGTCTCACACGTGGAAGGGGAGACGGCGTGAGCGCCATCCGCGTTCTCTACTTCATCCATACGCTCGGTCAGGGCGGCGCGCAGCGGCAGCTCGTGACGTTGGTCAACGCCCTCGACCGGTCCGTCGTCAGTCCCGAGGTGGCCTATTACTACGACCTCAGTCTCGTGCGTCCCGAGCTCGAGAGTACCGGAACGCCGGTTCACTCTCTCGGCCGCCGCGGCGCGAAGAACCCGCTCGTCCTCACTCGGCTCGCTGCTCTCATCCGGCGGAGCGACTTCGACCTGATCCACTGCTATCTCAACACGCCCAGCGTGCTGGCGCGCATCGCCGTCGGAAGACGCAAGCGTCCGAGGGTGATTACCTCGGAAAGAAACGTCGACCTTGGAAGAAGAAAGGGAGACGCCGCTCTCGAGAAGCTGCTGTGCTCACGCGCCGACGCAATGGTTGTGAACGCGTCTGCCATCAAGCGCCACGTCGAGCAGGTCGTTCCTGGGTGGAGGGGGCGCATCCACTTTGTCCCGAACGGCGTTGCCTGGTCCGAGCCGTCCACTTCGCTCCTTAGGCGCGCCCGCGAGTTCAAGGAACGCCACGTCCGTGCTTCCAATGGACTGCTTCTGGCTTCTGTGGGCAGGCTCTCCGTCCAGAAGCACCCGCTCCTGCTGCTGGACGCGCTTTCCAGGCAGCCGGAGTCGGTCAGGTCCAGGTTGAACGTGGTGTGGGTCGGGGCGTCTCGGGACCCGGAGCTTCGCTCCCTCGTGCTGGCTCGTTCACGGGAGCTCGGTCTGGACGAGCGGTTCCATCTGTTGCCCGAGACGAACGACGTACGGTCCGTCTATCTCGCGGCCGACGCGGTCGCCCTCACCTCCCTCTGGGAAGGCTTCCCCAATTCAGTACTGGAGTCGCTCGCACACGGCACGCCCGTTGTCTCGACGGACGTCGGCGACGCAAGTGAAGTGGTAATCAATGGTCGGACCGGGTGGCTGGTCCCGCCCGATGACCCGTCGGCGCTGACCTCGGCA
>JAUVLG010000021.1 GCA_030595835.1 Candidatus Eiseniibacteriota bacterium | reverse complement strand
CCGTGTATAGTCGCCGTGATAGCGACCAAGCGGGAGATAGGCGCGAAGTGGATGGCGTTCTCCGTCGGGTACCAGTTCCTGCTGGCCTGGCTCGTCAGCTTCGGTGTCTATCAGATCGGGAGATTGGCGGGGCTGTAGCCTAAGCGTCAGCCCCGTCGAGACGCATCCGGCGAAGGGAAACCCACACATGGAATCGCTCCACAGAGAGTGGCGCTTCCGCGCCATGGCGCTTCGCGCTTCTGCCGCGCCCTCCATTGTCGCACTACTGCTTGCCGCACTGCCACTCTCGGTCGCCTCTCCGTCCCCACCGCTCCCGGCTGCTCCTGAAACGAGAGCGTCCGTTGCGGTCGACACCGTGCACGGGCACGTCATAGAGGATCCCTACCGATGGCTCGAGGACTTCGAATCGAAGGAAGCACAGGCGTGGATTGAGACGCAGCAGGATTACGTGCACGAGGTCCTGAGCGCCAACCCCGACCGTGACGCACTGCGCGCGAGGCTGGACGATCTCTTCCAGATCCCGGGCCTTGGCTCGATGTCGAAGAACGGCGAGCGTGTCTTCTTCATGCGCCGCGACCCTGAGAACGAGCAGTCGGTGCTCTACTTCGCGGACGGGCTCGATGAAGAACCGAGACTTCTCCTCGACCCCGACGCCCTTGGGGAGGAAACCCGCGTGGGGCTGGACTGGTGGTTCCCGTCGGTGGACGGACGGATGCTGGCCTACGGTCTCTCCGACGAGGGAAGTGAGTCGAGCGTGCTGCACGTGATGAGCGTCGACACCGGTGAGCTTCTCGCCGACCGGATACCGAACACGAGGGCGGCGAGCCTCGCTTGGGAAAGAACGGGTGGGGGCTTCTACTACACTCGCTTCCCAGGTCGCGGCGAGGTCCCCGATGCTGAGCTCTTCTTCCACCGCAAGATCTACTACCACGAACTGGGAACAGACCCCGCGGCCGACCCGTTGATCTTCGGCGAGGGTCTCGACATGTACGCGTGGCCCGGAGTGTCGATATCTACGAACGGACGGTTCTTGTTCCTCTACGTGTTCCAGGGCTACACACAGAACGACCTCTACGTTGTGGACCTTGAGGCGGACGGCGAACTCGTACCGATCGCGGAAGGTGTGGACGCGCGCTTCGGGGGCTTCGGCATCGACGACGTCTTCTACCTTACAACGACGCTGGATGCGCCGAACTCCCGCATACTCAGAGTCGATCTGAACGAACCGAACATGGAGAACTGGGTCGAGCTGGTACCGGAGAGCAAGCACGCGATGCAGGGTCACATGTTGGCCGGTGACCACCTCGTTGTTCAGTACCTCGAGGACGCCAGGTCGGTAATCAAGGTGTTCACGGCCGAAGGTAACTATCTTCACGACGTCCCATTGCCGGACGTCAGCTCGGTGTTCGACTGGACGTGCGACTGGCGCAGCCCGGAGGTCCTGGTGGGCATAAGCTCCTACCTCATACCACCCACGAGCTATCGGTACGACATCCGCACTCGCGACCTGTCACTCTTCATGACCGTCGAGGCGCCCATCGACACGGAACCCTATATCGCCAAGCAGGTCTGGTTCACGTCCAGGGACGGCACGAGCGTCCCGATGTTCCTGATCCACCGCAAGGACATCGAGCTCGACGGCAGCAACCCGACCCTTCTTACAGGCTACGGAGGATTCAAAGCGTCGACGACCCCGAGCTTCACGCGCAACCGGTTCCTGTGGATGGACCACGGCGGCGTCTACGCCGAGGCGAATCTCCGGGGCGGAGGTGAGTACGGCGACTCGTGGCACAGGGACGGCATGCTCGCGAACAAGCAGAACTCCTTTGACGACTTCATCGCCGCCGCCGAGTGGCTCATCGACAGCGGCTACACAAGCCCCGAGAAGCTGGCCGTGTGGGGAGGGAGCAACGGTGGGCTCCTCATCGGCGCGTTCGTCACGCAGCGGCCCGACCTCGCCCGCGCCGCCATATGCGACGTGCCGCTTCTGGACATGGTGCGCTTCCACGGGTTCTACGGGGCCACCATGTGGACGACCGAGTACGGGCACCCGGACGACCCGGAGCAGTTCGAGTGGCTCTACGCGTATTCCCCCTACCATCACATCGAGTCCGGTGTTGAGTACCCGGCGCTCTACATAACGACCGCGGAGTCGGACACGCGAGTCCACCCGTCGCACGCCATGAAGATGACGGCGCGGCTGCAGGTCGCGACAGGGTCCGGCCGGCCGATCCTGATGCGGTTCGAGCGCGCCGCAGGGCACGGCTCCGGGACGCCCATGAGCATGGTTCTGGACCAATACACCGACTACTACTCCTTCCTGTTCGGGCAGCTTGGGATGCGATTCTAAACGGGGTCCTTGGGAGAACGGATGATCCGGTATCTGAACGCGACGGACGGGGTCCGGCCGGACCAGATCGTGGGTTTCTTCGAGGGGTGGCCGTCGCCACCGACGCCCGAAACACACCTCACGATAATGCGAGGAAGTTATCGGGTTGTTCTCGCGTTCGACGAGGACAGTGACGCCGTCGTCGGTTTCATCACGGCCGTGTCCGACGGGGCGCTTGCCGCCTACATCCCGCTCCTCGAGGTTCTCCCCGCATATCGGCGGCGCGGTATCGGCCGCGAACTCGTCACGCGCATGCAACGGGAACTCGGTGATCTCTATATGGTCGACCTGGTCTGCGACGAGGCACTGGAACCCTTCTACGCGTCGTTGGGAATGAAGCCCGCACACGCCATGACGGTGCGGCGATTCGACCGGCAATCCGGAACCACACCGGAGAGCGATTAGGCCACAACACACCAAAAGATACCGTTAATTCCGGCCCGGCCGAGGCTCCGCACTTCGCCCTGAGCCAGTACTTCCTCGTCGACAGCATCGATGAGACGCTGGGCAAGGTCGAAGCCGGCGGCGGCAAGACCGGCGTGCCGAAGATGGAGATACCAGACGTGGGTTGGTGGGCCCTCTTCTTCGACCCGGACGGCATTCCGGTGGGCATCTTCGAGAACAAGGGCAAGTAGACCCGCGGCAAGGGAGTGGTGCAACCTGAAGCGCAGCAGAACAAGGGAGACGGCCCTCGCTCAGAGCGGGGGCCGTTCTCACGTGCGTGCACCGTACCCGCCTGCGGGGACGCCACTTACCGCTGGAACCCGAGCACGCGGCGCGGTATCATTGTCGTCGACCACATTTATGCCGCAGGGACGCCAGACCGCCAGGAAGCGCGAGCGGCTCGGTTCATCCCGAAGCAGCCGCGCTGCCGCGCGCTGGAGGCCAGCTATGAGAATCGCCATCGCCCAGCTCAACCCGACCGTGGGCGATTTCGACGGTAACCTGGCGAAGGTCAACGGAGCGGTCGAGCTGGTTCGAGACCAGAAGCCGGATCTCGTGGTCTTCCCCGAAATGTTCCTGACGGGCTACCCGCCGCAGGACCTTCTCGAAAAACACTGGTTCGCTGATAGCGCTCTGGCTGCCCTCGAGGAGCTTCGTGGCTTCTCGAAGAGCGTCCCCGAGATCGGCATCCTGGTCGGCACGATATCGCCAAGCAAGCTCGAAACAGGCAAGGGTCTCCGCAACTCGGCTATCCTCCTCAAGGCCGGGGAGATCCTCGGCACGATCCACAAGGCGCTGCTTCCCACCTACGACGTGTTCGACGAGGCCCGCTATTTCGACGGCGCGAGGGATACGAGCGTCGTCCGGTTCGGAAGCGAGATCCTGGGCATCTCTATCTGCGAGGACGCCTGGAACGACCCCGCGCTCTGGCACGGGCCTGTCTATGATTTCGACCCCATAGAGAAGCAGGTCGCGGCAGGTGCGACGGTGCTGATCAACCTGTCGGCCTCCCCCTTCGGTATCGGGAAGGACCAGATCCGCTACGGGCTCTTCTCCGGCCACGCACAGAAGCACGGCATGCCGATCGTCCTCGTCAACCAGGTGGGCGGCAACGACGAGCTCGTCTTCGACGGCAACAGCATGTGCGTGTCGCCGGAAGGACGGCTCCTCGCGCGCCTGCCCGGGTTCGAGGAAGCCGTTACCGTGATCGATACAGCACAACAAGAGGGAACATCGTTTGTGCCGGGCGACGCGGTCGCCTCCGTCTACGAGGCGCTCGTCCTGGGACTCAGGGACTACGTGGGCAAGTGCGGCTTTGAGAGCGTGGCAATAGGTTTGTCCGGAGGAATCGACTCCGCGCTGGTCTGCGCCGTGGCCGCGGACGCCCTCGGACCTGATAACGTCGTCGGGGTGACGATGCCGTCCGTCTACTCCTCTTCCGGAAGCGTCAGCGACTCCGTGGCTCTGGCCGCGAACCTTGGGGTCCGCATCGAGACCGTGCCCATAGCGGACATCCACGACTCCTACCTGAACACGCTGGGCCGGCTCTTCCCGTGCAACGAAGTGGACGTGACCATCGAGAACATCCAGGCGCGCATCCGAGGCAACATCCTGATGGCGCTCTCAAATCGTGAGGGGCACCTGGTCCTCTCGACCGGGAACAAGAGCGAGCTCGCCGTCGGCTACTGCACGCTCTACGGGGATATGAGCGGAGGTCTCGCGGTCATCTCCGACGTCCCGAAGACGATGGTCTACAAGCTGGCACGGCACGTGAACCGTGACCGCGAGCTTATCCCTGCCGCCACCATCGAGAAACCGCCGTCGGCGGAGCTCAGACCGGGGCAGAAGGACCAGGACACGCTTCCTCCCTACGAGACACTGGACCGCATCCTCGAGATGTACATCGACGAGGACCAGTCACTGAACGATATCGTTGCTGAGGGTTTCGAGGAGAAGACCGTCCGATGGATCATCGATGCGGTCAACGGAAACGAATACAAACGTCGACAGGCCGCGCCGGGTCTGAAGGTAACGAGCAAGGCGTTCGGCACAGGCAGGCGCATGCCCATGGCCGCGCGATACGATCCGTAGGCCGCAGATCCCAAGGGCCGCGTGTGTCGCCGGCCGGGTGTTACCCCGGCGCTCAGACACACGGCGCTTACGCGCCTGAACTCGCGGCGGAGTAACACCCGGCCGACCACGTACGCCGACACTAGACCTGCGGCCTACGACTCGACATCAGCGGTCATAAAACAAGGAGAGAACGTGAAAGACCCAAGATACCAGAAGCTCGCGAAGGTGCTGGTCGAGTACTGCCTTGATGTTCAGAAGAAAGACCTCGTCCTGATACGCGCGGGACTGCCCGCGGCGCCGCTGGTGCGTGAGGTGTACCGCGAGATCCTCGAGGCGGGCGGCCATCCGATGACACGGGTGGCTCTGCCGGGTACCACGGAGATCTTCTACGAGCACGCGAAGAAACACCAGCTGGAGTTCGTGAGCCCGCTCGCCGAGCACGAGATCGACAGCATAGACAAACTCCTGGCGATCCGCGGCGCCGAGAACACGAAATCGCTCACCAGCGTCGACCCCGCGAAGCAGACAACCGTTGCCAGGACGCAGTCGGCAGTGAGGCAGCGCTACCAGGACCGCGTCGCCGCCGGGGAGCTCGCATGGTGCGTCACGCAGTTCCCGTGCAACGCCTCGGCGCAGGACGCGGAGATGTCCCTTGAGGAGTACGAGGACTTCGTCCTTCGCGCCTGTCTCGTGCACAAAAAGGACCCCGTGGCCGCCTGGAAGGGCATCAGACGCAGACAGGCGAAGTTCTGTAGGTATCTGAACGACGTCAGGAAGATCAGGATCGTCAAGGAGGGAACGGATATCTCGATGCGTGTCGCCGGGCGGACGTGGATAAACAGCGACGGCCGGAACAACATGCCCTCCGGCGAGATATTCACGGGGCCCATCGAGGACTCGGTCGAGGGCAAGATCGCGTTCACATTCCCCGCGTGCTACGGCGGACGTGAGGTCCACGACGTTCGCCTCACGTTCAAAAAGGGGAAGGTCGTGAAGGCCACGGCGTCCAAGGGTGAGGAGTTTCTGCACGCGATGCTCGATACCGACAAGGGCGCGAGATTTGTAGGCGAGATCGCGGTCGGCACGAACTACGCGGTAGAGAAGTTCACGAAGAACACTCTCTTCGATGAGAAGATAGGCGGCACCATTCACATGGCGGTTGGATCCTCCTACCCGAAGTCCGGCGGGAAGAACAAGTCCGGCATTCACTGGGACATGGTGGCCGACATGCGAGACGGCGGGAAGATCTACGCTGACGGCAAGATAATCTACAAGAACGGCCAGTTCACACTGGGCTAAAGGAGACTCAAGTGAGGGATCCAAGATACACGAAGCTCGCGGGAGTGCTGGTCAACTACTCGGTCGAAGTCCAGAAGGGCGAGCTGGTAGAGATAAGCGGTGGGGCGACCGCAGCACCGTTGATCTCCGAGATCTACCGTGAGGTGCTCAAGGTGGGTGGCCATCCATTCCTCCGCATCGGTCTGCCGGGGCTGGCCGAAAGCTTCTACAAGAGCGCGAAACAGCACCAGCTCAAGTTCGTCAACCCCATCTCGGAGTTCGAGGTCGAGAAGGTCGACAAGGTAATCTCCCTCTGGGGCGGCGAGAACACGAAGTCGATGGCCGGCGTCGACCCGAAGAAGCAAGCCATGAGAAGCAAGGCGACGAGCAGACTCTTCATGAGGTTCATGGAGCGCGAGGCGGCCGGCGAACTCAAGTGGGTGGGAACCCAGTTCCCCTGCAACGCCTCGGCTCAGGACGCCGAGATGTCGCTCGAGGACTACGAGGACTTCGTGCTCAAGGCTTGCATGCTGCACGTCAAGGACCCGATCGCGGCGTGGAAGAGAGTACACGGCAAGCAGGAGAAGATCTGCCGGCAGCTGAACGAGCGCAAGAAGATACGAGTGGTTGCCGAGGGGACCGACCTCACAATGAACGTCGAGGGCCGCAAGTGGATCAACTGCGACGGCAAGGCGAACATGCCTGACGGTGAGATCTTCACGGGACCCGTCGAGGACTCAATGGAGGGCACGGTCAGCTTCTCATTCCCCGGATTCTACTCCGGCAGAGAGGCGGACGGTATCAAACTGACGTTCAAGAAGGGGCGTGTCGTCAAGGCCCGCGCCTCCAAGAACGAGGACTTCCTCCACGCGATGCTCGACTCCGACGAGGGGGCCCGCCGCGTGGGCGAGTTCGCCATAGGAACCAACTACGCCGTCCAGAAATTCACACGGAACACGCTGTTCGACGAGAAGATCGGCGGCACGTTCCACATGGCCTTGGGCGCGTCGATTCCCGAATCGGGCGGCAAGAACCAATCGGGCGTGCACTGGGACATCGTCAATGACATGCGCAATGGCGGGAAGATCTACGCGGATGGGAAGATCATCTACAAGGACGGGAAGTTCACAATCTAACGACGTGTTCCGGAGGTCTGTATGTCAGTGAATTGGAGCGAGATCGTGGACGTCGAGGCCATCGTCAAGTGGCTTATGTCCAGCGGTCTGAAGGCGATCCTGATGCTCGTGGGCGCACTGGTCGTCGTACGTCTCGCCACCTTCGTCACGCGACGCGTGGAGCAGGCGTTCGAGGACAACGATCCGTCCACGATGAACGAGCGCGAGAAGCAGGCCGCCACCCTCGGGAAGGTCATCAGGAACATCACGCGCATCATGGTGTGGGGCGTCGCTGTCATGATGGTCTTGAAGGAGCTTGGGATCGATATCGGCCCGATCCTCGCCGGTGTCGGCCTCATGGGGCTTGCCGTCGGCTTCGGCGCTCAGTCGCTGGTCAAGGATTTCATCGCGGGCATGTTCGTGCTCATCGAAAACCAGTACAACGTCGGCGATGTTGTCCAGGCCGCCGGTGCATCCGGTCTGGTTGAGAAAATAACCCTGCGGGCCACCACCCTCCGCGACTACGAGGGAAACGTTCACATCATCCCTAACGGCGCCATCGACGTCGTGACGAACAAGACGCGACAGTGGTCCCGCTTCGTGCTCGATATCGGCGTCGCGTACAAGGAGAGCGTCGACGATGTGATGCACATCCTGAAGGAGATAGGTGACGAGCTCGCGGCCGACTCCAAATTCGCATCGATGATCACGGCGCCGCTGGAGGTGTTGGGCGTTCAGGACTTCGCGGACTCGGCGGTCATCATCAGGGTGATGTTCACGACGCAGCCGGTGAAGCAGTGGACCGTCGGGCGGGAGTTCAGACGCAGGGTGAAGAACACGTTCGACGCCAAGGGCATCGAGATCCCATTCCCGCACACCACCATCTACCTGGGTGATGCGGCCCCGATGGACGGGATCATGCGGGTGAAGGTGGAGCGCGACGACGCCTGACGACCACGACAACAGGAGACCATTGATGTTCGAGAGGATTCTTGTGGCGGTGGATGGATCAACGAACTCGGACCGAGCCGTCGAAGCGGCAGCAGAGGTGGCGCGGGCCCACGGCTCGACGCTGAGCATCTGCCACGCCTTTCACATCCCGGATCACTACAAGGTGGACCTCGCCGACGAGCTGGAGGAAGCCCTGGAAGGAGACGCCGAGAAGATCCTCTCGCACGCTGCCGGCGTTGCCGAAAAGGCCACCGTTACGGCTGAGACCAGGCTCCTAAAAAAGGGACACCCCACGGAGGCGATAGTCGCGTACGCCGGAGAGCTTGGGGCCGACCTCATCGTGGTCGGCGTCAGGGGCAGAACTCCGGACCAGGGCAGGGCCATGGGCAGAGTGAGTGCGGCGGTGGCCGAACAGGCGAGCTGTTCCGTGCTATTGGTCAGGGGACGCTAGAGGATCTGTGAAGAAGTGGTCGGGGTGCGAGAGGGCACCTGTTGATCAGGCTGCCGGATCTACAGAAGAGCAGACGCGATGGCCGCAAGTGAGGACAGGAACTCATAGACCTCGTGTGGCCCGCGAACAAAGAGCGAAGCCGTGGTCGGACGGGGCTGCTCCGCGACGAGTATCGTGAGCGCGTGGGGCGGCTCCTCTTCTTCGTCGCCGGGCATGAACCACGGTTCCTCGAGATCGTCGATCTCAGCCCATTCCCTGACTGCCCTGAAGGCCTCTTCATCGGTTACGTCGTCACCAATGTAGATGGCAAGTGAATCGTCCACGTCGGCCGCTTTGAGGATGTGGCTGATGGCGTCGCCCTTGTGCCATCCGGCCAACCTCGCCTCCACCGTCCGATCGCCGTAGAGAACCTCCAGTTGGCGATTCACATCCAGATCGCGCACCAGGCGCAGGAACTCCCGGCTGGCCTCGCGATCGAGACTTGGATCCCCGTGATTCAGATGCAGGGCTAGCGCGAAGCCCCTGTTTTCGATCGAGACACCCCGAAATCGTTCCAGGCGTCCGTGGGCGTCAAGTTCGAGATGGTGGATCAGGCCACCGAGGGACTCCGGGTCCACGGGGTGCTCGATCTCGGAGTACGGCTGGCGTATCTCGAACCCTCGCTGCCCTATCAGGCCGATGTTCTCAACCCCGAGGACCGCATCGAGTTCGCCAACCGTCCGTCCGCTCAACACGAAGACCGAGAAGAACTCCTCGTTCCCGAGCTGCTCCAGCTTCGTCAGCACCCCCGGTTCCGGGTGGAGCATCTCGCCGGGCGCCCCCGGCGCGAGAGTCCCGCCGTAGTCCAGAAACAGGAACACCTCCGCGGCCGCGCCAAGCGCGCGGGCCAGGAGATCCACCTCTTCTGAAACGTGCCTGGGGTAGGACAATCCTGCGGCCTTTATGACCACCCGTTCCTCCGTCGAATCCGCGCACTTGCTCGTGTGCCTGTAGGCCCAACCGGTCCTCGTGGCTTCGTCTGACCACTTCCACAAATTTACTCAGATAGTCACGTTAGCGCAACTCGGCTGTGCGCAAAGGCCGGCCACCGCCCCCACCGGGAACCCCCGGCTGCTCAGGCCCACACGGCGTCCCGAGAGGCTGGGGCAACAGAAACGGGGCGAGGAGACGAGTGCGAACACACGACTCCCCGCCCCGTTGAGAAAGAGGCTACTTCAGAAGGACCATCATCTTCCTGGAGGTGTGATCGCCCGCCTGCATCCTGTACATGTAGATGCCGCTTGCGACCTTCTCCCCCGTCGCGCTTGTGCCG
Source organism: Candidatus Eiseniibacteriota bacterium (assembly GCA_030595835.1). GTDB lineage: Bacteria > Joyebacterota > Joyebacteria > Joyebacterales > Joyebacteraceae > JALGZG01. The sequence continues at coordinate 26,638 of JAUVLG010000021.1, read as the reverse complement.
TCCCACGTGACCGCCTTGACACCCGCATCCTGCTCTTCATCAACGAGCGTCGCGACCAGCTTGCCGGCGATACTGAACACGTCGATCGTCACGTGTGTCTCTCTCGGAAGCTGATACTGGATTACCGTGACCGGATTGAAGGGGTTCGGGGCGTTCTGCCTGAGAGCGAACGTCCTGGGGATCTCCTCACCCTCGGGCACGGAGGTCTGCGGCAGAGTGGATGTAATGCTGATGTCATCCACATACCAGCCTTCGAGCGTGACGTAACCGTCTGACGCGAAGTGGAACCGTATCTGGACCTTCGCGTCCTCGTAGCTCGTCAGGTCGAAGGTCTCCTGTCGCCAGGTGAAGCTGCCGGACCAGCACGGCGTGCCTTCGGGCAGCGGGTTCGCGTTGTTGTCGTTCTTCGCATGGCTGTATCCACCATCCGGATAGAGAACGTCCCAGGTCTCGCCGTCGTCGATCGAGATCTCAACAAGACCGCAGTCCCACGCGGAGGTCGCGCTCTCCTCTTCCACCGCCATCCAGTGCCAGAACGTCATCTCACCGTCCGCGCCCAGGCAAAGGGGCTTGCTGACGAGAACACCGTCCGAGGAATCACCGTACGTGCCCGAGCCCGAGCCGCCGAACTTCCAGCTGTGTGTCGTCGAGTGTGAGCGGTAGGAATCGATGTGCCACTGGTCACCAAACCCTGTCGTGACGTTGTCGTGCGTCCACTCGCCCTCACCAGTCTCGATGTCGTCGACGAAATCGCCGTTCGTGATAAGCGACACTTGAGCGCTCGATGAGTAACCCCAGTCTGCTCCGATCGCCAGGTCGAACACCACCTCGTGACCCTGTGGCGTAACAGGCGACAGCAGGACGGTGAAATTGGGCGACAACACACCGCTGCTGTCCGGATTGAGGAACACGATCGCAGCCGTGCCATCGAGTATGGTGGCGTTGGGATCGGTCGTCGTCAGCGTGCCCGTGAGCCCTGTGCTCATCACGCTTCCGGTGTTCTCGAGCGTCACCGTGATCTCGACGGTCTCACCGGCCTCGAAGCAACCGTTGCCGTTGCCCCCGGTGGGCGGATCGTCCACGACGTAACCCTGTGCATCAATGACCGGCGCGTGAACGATGATATTGATGTAGGATTCCCACGTCTCCCGACTCGCGGAGTCGCTCATCGTCAGCGTGAGAGGGATCACCTCGCCATCAGGCGTGTCGGAATCGACCAAGAACACGAAGCCGTCCGGGCTCGTCGCCGTGCCGCTGCCCGCGATGTCGCCAAACTCTTTGTATGCGTCCTGGATGTCGATTCGGCTGCTGCTCGAGGAGAGCGTCGCGGTGACGCCGTAGGCCATATCCGTTCCGAAATTGCCGATGGTGACGGGGAACTCAATGGTCTCACTGGCGCCGACGTTGCCGTCATCGTTGCCGTTGCTCCCCCCCGTGGTATCGTCATCGATGGTGTAGCTGTCCAGAGCAAGATACACCCCGGACGTGGGAATGATGTCCGCCGTCGTGTCACTGACCAGGTGATTGTTGACCGTCGCCTTGACGTGCAGCGTCCCGATCGACGTAGCATTAGGATGCAGCGTCACCGCTCCAGTGCCGTCCGTGACACCCGTATCGTAGACCGAGAGGTCGTCCGTGTAGACGGTGACGATGGCGCCCTCGACCGCACCGCGCGAGGCATCAGTGACGTTGACCTCGAAGTCCGGCTGACTCACCATCACGGTCGGGCTGTGCGTCGCCGTCAGCGCGATGGGCTCGGCCGTCCATAGTTCCATGGCCGGGTCTCCGAACAGCGTCAGCTCGTAGTAGCACCACCTGTTCGCACCGGTATTGATGGCCCAGAGGACGTCGATCTTCGAGTCATCGTTGACATACCCGAGCGTGTAGATGTCCTCACCGAAGATGGCATCGAAGAACTCGCGGTCGAAGAACTGCGACGAGCCGTCCGTGCCGCCCGGATCGCCCCAGCCGTAACGCGTGTTCGAGACAATGGCGACCGCGCCGCCGTCGTCACACGCGAAGTTCTCAGAGAAACAGTCGCCGCCGTAGCCGCCGCCGATAAGCCGGTTGTCGAATGACCCACCGTAGCAGCCCTGGCTGTAGACGAAGTTCAGGCTGTGAACCGTGCCGTCGTTGTCGAACGAGGGGATATCGGCGCTCGACATGTTCATGAACCAGTCGACGTTACAATGGCCCAGATGGTTGACGATGTTCATTCCCGTTTCCATCAGGTTGATAAGGGTCGCCTTTGTCCAGCTACCCACGTCGCGGTCGTAGAGCGTCCCGACGTTCATCGTGCCCGGGAAACCCGTCGTGGTGTATCCGTTGTACGTCCCGCCGTTCATGATCTCGTCTTTGTAGGTTCCCCCATAGGTGTTGGGGCTGCCGGTCCAGAGCAGCTCACCGACCATCAGGGCCTCGTCGCACTCGGAGACGATAGGCGTGTCCGAATAGCGCTGGGTCTTCGTGACGAAGTTGGCGATGTCGGCGGCACTGCTGCAGGCGACGCGACCGATACCGACCTCGGGGTAAAAGTCCTCTTCTCCGATCTCGCCGTAGTAGCCGTCGCCGTCGGCATTCCACGTGCCGTCGAGGGCCGAGTAGTAAAGGTCGGAGGCGATGTTGCTGTCAGTTTCACCGTAGGCAGTGGCGTAGAAACCCCGCACCGGAACGCCGTTGCTGTCCGAGGGCTCGCCGTCGCCGACGATCAGAACGTAGTCGGGCGTCCACGTGTTGTACGCGTCGATGACGAAGTTCCTGATCTGCATCTGTGTGTCGTCGCCGGTGTAGTTCAGAACTATCCACTCCTTGGTGAACACACCGACCTTCTGGCCCCGCTGGGTTCTCCACTCGACGTAACCGTCCAGGTAGTCGTCCCATGCGTTCGTCGTAATGATGATGTAGTTGTACGCGAGCGCTGGATCCAGCGAGCGGCTGACTTTTGCCACACGCTCGATGCCCGCGTACTGCATCGCGTCCATCGGGTTGTCGATCATCGAGTACAGCCGACCCAACGTTGCGTCGTCGTGGACTATCATCTGCTCGACGCCGCGCATGCCGGTAGGATCGGGCTCGGTGATGACCTCGATGTCCATGCTCGTGTAGTACGAGACCGTGCCGCTTCCCACCTCATACTCAACAGGAGAGAGCGCGATATTCGTGATGCCATACCCGCGGTAGCGCCCGGACACGGGGTCCGAGTGAAGCGCCGCCGGATACGTCGAGCCGGCGGGATAGTCCGCTTCCGCGATCTGACGTGGGCCCGCGTGGGACAGCGGATACTGCATCTGCCCGGGCTCGATGACATAGCCGTCTCCGAGCACGACCCTCTGGCCCGGGATAACGCGGACTTCGGAGACAACGTCGCCCGGCGGGAGCAGCAGCCTGACGCCTGTCAGGGGAAGCCTGGGCTCACCAGGGTCTCCGTAGCTCCGCGCGTCGGTCATTGTGATTCGATGATAGTCGCCCTCGGAAGTGATCATCGGCTCCGAGAACTCGATGTGGCGGGTCACGACCCCGGCCATCGCACTGCAGGCCAGCAGCAGAACCGCGATGACAGCCGTCACCCGAAGACTAGACGTCAGTCTCATGCCTCTCCCCCTTGTCTGTCCGCACAACTCCCTCACCGTGAGGAGGCCGCCCGGACGGGCGCGAAGTACCGTCCGTTCAGATCGGACACGATTATCCAACGACGCCACCGGTGGACCCGGTGACCCTCTGTTCTGGGATCGCCGATACGAATTGCCGTCAAGATGAGACGGGGATGCACGAATCACCGTAACCTATGGTAGGTTATACCACTTAGCAAGCGTACAATCAAATGAAAAGCCGCTCATGTGCTATGATGTCTCCGGGGGAGTGTCTATGCGCTTCGGGATTCACGTCCCAAAACAGGCAGATTTACCGGCGACGGCCCGCTACGCGGCCGATATCGGCTGTGAGACCATCCAGCTCTTCTCGGGAAACCCTATGAGCTGGACGACGGGGGCTCTCGACGCCCGTGAGCGAGATGCGTTCATCGCGGAGATCGAGACGGCCGGCATCGGACCCGTCGTCCTGCACACGCCCTACCTCATCAACCTCGCAACGCCGGACACAGACCTCCGGGCGAACTCACTTCGGGGTCTCGTGGCGGCAATGGTCCGGGCGCACGAGCTATCCGTGGGCCCCGTGATCGTCCACTGCGGGAACCACATGGGGGCAGGCACGGACGAAGGGATCGAGCGCGCCGTTCGCATGCTCGAGAGGGTGTTGGATCAGACACCTCCGGAATCGACCGTGGCGCTGGAGAACGGCGCGGGCAAGGGTACCCAGATAGGACTCTCTGTCGACGAACTCACTCGGCTCGTCGCTCCGTTTCCGCGCGAGCGGGTCGGTATCGTTCTCGACACGGCCCACCTGTGGGGGTTCGGTTTCGACCTCTCGGAGAAATCGATGCTCGACGGGCTCGTGGCCGATCTCGAGTCCGGTCCGGGCCTGGACAGGGTCTGGGCCATTCACGGCAACGACTCCTCGGCGGACCTCGGGTCACACCGTGACCGGCACGCGCTGTGGGCCGAGGGACGCATGGGAAGAAGAGGGCTCCGGAACATCGTCGGCTGTGAAGCCCTCTCCCACCTGCCGTTCATCTTCGAAATACCGGGAGAGACGCCCGAGTTCGACAGGAAGAGACTGGCCTCGATGAAGAGGCTGGACAGGCGACTCAACGGGCCCCGGAACTGACCCCGTGGTCGGCATGCTCTGCGGCTTGCGAAGGCATCGCACTTGGAATACAATCGTTGGACCCCGCAAGATCTACCGTCTCCGCCGGCTCGCAGTGACCGACCGCGACCCTGGGAACCGGTCGCCAGTGGGCGGTCCGGCCCGGAGACCTGAATCGAGAGTGGAGGAACAATGTCCGCGAGTCTGAAGCCCGGCGACAGGGCGCCCTCGTTCTCGGCTCTGTCCTGGGACGGCTCCACCATCGAGCTCTCCGACCTCACGGGGAGTTATAACGTAGTGCTGTTCTTCTATGTCCGCGATAACACGAGCGGGTGTATCCGCGAGGTCAGGGCGCTCCGTGATGCGCTCGCTGAACTCAAGAAGCGCTCCGCCGTTGTTGTAGGGGTCAGCACCGATGGAGTGGAATCCCACAAGCGGTTCGCCACGAACAACGAGCTGACATTCCCCCTGCTGGCCGACTCGGATGGGAAGATAGCCACGGCCTACGGTGTGCTCCGCGAGACAGGACGGGCCGGGCGCGCGACGTTCTTGATCGGCAAGAACGGAGTGATACTGCACGCGTGGCCGAAGGTCAGCATAACGGGCCACGCCGGCGACATCATGGCGAAGCTGGATGAACTCACCTAGAACCTACCGCGGGGGGAGCCCGGCAGAATGACCGCCCGGAAGCCAAAGACATCTCGCAAGACCAAGCCACGAGTGGGGAGCTTCCGTGTCCGCAGAGCCCGCCCCGAGGACCGCGAACCCCTCCTTGAGATGTCGAAGCTCATCTGGGGCGGGAACGACTATATGCCCCTGGTCTGGGACAGGTGGCTCGCCGATAAGAAGGGCGCGCTTCTGACGGTGACCGTTAACAAGCGACCGGTGGGAACCACGAAGGTCTCCGTTCTGGCCCCGGGCGAGGTGTGGCTCGAGGGACTCAGATTGCATCCTGATTACCACGGGCTCGGGCTCTCGAAGAAGATACATCGCGCCACATTCCGTGAAGCGGCCAGTTTCAACCCAAGAACGGTCCGCTACTCAACATGGATAGGCAACGAGGCCTCGCGACGTATCGCGGAGAAGAACAACTTCTGGCAGATCGCGCGAACGGGATGGATGTGGGGAAAGGTCCGGAGGCGCTCGCAGATTCGCTCTCGCCCCGCCACGCTTGAGGATCTGGACGCCGTTGTCCAGTTTGTTCACGGGTCGAGCTGCTACGAGGCAACGGGCGGCGTTGCCGGGGTCGGCTGGACGTTTCCCGAGCTGACGCGCCGGCGCATTCGCCGACTGCTTTCGCGCGGCCAGGTAATGGTCCTTCCTCGCAACGGACGGCCACGCGCCGTCGCCATCTACGACATCGGCAAGGTTGATGACGACGTCTGTCTGGGATTCGTCGACGGCCCCGACAAGGACGTTGTGACCCTGGCGAAGGACATCTTGAGCATCGCCGCCGGTACGGGACGTGATGAGGCCAGCGCGATGCTGCCAATGGGTAGACTTGTTGACCTCGCGGAGTCCGCGGGTTTCAACGAGTGGCAGGCCGTGAGGGCCGTCGTCTACGAACTGGGGCCAAGAGGGTTTTCCAGAAGCTCCGAGACGTTTGAGGAAGTGCTGACTCGCACGCTGCAGGCCAGCGACACAGACGTGCTTGACGCAGTGGCGGACATGCTGATGGAGCGGGCGCCGGTTCCGCTCTTCAGGGAGAACGTGCGTGATTTCGTTGCGAGAAATCTCATTCCAGACTCGGACCGAGTCCTTATAGCGTGCACTCAGGTGTTCTTCGAAGCGCTGCGAGCCGATTCGCTCCGGACGATTCTGCGGGGCGTGATCGAGCACCTCTATCAACACCACGGGCTCGTCGGAGACACCATGACCTCCACGAGACGTGTCATCACGGTCAGGCACCGCGGCAAGCAGCTCGCATCGATCAAGGCGAGGGCGGCGTCACTCCGCCTGACTCTTGGCCCAGGCTTCGGGGCGTGCTTCTCACGCGGCCTCCGAGTTCGAGCTGACGAGGTTCTGTTCGACGCCAGGACGCTCGACAGAGCGAGCGGGCGCTATGGGTCCATCACACTCGTCCTCACGGAGAAATCACACGTCGAGGGCGCGAGAAGAGCCATAGACATCATCATGAAGAGCGCGGGGAGCCAGGTCCGTAGAGGGTAGCGCCTGAGCAACTCCCACCCACGAGACCCAAACACAAGAAGCACGGGCCGCCCCCTGAGGGACGGCCCGTCGATTCATGCTCCAACCACCATGGAACGCTACTTCTTGGTGGTCTTCTTGGTTGTCTTCGTAACCTTCTTTGTCTTCTTCGCGACCTTCTTGGGAGCCTTCGCCCTGGCACCCCTCGTCACCTTGGCGACCTTCAGGTCGTAGAGTCGCTTCGCCTCGACGGCGATGTGCTCCGCCGAGATCTCGAACTCCTTGAGCAGCTCCCACGGAGCTCCCGACTCGCCGAAGCGGTCCTTCACTCCTATCATGCCCACGACGGTCGGCTTGCCATAGAGCTTCTCGGCACGGCCGATCACGGCCGCCACCTGATTACCGAACCCGCCGATCTGGTGCTCCTCGGCCGTCACCACAACTCCTGTGTCCGCGGCGGCCTTCACTATGGCTGTCGCGTCGAGGGGCTTGACGGTGTGAACGTTCACGACGCGGGTTTCGATGTCGTACTCGCTCTTGAGGATCCAGGCCGCCCTCATGGCCTCGGGAACGGAGGGACCGCACGCGATGATCGAGATGTCCTCGCTCTCGTTCTTGTACTTCGAGGACAGCGAGTGCTCGAATGCGTCCTTGAACTTCGCCTTCGCGCCGCGGAACCGGATGACGTTCGCCTTGCCCCACTTGTAAGGCGTCTTCTTGTCCGTCACGACCGGAGTCGCCTCGCGTGCGAACCGCACATACTTCGGTCCTTTGACCTTGAAGAGCAGGTGCTCGGTAGCGCGCTTCGTCTCGACGGAGTCGCACGGTACCTCAACGTTCATGTTGGGAATGCCGCACATCTGGAACAGCTCCTCAAGCGCCTGGTGTGTCGCGCCGTCAGGGCCGACCGAAACACCGCCGTGCGCCCCGGCGATCATCACATTGAACTCGCCGTAGCATACCGTCGTGCGCAGCTGGTCCAGATTTCGTCCGGACGCGAAGACACCGTAGGTCCCGAAGACGGGGAGCTTCCCCTCCCTCGCGAGCCCGGCGGCGACGCCGGTGCCTGACTGCTCGGCGATGCCCATCGAGAACCAGCGATCGTTCCGCTCGGGAAAGCCTTCGTAGAACTGGCTGATTGTGATGGACCCGGAAATGTCGGCGCCCAGACAAACGACGCGCTTGTCACCACCGCGCTCGGCCAGGGCACGCCCGAACCCCTTTCTCGTAGGGTCCATGTCGGCCTTCATGTTCTTCGTGTGGTTCCAGAAGTAGTCCTTCGAGAATCGGGGCTGCTTGGCTTCGAGAACTTTGATTGCCTTCTTCTGGTGCGACTCGGCGGCCTTCAGCATCCGCTTGACCGGCAGGATCCTGTCGAGACCCAGCTGAGTGAGACCGTCCGACATTTCCTCCATGGTCGGCGCCCTGCCGTGCCAGCCGGCGATGTCTTCCATGAAGTCGACGCCCTTGCCCTTGATGGTGTCGGCCAGGATCAGGGTCGGCTTGCCCTTGACATGACCGGCCTCCTCGAACGCGGCCAGGATCTGTTTCATGTCGTGCCCGTCAATGGTGATGACGTGCCAGTCGAACGAGCGGTACTTGTCCGCCAGGGGCTCGACGTTCATCACGTCCTTGACCCATCCGTCGATCTGCAGGCGATTCCTGTCGATGATGGCACAGAGGTTATCCATCTTGAAGTGGCCCGCTGCCATGACGGCTTCCCAGACCTGCCCTTCCTGCTGTTCACCGTCCCCCATCAGGCAGTAGACGCGGTGGTCCCTGTTGTTCAGCTGTGCGGCCAAGGCGATGCCCAGGCCGATGGACAACCCCTGCCCGAGAGATCCGGTCGAAGCCTCGATACCCGGCAGTTTCTTCCAGTGCGGGTGCCCCTGGAACGGAGAGTAGAGCTTGCGGAGCGTCACGACGTCTTCTATGTCGTAGTATCCGGCGGCGCCCAGGCCGAGATAGAGCGACGGCGCCTTGTGGCCGGCCGACCAGATGATCCGGTCGCGGTCCTTCCACTCCGGATCCTTCGGGTCGTGGTTGGCCACATGCAGGTAGAGCGCGGCCGTGAGGTCCATGATGGACAACGTCCCGCCGGAGTGGCCGGAGCCAGCGGCCGCCAGGGAGACCAAGTTGTAACCGCGCATGAGGTTCGCGGCGGTCTTGAGGTCGTCCGACGAGTACTTCTTGCGGATCTTGCCTGTCTTCGAGTTGAGAATCGGCATCCGTTTCCTTCCTCCCCGCCGGCGCCTGATGCGACCGACGATACCAGGGTGGTTTTCTTGAGCATGCCAACCATTGTGAATGTCGCAAAGCGCGCGCACCGCAGTGCGCGCTCCAACAGGCCCAGAGAACAGTACCTATTCGATCCACGATTCTAGCAGAGAGAGGCCCCTTCTGTAAAGACCGACAGTGGCAGGGACGCGCCCGGTCCTCTAATCTGTCAGCCCTTGCCATAACTCCCACACCGCACTCTGTTATGATGTTAACATACGCAGGTGGCCCCGTTCCGGGGCCACCGCAGGACGTCAAGCACGGATCGAAGTCGGACACGGGCCCTGGGCCCTCCACCTGCAACCTGGAGTCTGCTCGAATGAAACCCGGACCGTACAGATCAGGGCGCGCATTCATGTTCCTCGTTCTTCTCGCGTTGCTGGTTCCATCGATCGCTCTTGGAGCCGTCACCATCACACGCACCTCTGCGCCGGAGTTCTACATCGACGTCGGCGACGACATCTACTGTCAGTACGTCTCTTACACGGTGGAGAACGTCGGTCCCGATCCCTACCAGGAGATCTGGGTTGAGGTGTCGCACTTCACCGGAGGCTCCGTATCGGTCGCGGACACCGAGACCGGACTCGTCAACCTGGGAGAGATCGCGGTCGGCGAGAGCAAGACCGCTTTCATCTTCCTGCAGGCCACGTACGAAACTCCGACGCCCCAGAGACACACGGTGACCGTCTACGACGGAATGCCGCCTGCCGGGTTGCCGCTCACCAGCGAGGTGTTCACACTCGCGCAGGTGCTCCATACGATCACGGCGAACGCCAACAAGGTCGAGACGGTCGTGACGGGCCCTACTCCTCCGGTCCTGGGTGGTCTGGTCACCATTACCGTGAACGGGAACAGCGGCACAATCGGTGAAACGCCGTCCATGGCATTCACGGCGGCGAGCTTCCCGGATTGGCCCGCAGACAGGTACGAGCTTCTCGCGACGGATATCACGCTCTCAGGTGGGAACGTCGCCCACTTCACGGATCAGCTCTACTACGTACCGGCCAATTCCGCGCAGACACACTACGTTGCCGTCTACATTCTCCGCGCGGTGGCGACGAGCGAGACACCCACGGCCGTGAGCCCAATCGTGCAGATTCGAAGCGGCACGCAGATCAAGCACACGACCATCTCGAGCCTCGCCGCCATCCCACCCATCTCCAGCGCGGACAATCTGACGATCCTGAGGAAGAGCGCGTCACCGGAGGTGCTGCCCGACGGCGGCACCAGCACGTTCACTCTAACTCTCAGTAACTCTGGATCGGTCGACATCGTGATCAATGAGATCATCGACACCCTGCCGGTGAGCCCCGACATCACGACGTATGTGGCCGGCACGTCGGCACTGGACGGTTCACCGATACCCGACCCCGGCATTGCGGGTCAGGTGCTTACATGGAACGGACCCTTCACCGTACCGAGCCGCGGCACCACGCGGCTCACATTCAACGCGTCCTTCCCCGCCGTAGACGGGTTCTACACGAACTCCGCGGTCGCCTTCATAGGCATCGAACAGATAGACACCACCGAGGACACGGCGGACAACGCCCCGGCCACCGCCGTAGTAAGGGTAGGGAACCAGCCACCCGACGCCGTTGATGACGGCGCCGGCACGCTGATCAATACTCCCGTTCCCGTCGACGTCCTCGCCAACGACAGCGACCCCGATGGAGACGAGATCTCCATAATCGGCGTCGACGCGGTCACCGCTCAGGGCGGGACGGCGATTATCAACGACAACGGCACGCCGGGCGACCCAACGGACGACCACATTGTCTACACTCCCCCGCTGGGCTTCTCGGGCACCGACACCTTCACATACGAAATAGGCGACGCCTACGGAGGAACCGACACGGCGACGGTTACCGTCACCATCCCCGCAGACAGCGACGGGGACGGCGAACCGGACATCACCGATGTGGATGACGATGATGACGGCGTGCTTGACGTAGATGAGGGTGATGGCCTTGTTGATACCGACGGGGACGGCGTTCCAAACAGCCTGGACATCGACTCCGACAACGACGGCATAGTCGACAATGTCGAGGCTCAGGCGGATGGCGCCTACATCCCGGCTGCGGGTATCGACACGGACGGAGACGGGCTCGACGACGCCTACGACACCGACAACGGTGGCACTCCGATAGTCATTGTCGACACAGACGGCGACGGTACCAACGATCTGCTCGACCTCGACTCGGACAATGACAACGTTCCGGACTACATAGAAGGTCACGACGCCAACCACGACGGCATTGCCGATACCATCGCGACCGGCGTCGATAGCGATGACGACGGTTTGGACGACGCCTACGACACGATCGTCCGCCCGACGGAGTTCAATGAGGCCGGCTCAAACTCGCCGCTCCAGGACACGGACGGCGACGGCGCGCGCGACTGGCGCGACACGGATGATGATGACGACGGCCTTCTGACGGTCGGACCGGAAGACGCCAACGGCGACGGAGACCCGACCAACGACGATGGTGACGGCGATGGGACGCCCGACTACCTGGACGCCGACTCACTTGTGGACCTCGCGGTCTCGAAGATCGTGGACGTGCCGGTCGCCGCGGAAGGCGACACCATCACCTACACCATCACGGCGGTCAACAACGGCCCATCTCAGGCCACCGGAGTCACGGTTACTGACCCGCTCCCCGCCGGCGTCACATATCTCGCCGACGACGGAGGAGGCAGCTACGACAGTGGCACCGGAGTATGGGACGTCGGCACACTCGACGTCGACGCCTCCGCCTCACTGAGCATTCAGGCGACGGTGGACGCGGGCACATCGGGCACGCTCATCACTAACACCGTGACCGACGTCTCGCAGGACCAGCACGATACGAACATAACGGAGGACGACCTCACCGCATCGGTCGCCATCTCCTTGCCGACGGACGTCGACCTGTTCATCACAAAGACGGTCGACGACCAGACGCCCGCCGAGGGACAGACCATCACGTTCGTGCTGTCCGTGACCAACAACGGACCCGCCGACGCGACGGGGGTCTCGCTGACCGATCTCCTTCCGACCGGGGTGACTTACTTCGCGGACGACGGGGGTGGCAGCTACGACCCCGAGACCGGGGTCTGGACCGTCGTGGAGCCGCTTCGCGCGGGCGGAACGGACGCTCTGCGCATAACGGCCCAGGTGGACGCGGGCACAGCGGGCAGCGTCATCACCAACATTATCACGGAGGTGCTGGTCGACCAAGTGGACAGCGGCATCTCGGATGACGACCTCGAGGAGAGCATCACCGTAGAGAATGAGACAGACCTGGTCGTCGTCAAGACGGTGGATGACGGGACGCCTTCCGAGGGCGACGTCATCACCTACACCATCACGGTCACAAACAACGGGCCGACCACCGCGACCAGCGTCTCGGTTACCGACGTCCTGCCGGACGGAGTGACCTACGTGTCCGACGACGGGGGCGGCGCCTACGACAGCGCCACAGGTATCTGGGGCATCGGCACGCTGATGTCCGGTGAGGCGGTAGCCCTCAACATCCAGGCCGCGGTCGACACCGGCACCTCGGGGTCGGTGATTACCAACGTGGTGACCGAGGTAGTAGCCGACCAGGATGACAGCAACGCCACAGAGGACGATCCGGACGTCGACATAAGTATCGATAACGATACCGACCTCGCTGTTACGAAGACCGTGGATAACAACAGTCCGGTCGTCGGCGCTACGATCACCTACACCATCACCGTAACAAACAACGGCCCGGCGATGGCCACCAACGTCTCCATCACAGACCCTCTCCCCGAAGGCGTTACCTACGTCAGTGACGACGGCGGTGGCAGCTACGTGAGCCACTCCGGCGTGTGGTCGGTGGGAACACTCGCGGCAGGCGAGAGCGCCGTGCTCAACATTCAGGTGACTGTTGACCCGACCTCTGCCGGAAGCATCATCACGAACATCATCACCGATGTAGATCTCGACCAGGACGACAGCAACACGACCAGCGACGACCTGGAAGAGGACATCCAGATCGCTCTGGACACCGACGGTGACGGTGTTGAGGACAGCGTGGATATCGACGATGATGACGACGGCATTCTGGACGTGGACGAGGGAGACGGTGAGATCGACACCGACGGCGACGGGATTCCCGACAGCCTGGACATCGACTCGGACAACGATGGTATCGTAGACAACGTCGAGTCACAGGAGGAGGGCGAATACGTCCCACCCACGGGCGGTGACAGCGACGGCGATGGGCTCGACGACGCGTACGACCCTGACAACGGCGGGGCGTTCATAGTTCCGGTCGATACCGATGGAGACGGTACGACGGATCACCTCGACCTCGACTCCGACGACGACACCGTCCCGGATGCCATCGAGGGACACGACGCGAACCACGACGGCATCGCGGACACCACCCCGTCAGGAACGGACGGCGATGGCGATGGGCTCGATGACGCGTACGACACCGTCGAAGGCCCCGGTCAGGACAATGCGACCGGCTCCAGTTCGCCAGTCCAGGACACCGACGGCGACGGAATCAGAGACTGGCGCGACATCGACGACGATAATGACGACATTCCGACCGAGGACGAGGACGCCAACGAGAACGGCGACTACAGCGACGACGATCACGATGGTGACGGGACGCCCGACTACCTCGATCCCGACCAGCTTGAGGGCGAGATCCTCGTCTCCAAGTCCGCGTGGAGCGACCATGTGTCGACCGGCGGGACAATCGGCTACACGCTGACGGCAGAGAATAGCTCTGAAGTCCCGACGGAGGGCGTGACCTTCCACGACTTCGTCCCAGCGGGGTTCCGGTACGTCGAGGATTCCGCGACGCTCAGACGCGCCGGCGACGATGGCGCGATCGGAACGGATGACGACGTCGAGACGTCCCTGAACGTGTCCGGGGATCGTCCGGTGGTGTTCGGTCCGGTCAGTTTCGGCCCGACCGAGATCGTGCTCATAACATACCTGCTTCGCCCCGGCGCGGGTGTCACGCCCGGCGACCACGCGAACGTGGTTATTCCTTACAGGGACGACGAGCCGATCGGCAGCGCCGCGGGCACGAGCGTAGAGTTCGTCTACGACGCCACGTTCGACAGTAACGCGATCATAGGCAAGGTCTTCCATGACCGCGACGGCGACGGCTGGCAGGATCCAGCGCTCGCGACAGACGTTATAATCAGAGGTGGTGCACCAACCGACGCCTTCGTCCCTGGAACGACGACGATAGACACGGGGGACGGACCGAGGCCGCTCGACGGCCCGGCGTCGCTCGCCGAAGGCATCAGCTTCGGGGACGTCCCTGGCTGGAGTGAACCCGGCAGCCGAATCGTGATAGAGGCCGAACTCCCGAGCTCCGATGTTGAGGACATCGTGGTCTCGAGCGCCGAGGGCAGCCGCGTCGTGCTGGACGCCGCCGGCCGGGTGACGACCGACCATATCGGGGTCGTCGCCGCCGGCTTGAACGGTCAGAGGCTCGTGATCACGCGCGAGCTCATTCCGATCGAGCCCGACGACGGTGAGTGGGTGACACACACGATGATCGTGACCGAAACAGACACGATCAAGCTGACCGACGTCATCGAGCCCATCCGGTTCCGGTCGGGCAAGTCTGACATCGACGCCGAGTACGTGGAAAGGCTGAGGGCCGTCATTGAGACCCTGAGCGACAAGGACAATGTGAGACTTCACATCGTGGGTCACACCGACAATGAGCGCCTGAGCGCCGGCGCCGCCGGTATCTACGGCGACAACTACGGCCTGGGCCGCTCGCGCGCGGAAGAGGTCGGACGTCTGCTCGCCTCCGCCCTGGGACTGCCCGAGACGGCAGTCTCGTCAGAGGGCAGAGGACCGGACGTGCCTGTTGCGAGCAACGACACGCCCGAGGGTATGGCGCTCAACAGGCGAGCGGAGGTTCAGGTCTGGTATGACGAGCTGGTCGACCGAGAGAGGGAGATCTCGAGCGACGTGTTTGTTGAACCCCCGGCCGAACCTTCGGGCTACAGGTTGGTCGTCACACTGACCAACGAGGGCCAGTGCGAGGAGGGCATCGCAAGTGCCAGGTTGGCAACGCCGGAAGGGCTCGTCGTCGTCACCGACCCGATGGGCCGTTACCACCTGGCGGGAATCGAGGATGCGCGCTTCGACCGCGGCCGCAACATCGCCGTCAAGGTGGATGCCGCGTTCCTCCCCAACGGAACCCGCTTCACGACCGAGAACCCCAGGGTCATGAGGGTAAGCCAGGGCGTTACTGAGCGCGTGAACTTCGGCGTCCAACTCCCGTCGGGCGCGGAGTCTGGAGAGTCGGCGGATATCACGCAGATCCCCGAGGACTATTTCTTCATGGTTGGTGTGGCCAACGTCACGGCCGGCCGGAACGACGTCTCGGGAAGCATCGAGCCCCTGGCCTCCGACTACCACTACGACGAGGAGGTCTTCGTCGACGGGCGCGTCGCATTCTACCTCAAGGGCATGATCCAGGGCAGGTACCTCGTGACGGCTCAGCTGGACACGGATGAGGACGACCTGGACAGTCTGCTCGACGGGTTGGACAGAACCGATCCGAAGAGCATGTTCAGGCGCCTCGACCCGGACCACTACTACCCGGTCTACGGCGACGATTCCGTGACCACGCTGGACACGGATACACAGGGCAAGTTCTACGTCCGACTGGACTGGGACGAGTCACAAGCCCTGTGGGGCAACTACAACACGGGCATCACCGGCACGGAGTTCGCGCGCTACAACCGCAGCCTCTACGGTGCAAAGCTGCACTACGGCAGCGTGGCGTCCACGGAGACGGGCGAGCGCAGGGCCGAGCTCATCGGGTTTGCGTCGGAGGCACAGACGGCGTCCGCCCACAACGAGTTCATAGCAACCGGCGGAAGTCTCTACTACCTCAGGCATGATGACATCGTCCAGGGATCCGAGAAGGCCTGGGTGGAGGTCCGAGAGCGCGAGACCACACGTGTCGTAGAGAACATCGTGCTCGTGCGCGGGCGCGACTATGAGATCGATGAGATCCAGGGGCGCGTTATCCTCACACGGCCGCTGTCCGGGGTCGCCGGACAGGAGGGACCGTCGATAGTCAAGGACACACCTCTCGATGGGAACCGCGTCTTCTTGCTGGTCGACTACGAGTACGTTCCCGGCGGGTTCGAGCCCGCGGACGCAACGTACGGCGGCCGCGCGAAGGCTTGGCTCACCGACGCGGTCGCGCTGGGCGGGACCTACGTCCAGGAGGGCAGGGGCGACTCGGAATACGAGCTCAAGGGCGCCGACCTGACTCTCACGACGGGCGGCGGCACCTACATCAAAACCGAGTACGCGGAGTCCCAGGCCCGCCAGGTTTCGAGCGCGTTCGTCTCTGGCGATGGTGGCCTGAGCTTCGGCGACAAGAACCTGGCCGAGGACGAGGACGACATGACCGGTCAGGCCCTGGGAGTCGAGGCCCGAGTCGACTTCGGTGACATCTCACACGGCGATTACGACGGTGCCCTGGCCGGATGGTGGAAACAGAAGGACGCCGGTTTCTCCATCGCGCGCCTGCCGGACGGAACCAAGATCACGGAATACGGCGGAGAGGGCCGCATGCTGATAACCGATGTCTTGTCCGTGTCCGCGAGGGGAGCCGTGAGCGAACGTGATGGGATCGACACCGAGCAAACCTACAGCCTCCAGGCCGACTACGACGTGACCGACAGGTGGGACGTAGGAGCCGAGATCAGGCTCAAGTCGTTCGAGCCGGACGATAACGAGAGAACGAACGCGACGCTCGCCGCGGCACGAATCGGGTACGACGTCACACGCTCGCTCAACATCTACGGCATCGGGCAGTTCACCGTGGACAAGAGCGATGGAGCCGACGACAACAACCTCGGCACCGTCGGGCTCCAGGGTCGAATCGGCGACAAGCTCGCCCTCAGGGCAGAGGGCAGCAGCGGCGACCTGGGAACGTCCGCCGACATCGGCGCCGACTACGCCCTCAACGACACGCAGACCATGTATGGCACCTACACGCTTTCCACCGACCACACGCACGGGGAGAGCGGGGTCTTCACTCTGGGCCAGCGGCGCAATGTGAGCGATCAACTAGCCGTGTTCACGGAGCATCAGTTCGCTCACGAGGACGACGGGGCACGTGCCGCTCAAGTGTATGGCGCGGACTACGAGTTCTCGGAATGGGCCACGGTCGGGCTCTCACTGCAGTCGAGCGCCCTCGAGTCAGAGGGCACCGACGTCGAGCGCGACGTCGCCACGGTGTCCGCGAGTTACGGGCACGACCGCACGCGGCTGGGGGGCAAGCTGGAGTACCGAAGTGACACGGGCCCGAGCGACAGGACACAGTGGCTGACGACGAACTCCATCACCCACCGCGCCACCGAGGACCTCGTCCTCACCGGCAAGCTCAGCCTGTCACAGACCGAGGAGCAGAACACCGACGCGGAACTCGCCAGATTCGTGGAGGCGGGCGTTGGCTTCGCGTATCGTCCGATCTGCGGAGACCGTTTCAATGTGCTCGGCAGGTACACCTACCTGTCCGACCTCGCGTCCGAGGCTCAGGATACGGACGACGGGGTTGACGAGCGCTCTCATATCATGTCCCTGGAGGGTATGCACCCGTTCGGCCATAGAGTGGAGATGGGTGGCAAGTACGCGAGGAAACAGGGAGACGTGCGATTCGAGAGGGGCGCCGGGGACTGGCACAGGACGTCGGTCGACTTCGCCGCCGCGCGCGCACGATACCACGTGACGAACAAGTGGGATGGCCTGGTGGAGTACCGCTGGCTGAGCGTGAAGGAGACTGATGACCAACGCCAGGGCGTGCTGGCTGGAGCATACAGGCAGATCGGCGACAACCTGAGAGTCGGCGTAGGCTACAACTTCACCGACTTCTCCGACGACCTGACCGACCTCTCTTATGAGAGCCACGGTTGGTTCATCGACCTGGTTGGCTCCTACTAGGTCGAGGAGTTGCCCGGCCGAAGCGGCTCGCGACTGAAGCCGCACGACGCCTGATGAAGTCCCAGGGCCGAGTCTGGAACATAATACGGTCGCACAAACGCAAGCGGGGCGCCTCAGTAGACGGCGCCCCGCTTCTGTCACCACGGTCCACCCTGCACCGGGGACCGCAGCATCTCATCCAAACCTGACGAGTGATGTGTCGAAGTCCTTGACCTTCGGGGGTTTCTTCCCCTTCCCAGCCGAGACCGTGTGGCCCTCCTCGCGAAGTCACTTCGCCTGCGCCCTGACGCCAGCCAGCCTTGGGCTTCCACTTTTTCGACGTCATGAGATCCCCGTACTCACGGAGTGGACTCCATCCCTTCGTTCAGTATGTCGACGAATCGGTCATAGACGAACACTCGGTTTCGGCGATTGCCTGTCACCTCACGGACGATCCCCAAATCAACCAGGCGCCCCATTGATCCTCCGACCGTCGGCCCCGAGAGCCCCGAGCGCTTCGACGCTACCGGAATGGAGATGAGGGGTGTCTTCCGGAGTTGCGCGTGGACCCGCAACGTCGAACTCGCGGCCCGCCCGAGGGCCTCGATGCGCTTCCTGTCCTCGTCGAACAGCCGCAGGATCGCGTCCGCCGCATCGCTTGCCTGCTGGGCAGTCTCAATCACCCCGGACAGAAAGAACTCCACCCATGTTTCCCAATCGCCGTCGCTCCGGACTCTCTGGAGTAGATCGTAGTATGTTTGGCGGTGGCTCTTGAAGTACAGGCTGAGGTACAGCAGTGGCTGGCGCAGAGCTCCCTCTGCGCACAGAAGTAAGGTGATCAACAGCCGACCCAAGCGCCCGTTGCCGTCAAGGAAGGGGTGGATCGACTCAAACTGAACGTGCGCCAGTGCTGCCTTGATCAGGACTGGGGTCTTCACCGGATCATCCTGTAGGAACTTCTCAAGAGCACCCATACAGTCGATGACCATGTCCGGCGGCGGCGGCACAAAGACCGCGTTCCCGGGGCGCGTCCCACCAATCCAGTTCTGGGAACGGCGGAACTCCCCTGGCGTTCTCTCGCTGCCTCGCCCCCCAGACAGCAGGACTCCGTGGATCTCACGGATGAGTCTTAAGGAGAGAGGGAATCCACTGCCGAGACGACGCAGCCCGTGTTCCATTGCAGCAACGTACTTCGACACTTCCTCTACATCATCGAGGGGGACTCCCGGAGCTTGCTCGCTTTCGAACAGGAGTAGCTCCGACAGAGATGACTGGGTACCCTCAATCTGTGATGAGAGCACGGCTTCCTTCCGAATATACATGTAGACGAAGAGCGAGGCATCAGGCAGAACAGTCGCGACCCCATCCAGTCTTCCCAGCGCTCTGTTGGCGCGGTCCCTCAGATCCTGCACGCTTTCGCTGAGACCGAGCGGTGGATCGGGTGGCAACGGGTGGGGCACGAACGCGCTGTAGTTCTCACCACCTGCTGAGAAATCGATGTGCCGTCCCGTGGCTCTCGTGTGGATCATGGCCTCTCCTGCCAAGGGGCCCGTGGTGGGGTGATGGGCTACCGGACTCTATGTAACTGAGCTTTCGTTGGGCAACCTACTAATAAATGTTAGGGGGCTTTTCTTTCGTATGCAAGCGGCAAGTTGTCGGTCGTTCTCCGAAAGCCCAGGATATCCTGTGTCGTGGCCTGCCCACGTGGCTCAGTGTTCAGTATATGCACACACATCCTGCCGCAGAATCGGGTGGCGACACCTGTTTCGCACTCAAGTGAATCCACTCGCGCTACCCGACCACGCCAAGCTTACGGAGCCGGTCAGCGTCAGCCTTCGAGACGCGCACCTTCATCTCCGTGGCCTCCTCGCCGTCCTGTGTCGACAGCACCTCGCCCATCTGGTACACGGTCGACATCAGCCGACCCTCACTGTAGGGAACGGTGATACTGAGGACCTCCTCTTTGCTCTCGACGAGAGCGCAGATGGCCCGCCTGATCTCCTCCAGACCCTCACCCTCGACCGCGTTCGTGAAGAGAGCACCAGGGTACATCCGCCTGAGTCGCTCAAGCTCGCCTACATCCTCGATCAGGTCGATCTTATTGAAGATGAGCCGGGTGGGCTTCTCCTCGATACCCATGTCTTTCAGGACCGCGTCCGCCAGGTCCATGTAGCGCTCGCAGTGCGTCCGCGAAGCATCTACCACGTGCAGAAGCAGGTCGGAGTCGGCGATCTCCTCGAGCGTGGCGTGGAAGCTGACCACGAGATGGTGCGGCAGCTTCTTGATGAGGCCGACCGTGTCGGTCAGGAGCGCCTCGTGTCCGCCCGGAAGATCGAGCTTCCGCGTGGTCGCATCCAGCGTCGCGAATAGAAGGTCCTCGGTCAGCACGTCCGCTCCGGAGAGCGCGTTCATGACGGTCGACTTGCCGGCGTTTGTGTATCCAACCAGCGCCACACGCGCCATCCGGGCACGCTGCTTCCGCTGCTCCTGGCGGTCTATCTCGACCCCCTTCAGGATCTTCTTCAGGATCTTGATCCTGACCCTCACGTTGCGGCGATCACTCTCCAGCTGTGTCTCTCCCGGACCGCGAGTACCGATGCCGCCGCCGAGGCGCTGGAGGTGGTCCCACAGTCTCCGCAGGCGCGGTAGCTCGTACTCCAGCTGCGCCAGCTCGACCTGCGCGCGGGCAACCTTCGTGCGGGCACGCCTCGCGAAGATGTCGAGAATGAGCTCGGTCCTGTCGATGACCTTTATCTCCGTGGCCTCCTCGATCTCCCTGCCCTGCGCGGGCCTCAGGTCGTCGTCGAAGATCAGGAGGTTGGCCTCGTGTATCGCCGCGGCCGCCTTGATCCTCTCGACCATCCCGCTGCCGACGTATGTCTTTCCATCCAGCCGCGTCCGGTTCTGGACGAACCGGTCGACCACAGTAGCCCCCGCCGTCCGCGCGAGTTCCGCCAGCTCGTCGAGCGACTCCTGCTCGTCCTCTACCCTTGTGTTGGGCAGACTCACGCCGACCAGGATTGCGCGCTCATCTTTCGGTGTGTATTTCCTCTTGATGACAAACCTCCCGTGTCTCTGGAGCGGGGCTCGACGCGGCGAGAATCCCGAGCGACCGCAGCGATGCAGACGCAGCCGCTAGAGGTCCAGATCGATGTTGAGGTCATTCGCCCTGGGCGCGTCGTACGTCCCGTTCTCGGAGAATCTGAAAACGCGCGACAGCGCGCCGTTGTTGAGCCTTACGCTTCCTTTGAGGCGCCACTCGTGCTCCTCGCCGTCGAGGAGCTTCTTGAGGCCCGTGTCTATCCCGCCCCAGACGATGGTGAAGGGCATCGCCACTTCGACCGTGCTCTCAGCGGGCACGGAGACGGCGTCCTTCTGCAGCCCGGTGGCCACCTCCACGTTGTCCAGCAAGACACGATACTCCAGCTCGCTGATGTCGGCCCCAAACCCGTTCGGATTCTCGACGTCCACCAGCAGTCTGAATGACAGACCTTCGGTCGATATCCCTCTGAAGTCGACCCCGGTCATCGTTACGACAGGCTCCTCTATCCGCGAGCACGAGGTGACTGCCAGAAGGCATATCAGCAGAAACACCGGTACTTGGACAACGCGTGGTTTCCGAATCATCTCTCCGCCCTCCTGTCGAGCAACTCTCCAAGTCGCAGCACAAGGTGGTCGACAGTATCTGCGACCTCGCTGGTCATGCTTACACCGAGTGCAGTAGATGCGACTTGAACGGCCACGAGCCTCACGTCGGCTCCTGTCTCGTGATCCAGTACCCTCATGAACATCGAGAGGGGCGCCGCGTGCGTACCCATCATCAGTCCCTCAACATCCTCCGCTGCCGCCACCCTCACCTCGCCCGGGTTCCCACCGAAGTCGGCGGCATCGACCAGCACCACGACGTCCGGACCCGCCCGCCTGATCGGCCCCAGGTAGTTCTCGGGCGCCTGGGCGCCGTCGAAGACGACGTCAGGATATCGCTCCCGTAACCTCTCGGCCACGAGCGACCCCGCGCCGTCGTCTGCGCGGAGCGTGTTGCCTATCCCTACGACGACCACCCTGCCTTCGGCCAACTCATCGAAGTTGAGCACGCGGTGACCCCCCTTCTCCCTGGACGATTTAACCACAGGCCAAGCTCTCGTTCCAGAGCGACGGCCCCCAAACCCCATTGAAACGCCCCGGGCGGTCTGCTAGTGTCGGGCACTGAGGCGCCTTCACGATCGCACGGTTGCTCTGCAGTAGATGGCTCGGGCGACACCGTCGCGGGTCCCATGAGACCTGGATGCTATCCAAGGACCGAAACATGGCCTTTGCACTAGTCGGCAAGATAAAGGGGCGCTCCGCCTGCCACTTCCTGAGGGACGGCGAACAGATAGTCGGGAGAGCGGCCACCAGTCACGTCAGGCTGCCCGACTCATCTGTCTCCCGTACTCACGCGAAGATAGTGCTCGATGGCGGGAAGGTAATCCTGACGGACCTCGAGAGCAGCAACGGTACGTTCGTCAATGGCGCACCCATGACGCGGCCGCGTGAGCTTGTGCTCGGCGACGTGCTCGCGTTCGCGGACGTCGAGCTGAAGTTCGTGGAAAGCGCGCCGGCGGCGCAGACCATGTTCTCCCAGAATGGCAGCTCGATAGAGAGCTCCTCCGTGACGCTGGAGGAGATATTCGGTGCTGACGGCCGCGTCGACGAGCGGACCAATCTCTTCCGCATTCTCGCAGAGGCAGGCGAGCTGCTCGCAACCCAGCGTCCTCTCGACGAGCTCTATGAGATGATCCTCGATCTTGTTGAGAAACTCGCGACCAGCGACAAGGCCGTGCTTCTCCTGATGGAAGAGGGCAAGGAGGAACCGGTCGTCAGGGCGTCCAGACTCAAGCCGGGCACAGCGAGTGGTGAGCTGGTCCTGAGTCGCACGATGGTCCAGAAGGTCGTCGCGCAGCGGTCCGGCCTCTTGACCAGCGACGCGCAGCAGGACCCTCGATTCCAGCAGCAGCAGAGTGTTGTTTCACAGGGCATTCGTTCCGCGATGGCGGCGCCGCTCTTCGACAACGAGAAGGTCATCGGCATCCTATACGCCGACACGACGGACCCCGCCTTCTGGTACAACAAGGACGAGCTTCGCACGTTCACCGCGCTCGCGAACCTGATCGGCGTGAAGATCACACAGGCACGCCTCGCCGAGGCCGAGGAGGAGGGCCGGCGCCTTGCGAGAGAGGTGCAGGCGGCCAAGGACATACTAGCGTACATCCTCCCGGCAGACCTCGGTTGCGTTCTCGGCTACGAGATCGGCACGTATCACGAGCCCTGCCTCGAAGTCGGTGGCGACCTGTACGACGTCAAGTGCCTGGAGGACGGGCGCGTGCTCTTCCTTGCCGGCGACGTCGCCGGCAAGGGTCTGGGCGCCGCGCTCCTCGTATCGAACATCATGCCTATAATCTCGGTACTCATCGACGAGTCCAGGGACCTCACAGAACTGGTCCGGCGGCTCAACCGCCAGATCTACCTGTCCACCGATCCCATCCATTACGCGACGCTCTTCCTTGGGGTTCTCGACCCCCCAACGGGCGACATCGGGTATGTCAACGCGGGACACAACCCTCCCTATCTGCTTGCACCGAAGTGCGAGATCAAGGAGGTTGCCGCGACCGGTACACCCATCGGGATGCTCGAATCAGCCCCGTTTGCCGCCGGGCATCTGACGATCGAGCCGGGCGGAATGCTCTTTCTTTTCAGCGACGGCATCCCGGAGGCGCAGAACGCGGACGGTGAGTTCTACGAGGAAGAGCGGCTGCGAAATGTCCTCTGTCGCGAACGCGACGCGTCCGCCGAAGAGGTGGTGGCGCACGTCACAAGCGACCTTGACCGCTTCGTGGGTGATGCCAGTCCGACCGACGACATCACGATCCTCCTCCTCAAGCGCACGCTCGCAGCCGACTGACGGGAGCCCGCATGAAGCCCAAGGACTTCCCTCTCCTGGAGTTCGATCCCGCCGAGCGTGCGGTCATCGAGCCTTCCGAACAGATCGACCCCTCCCCGGTGCCGGAGCATTGCGTTCCGTAGCATTGCGTGCCGTGCTTCTTCGCCGTGGCCCGCTTCAGGGGGGTGACGTTCGCCCAGATGCTCTACAGCGGGGACGACGTCAGCGGCAAGGAATGGGACCAGAGAGAGTGGCAGAAGCGCAGGACGGTCAGGGAAAACCTCCTGTGGCTGGCGGCGGAGGCCTGTCTTCTGCTGTAGACGACCGATGGGAGTGGGAATGGCCGGCGATGTCACGATTGAGACCGAGCGGTTGGTCCTGAGGGAATTCCGCCGCGACGACAGAGAGAGCGTGCACAAGTATGCGGTGGACCCGGAGGTCTACCACTACATGCCGTGGGGACCCAACAGTGAGGACGAAACCAGCGCCTTCGTCGAGCGCGCCATCGCTTCCCGGCACCGGGACCCGAGACTTCATTTCGAACTCGCCATCACACTGAGAGAGACCGGTCGCTTGATCGGTGGCAGCGGCATCCGTGCTGCTGAGGAGAGCTTCCGCACGGCCGACATGGGATACTGTCTGCGCAGGGACGCGTGGGGTAAGGGGCTCGCGACGGAGGCCGCCGCGGGGCTGATCGGTTTCGGGTTCGAGCAACTGCGTGTCCACCGGATCTGGGCGACCTGCGACACCAGGAACGTGCGGTCGGCACGCGTGCTCGAGAAGGCCGGGATGGAGTTGGAAGGAACCATGCGGGACGACACCTGGTTGAGAGGACAGTGGCGCAGCTCGCGTCTCTACTCCATTATTGAGAGCGAGTCGAGCCAGGGGAAGGCGCCGGGCCAGGCGGGTTCCGGGGAGACACGAGACCGGGCAAGTTCCTGGGGAGCGCCTCGCAAGGAGAGCCGACCATGAAACTTGACAGGACACCAATGACCATTCTGCTGCTGCTCGCGGCGGTCGCGGCCATCCAGATGACCCACTACTACCCGCTGCTGCCGGAGAGGCTTGCCGTCCACTTCGGGGCGTCCGGAGAGGCCGACGGTTGGAGCAGCAAGGGTGAGTTCATGCTGCTCTTCGGCGGCATGGAGGTGTTCTTCGTGCTGTTCGGCGCGGCGTTTGCGACCTTGCTCGACAGAGTCCCCCTGGCCCTCATCAACGTACCGCACAAGGACTACTGGTTCTCGCCAGAGAGGCAGGAGGAAAGCCGGGCGTTCCTGAGGAATCAGATACTCTGGATAGAGACCGCGACGCTCGGGTTTCTCGTGGCGCTCGCGCAGCTCATATTCAGAGAGAACCTGGGCAGCGCTCTGCCCAGGCTCCCTGGTAACTTCTGGTATGTGCTGGTCGCGTTCGTCGCCGCGGTCCTCTGGTTATCCGTGAGGATCATCATGCGGTTCAGGCAGCCACGCGAGCAAGCGCCGACCTAGTCAGCGGTCGTCAGCTCGACATCCCCGTCCGCCGTACTGACGCGGACGAGTCCCCCACCGGTGCCAACCTTGCCCGATATCCTGTGCTCACGCCTATCGGTCTCAACGCTCCCGTCGATATCGACATCGACACGTCCGTCGTCCATCGTAACCAGGTATTGAAACGGGAGCCCTCCCGCCAGCCTGATGGTCACGTCACCATCGTCCGTGACCACGTTGACGTGAATATCGGCGTCGCTCGTGATATCAAGGTTGACACTGCCGTCTTCGCCCCGCACATCCACGATGGACGTCGTAACTCTGCTCAGAGTAACGTCACCGTCATCAAGCGCGACATCGAAGTCCCCTTTACTGTCAGAGATCCGGATGTCTCCGTCCTCCAGTGCGAAGAGCGCATGAGAGAGCGTGCTGTTCGTGACAGAGATGTCACCGTCGTCGCCCCTGACAACAAGGTCGCCGGACAGCGTTGTAAGGTGAACATCACCGTCCTCTATCCATATCTCGGTGTTCCCGTTGACGACATCGGTGAACTTGACGTCACCGTCGTCGACCCTGCACTCTATGTCGGCTCGCCACCCCGACAGTTCCAGGTCGCCGTCGTCGCCCGTCAGGTCGAGGATGACGTAGCTCGGTGCCTTGATCGCATAGGTGTACTCGTACTCGCGCATCGCGCGGAAGAAGTAGACCCCGGACGAGGAAGCCTCTATCCCCCGTACCGTCACTCTGTCGTCGGTCTGCCTGAACTCGACGTTGAAATCGGGCTCCGTGCCGAACCCGATCGCCGTCACGTCAGCGTGGTAATGGACCACGACATCTATAGCGTCCTGGTCCCACGGGGTAATGGTCGCATCGCCGTCGTCGTAGTCGAGGCGGAGGACGACACCCTCACTGACATCGAAGGTCTCATGGAAATCTTTGTCTATCTCGCGCGCCTGCGCGACCGAGCACGCAGCCACAACTAACAGGCAGCTAATTGCCACACGAATTACCGTTCTCATGTTCCCTTGCCTCCTCGGTCCAGATCAGCATCCATACGCGCTCGCCACAGACACGTAGACCCTGGCGAGCCGCTCTGCTTCCGATTCCCCTTACACATAAGGACTAACAGACGCCATCTCAGGTTTCAAGGTCGCGCTCCGCATGGTAGAATATGGCTTCCACAACAATCCA
>JAUVLG010000168.1 GCA_030595835.1 Candidatus Eiseniibacteriota bacterium | reverse complement strand
TCACCCGGGTCACCCGTGTCGCTCCACACCGTGAACTCGTCGAACTCGACGTCGATCATGGCAGCGACGTTGATCACCAGATGGAAGAAGTCCATCAGCGTGGCGACCTCAGGAATCGTGGGATCGTAGATGACAGCCGGTCCGGACTCGCCGTCGAGCCAACCCATACCGGTGTCAAGACCCCGCGCCGCGATCGGCACGGTACCGTCGCCGGGCACCCAATCTTCCGGGTGGTCCATGCGATAGGTACCTGCCGGCAGATCGAGCGGCACGTCCGCTACAGCCACACTGTAGAGCTTGGACGCGCCGTTCAGGATGAGCGTGTCGCCCATGGCGCCGCTCAGCAGGACCTCGATCGAGTGCGATCCGTCAGGCAGTTCGGGGTAGATGCTCACTGAACCCAAACCGTCGGCCGGGATCTTCGTGAGCTCCCCGGTCTCCGGATGGTAGTAAGCAAGGTCAAAGATGCTCTCTGTCCCCGGACCGTCCCAATCGTCCACGTTCGTCCCCGGTCCTGCCGCGTAGACCCGGAAGTCACCGATCATGACGTCGACGTCGCCCGGCTCCACATCGATCGTGAGCAGGTTACCCGCCATGTTGGCGTAGTCGTCGTCGATATCGAGATCAGGCAGCACCAGCATGAACTTGAGCATGAACCAGTCGCACACCTCGTCCTCGTCCCAGTACCCGTTCGGAGAATCGATGCCGTGCGGGATGTCCTCGAACACCACCACCCAGCCCTCGTACTCGCCCATCGGGAGCGTCGAGGTGTCGATGTAGACGAAGAACGAGTCGATCGTCGCCAGGGCCATACCGGCCGTGAGCGGCGAGTCGAAGCTTATGGCACTCGTCGGATCGACGGGGCCGTCCGCCCACCAGAACTCCGCCTCGAGGTCGTACGTCAGATCGACGTTGCCCTGAAGATCGGGCTCATCCATATCCCAGTCCCGCCAGATATGAGGCAGAGCATCGAGACCGTTGTAGTCGTTGATCCCATCCGGCGTGTGGCCAGGATACGGCCAGTCGCCGTCGGGATAGGTGTTCGGGTTCGCGACCCTGAACATGCCCTCGATGCCGTTCGGATGCATCGGCGCGCCCATCAGGTGCATCTCGCCGTACTCCGCATCCTCCCAGAAGTCGAACGGGTCGGAAGCCAGACCAACACCGAGCGCGTCACCGTCGTTGTCGCAGATGTCGATGTCCTTCTGCGGCGCGACCCAGACCCTCAGCACGATGTAGTCATCGGCCAGTTCCTGCTCAGTGATGCAGTCGATGCCGTTATCGGCAAGACGCTCCGTCTCCACCTGGGCGTAGCCCACGTACCAACCGGGCATCGCGCCCTCGGGCACATTCACGCTGATGTCGACCTCGTAGTCGTCACCAGGAACGAAATCGGTGATGTCCGGCCCGTCGAAGCTGACGGCCGAGTAATGGATCCAGTCGGCATCGTCAGGCGTCGGCGTGTAGGTGTCGCTCGGATGATTACCGGCCCAATGCAGAGACGTAGCGGCGAAGTAGAGATCGGGGATGATGCCGCCCATCGAAGGACCGTCCGAAGGATCGGGGTTCCACTCGCCGTCCGTGTGGACGACCGTGGCCCCTGCCCAGCCGCTGTAGCCAGGCAGTACGCCGGCATCCGGCATTCCGATGTCGAGCGTTTCACCAGCGGCGCGACCCGGCACCATAACGATGAAGTCGATGTCCCAGTCTCCAACGGTGTTGAGGAGCGGGTCGGTACCGTTCATCCACTCGGTCCCGTCATCAACGCCGCCGCGGTCCGTGTCACAGACGTTCGGGTCCGTCTCGCCGGCACCACCCCAGTCGGAGTCGGTGTCGTACGGGCTGTTCCCGTCGCGGTAGCCGTCGAAGTCATCGTCCTCGCCCCAGCCGTCGGGCAGACCGTCGCCGTCCGTGTCGTCGTTGAGCGGGTCGGTCGTGTAGGCGCCGCCCTCCATGACGTCGTAGCGCGCGTGGCCGAACCACGGGTTCGTGGGATCGGTGTCGCTGCCCATCGCCGCAAGAAGACCCCACTCGAGACCGTCGAAGAGACCGTCGTCGTCGGTGTCGATCCAGAGGCAATTGGTGCCCGGATTGGTGCCCGGATCCCTCACCGGGCCCCCGTAGATGAGCTCGTAACCGTCGATGAGACCGTCATCGTCGGTGTCGTCGTCACGGGGGTCGGGCTCGGAATCGTCACCTCCACCGCCCAGGATGTCGGTGTTGTCGCCGTCCAGATCCGCGTCCTCAACGTAGTCCGAGAACCCGTCCATATCCGTGTCGTAGAGCGACGGATGCGAGTTAGGGATACCGTCGAAGTCCCAGAAGCCCGGGTCGGGGTTCGTGCCACCGTAGACCGGATCGACCGGGATCGGCCCAACCATGCCTCGCTCGAAACCGTCGTGCAGGCCGTCCTGATCCGTATCGAACAGCTTGGGATCGGAGGCCTCAAACCCGATCTCGCCCGTGTGCGGCTGGTGGATGACCTGGTAGTACTCGTCGCCGTCGAGGATACCGTCCTCGTCGAAGTCACGGTCGTTGTCGGCGTACTCGTGCCAGGTGTCCAGACCCATCTCCTGCACGTCGGACAGGTTGTCGTTGTCCGTGTCGTTGTCCCAGATGTCCGGAACACCGTCACCGTCGGCATCGTTAACGCCGGCGCAGTCCTCGGAGCCGTCACCGTCCCAGACCCAGTCGTTGTCACTGTCGACGTCCATGGCGTTGTTCGCGCCGTCGTTGTCAGTGTCAACCAGGACGTTCTCGTAACCGGCGTCGTCCTCGGTGCAGCCGTCGCCGTCCGTGTCGGTGTTCGTGGGGTCCGTACCGTAGCTGTGATACTCGTCACCGTCG
>JAUVLG010000071.1 GCA_030595835.1 Candidatus Eiseniibacteriota bacterium | reverse complement strand
CATCGTCGCTTCGCCGTCGTGGACCTCGCCAAGTCGGTGCGTTCTGCCCGCGAAGTAGAGGATGCGCTCGGTGACGGTGGTCTTGCCGGCATCTATGTGGGCCGTGAGGCCGACGTTGCGGATTTTGCTGATGTCGATGCTCTTTGGCATTGCGGTCTCCCGGGCGTGGCCTACCACGCAGGCACGAGGCGGTACGTAGCAACCACGGCCGCTGCGCGCGAAGGCGTGCGGCAAACTTGGCGGACGCGCGGATTGGGAACCGCGGGCGTGCGCGTGGACAGAACAGCGTCAGCGCAAGGTACAGCGGCGGCGGTGCATTGTCAAGTGAGGTAGGGAGGAGGGCGACAGGCCTGCTAGGATCCGGTGAGCTGCCGCCGTCCGGCTCTGTCGCTCTCCTCGGCGAATCTGAAGCCCTTCTTGGTGAGGAGGTCCAGAGCGACGTCCACCACGTCAGGGCAGTAGAGCACCCCTCTCTTGAGAGTGATTTCCTTGATCGCGGCCTCGATGGGAAGAGCGGGCCTGAACGGGCGGTACGACGACATCGCCTCGACGACATCGGCGACGGCGACGATCCTCGCCTCGAGAGGTATGTCATCACCCTTGAGACCCAGTGGGTAGCCGGAGCCGTCCATCCTCTCGTGGTGCTTGAGCGCGACCTCAGCCACGGGCCACGGGAAGTCGATGTCCTTTAGCATGTCGTAGCCGACCTGCGTGTGCGTCCTAATGATGTCGAACTCGAGGTCGTCCACAGGACCAGGCCTGACGAGGATCTCGGCTGGCACGTGCATCTTGCCGATGTCGTGCAGCATGGCCGCCACGTGGATGCCCTCGGCGCGCTCCCCTGACATGCCCAATTCCAGCGCGATCGCTCTTGCGAACTCGGCGACGCGTCGCTGATGTCCCGCGGTGTAAGGGTCACGGAGTTCGCCGATGCTCGAAAGGGCTCTCACAGTGCCGTTCACAGCGCGGTATCGCCTGTCGAGAACGGTGGCGAGCGCATCGGAAGAACCTGCCCTTCGCACGGCGCTGACGTAGAGCTCTCCGAGTGTCGTGAGCAGGGAGATTGCCTCCGCCGACCACTCGCGCTCCGAGCGGCACGTCGAGGCCGAGAAGATCCCTATCACGTCACCGTCGAACATGATTGGTGTGACCATGACAGAGCTGACGCCGAGTGCCCGGAGTCTCCTTTCGAGTTCCGCGTCCTCTGATGAAAGGTCGTCGAGACTGGAGATCAGCACGGGACGGAAGTCTAGCAGGCTCATCCTAGACCGCGTCGAGGTGAGCCAGGCGACCTCTCCCAGCTTCTTCAGGTTCGGGTTGGTACCTTCCATACACCAGTCGTAGGTCTTCTGCTCGGCTTCAGGATCGTCCGGAAACATGCAGACATGGCAGCTGTCGAGGTCGAGGAAGCGGCCCACGTCTACCAGAGTCCTGATCATGGCCTCATTCAGCTGGTCCGCCCTGAGGTTGATGAACACCGTGGAGGCGGTGGAGATGATCCTCTCGAACCTGAGGCGCCGTCGGAGCTGGTCCTCCGCGTCCACGCGGTGGCTGACGTTGGTGACGAAGGCGACGCTGCACACCGACCCGTCTATGATCATCGGGGTTGTTCTCAGGTCAGCGATGAATATTTCCCCGTTCTTCTTCATGAAAGAGATGCTCCCGGCAAGCATCCGATTGCCCACTGCTTCGGCGGAGAAGAGGGTGCGCGCGTTCTCAAGGTCTTCTTTCGGAAGGACGTCTCCCACACCCAGGTTCTGCAGCTCCTCCTGGCTGTATCCGAGCATGGCGCAGATCGCCGCGTTGGCGTAGGCGAACCTGCTCGTATTGATGTCCGCTATCAGTACTCCCTCGGCGGTGGTGTCGAGGATTCTCCGGAATCTCTCCTCCGATCTCAAGCGTCGAACAATGGTCGTGAGCTGTGCAGCGATCCTTGACACGCGTTCCGCCTGCCCCTCGTCGACGTCGCTCGGGAGCCACAGCTCCAGAAGTCCCACCGGTGTCCCTTTGCACGCGAGGGGTGCTACCATGACCGAGCGCACGTCCGCGTCGCATTTGGCACGGTGGTCCGGTGGCATGTCCTCGTGCTCGCGGAGGTCGTCGGACAGCGTGTTCGCCCTCTCGTGTTCGGCGAGCAGCTGACGGATCTCGTCCGCGTCGCGCAGGATGACCGGCTCGCCCGCATCCATGGCCTTGCTGTAGGCTTCGACGGTCTCGAGCGACACGCCATGTCTCCTGAGGGGAGAACCGTAGATATCGTAGGCATCCTCGTCGCCCGTAGCAGTGTCCTCGCCTCGCACCAGGACGCGCTTCCCGTCGGCGGACATCAGGTGGGCGAACACGGTGGCGCCCGTGAACATCTCAGCCATCTTCCCGGCGGTCAGGTGAAGCACGTCCTCCAGACTCGCGCCCTCGTTGGCGGCCTTGTTGAGGGTAGCGATGAGGTGCAGCTCGCCGGTGTGCTCCATGATCTCATCGCACAGACGACGACAGAGGGTCGTGTCCCGGATGCTCTGAATGACTCCGGTGAACTCGCCGTGCTCGTTGAGGATCGGGTCGACCGTGACCTCGACCCTCTGGTCCCCGAGATGCGTCATCTCCGTCTCACTGCGCTTCGACCTTCGGGCCAGTGTCGTCGGGCATTCCTCTGGCGGGTCGTCCGAGCCGTGGATCAGATGCCAGCAGTGCTGTCCCTCTATCTCCGCCGGCGTCATGTCGAGCATTCTCTGCATGGCCCTGTTGCACTGTACGATCTTCCCGTCCGCGTCGAGCAGGCAGATGGGATCCTCTACCGCCTCGATGGCGGTAGACCACCTGGCGTCGGCGCGCCGCTGATCCTCTGTCGCGGTGACGTCATCAAGCGCTCCACCTTCAGTGTGTTTTTTGTTCGGACGCAACATGGGCCTCCCTCCGGGGCAACGCTGGGCCATCTGCGACTCCCCGGTTCGGGGTTACCTGTGACACGACAGGCGCGGTGTCGCCTGGGTGTGACGTGGGACACCTGCGGCGTGCGCGTCGGATGCAGCAGGTGCGAGCGGTCTACCTTTCCCCCGCTTGCCGTTCCATGTCCAACATGTCGGCGAGTGACACGCTGGCGAGCGTTCGTACCAGCGAGGCCTGACTGCGCCGAATGACACTGTCAAGCAGCGCGGACCCCCTGTGGGTGCTTCGTTCACGTGCGGTGCTCCCGTTGGGTGAGGGAGCGGCGGTTCTCAGGGCGCCTATCACCTGGCGGAGGGCTATGCAGCCCGGTGGGACACTGAGTCTCCAACCGCCGCCGGGCCCGCGCGTGCTGCGAACGAGCCTTGCCTGCGCGAGGCGGCGGAGGATGCGCGCGACCGCAGCGTACGTGCCGCCGGTCGCAGCTGTCAGGGCGTCGATGGTGACCCGGTCAGGGCATGCGTCAGAAAGGGAAAGAAGGAGAGCGATGCCGAGTCTGGTGGAATCCGAAACGCGGGCGATGTCCAACACGATCGTCCCCCGTGGGTCCGAGCGTGGCAGCGACCGTACAACTAAAGTCTCCAGGTGCTTAGACTCGCACCCCCGCCGGAGGCTGCCAGGTTGAAGCGGGGCCGCGTGGCGGGCGTTCAACACAGCGTTGTCAGTGGCCATTCCCATTGCTCCTATTCCGAGGCATCTAGGTGTAGCAGCGTGTCTTCCTTGCGCTCCGGTTCTGCAGCCCAGCGCACGGACCCTTTTCACCGTGTTCGCACTTTTCAACTGTTGCACATAGTTGTAGATAGTTGTGCGTGGCTGTGGTGTCAAGCCTTTTCTCTGTCGCGAGAAGTAGGACATACATGTCTCGGGGTCACCCAGCAGGGTGTTGGCCCAAGGCCACGGGCAGTTGAAGGAGATACTGGCCTCTGAGAGCTTCAGACGACCGAGATACCGCTCCACCACGAAAGGGACACGAAGAGAGCCGTGCAACGCCCTTTCTGGAATTCGGGGAGACCCCAGCATACGTTGGGGGGATCTGGGTTGGAGGAAGTGAGTCACATCCGCTCTTCTTGTAGGTGACGTCAGGCAGACAACCACCGACAAGGAGGTACGAGGAATGCCCCCCCCGGTCAATTCCAAGGCAATCGACCGGGTCAAGGAAGTACTGATTAAGGAGAATACGAACGGGATGGCGCGACCGTTCGAGTATCCTGATGAACGAGGCGATGAAGCTTGAGCGGTCGGGCGTGCAGCTGCGGATGATCAGCCGTTCTGCACCTTCGTTGACTTCGCAGCGGCGATCAGTTTGTTCACCACACACTGAAGGTCCTTGGCCTGGAACGGTTTCTCGACCTGCAAGTTATCGACCAGGGCCAGGTACTCGCGGGCCTTGGGCGTGAAGGCGCCGCCGGTGATGAAGATGAGGCTCTCTGCCAGGTCGGGGTCGGTGTCGATGAGCCACTTGTGCAGGTCCATGCCCGACACCGCAGGCATCATCATGTCGCAGATAATCAAGTCGAAGCTCCGATCGCGTTCGAGCAGCTCCTTGGCCGCCGCGCCCGACTCGGCCGTCACGACCTCGTGGTGCGTTCCCAGTAGCCGCTTCAGGATTGCACGGATGGGCGCTTCGTCGTCGATGACCAGAAGCCGCCCGCGCTCGACCGGGCCGGCCTCCGGTTGGGCCGCCCCGCTGGTCTCAACCTGCGCGGTCTCCTCGGGCCGGACCGGCAGGCGCACGGTGAAGCAGGTCCCCTCGCCGACCCTGCTGTTCACAGCGACGTCGCCACCGTAGCCGCTCACGATGCTCTTGCAGATGGAAAGTCCCAACCCCGAGCCCATACCCGCAGGCTTGGTAGTGAAGAAGGGCTCGAACAGCCGCTCGAGATTCTCGGGCGGGATGCCCTGGCCCGTATCGCGCACCTCAAGGAAGACGTTCTCACCCTCGCACCAGGTGCGAATCCGGATTTCGTTGTGCTCGACGTCGCCCTCGCCGATGGCGTGGCTCGCGTTGACCAGCAGGTTGAGCACCACCTGGGCGAGCCTGCCCTCGCTGGCCAGGACCGTGGGCAAGCGGCCGAAGTCCTTGACCAGCCGGGCCCGGTACTTGATCTCGATGGAGCACATGCTAATGGCGTGCTCGATGGAGTCCTGCAGGTTGATCGGGATCAGCGCGAGCTGCTCGACTCGCGAGAAGGCACCCAGGCCACGAGCAATGTCCTTGATGCGCCGTGCGCCGTCGGCCGCCTCGCGGGCGCGCTCGGCAAGGTCCTCGAACATCCGCGGGCTGATTGACTCGGCGCCGTCGCCGGGTGCAACGGTGGCCCCATCCGCGTCGACAGCGTCCAGTCTTGCTTCAGTCGCTTGGGTTCGCTCGAACAGGCGTTGCAGATCTTCGGTCAGGGTCTCCAGATTGCACAGGACGTAGGAGAGCGGGTTGTTGATTTCGTGCGCCACGCCCGCGGCCAGCATGCCCATGCTGGCGAGTCGATCTGATTGGGCGAGGCTGGTTTGAAGGTTGCGCTTTTCGGTGATGTCGATCGCGGATGATTGATAGCCCACGACCTCACCGCCGGCGTCGCGGAGGACCGTCGCGAGAAGGTGGGCGACAAAGGTCGAACCGTCCTTCCTCCTTGCGTCGAAGTCGCCCGTCCACTTGGTGGTCGTGTTGAGGGCATCAACCATTTCTTCGGTCGCTTTCTCGCGAAGCAGGAAATGTGAAACCGGCTTGCCGATGACTTCGTCTGCGCCGGAATAGCCCCAGGCATCGAGAAAGGCCTGGTTGACCTCGGTGATGTTGTGTTTTGCGTCGGTTATGCTGTTGGCGGCGATGGCGGCATCGAAAACCAAGTTCTTCAGGCGCAGGGTTTCCTCGACCCGCATGCGCTCGGTGATGTCCTCGTGCTGCAT
Source organism: Candidatus Eiseniibacteriota bacterium (assembly GCA_030595835.1). Taxonomy (GTDB): domain Bacteria; phylum Joyebacterota; class Joyebacteria; order Joyebacterales; family Joyebacteraceae; genus JALGZG01. The sequence goes on along the minus strand of JAUVLG010000071.1, from coordinate 5,104 downwards.
AACGACATTCTGGATTTGCCCCCTCTCGTCGATCAGCGGGTAGATGCGCGACAGGATCCAGCGCTTTCTTCCCTTGGCGTCACTGATCTCGAGGGTCTGTACGGTGTCTGCGGCGTCATACTCGAGCGGCGGCAGGAGAACGGACTCACCCGCGAAGCCCCTCTCGATGTACGGCATGACGCCCAGCCTCCTTGCCTGCTCGTCCTGGAAAATATCGTACTTGTTGAAGAGTTCCGGCAGCGCCTCCTCCGGAATATCCCAGAGTTCCAGATAGGCGTCATTGACCTCGACCATTCGGCCGTCGGTCGACATGACCAGGATGGGCAGAGGGCACTGCTGCATCATGGTGCGGGCGCGTATCTCAGTTTCACGCGCTCTCTCCTCGGCCCGCCTGCGCGCGGTGATGTCGCGGGCATAAACGGCAACCGCTGTTACTTCTCCCGCCGGGCCAAGAACAGGATGAAGATGTGACTCGAATACGCCAGATAGCCCCCTATCTTCGAATCGTGACGGCTCACCCGTCCTGAAGACCTTCTCGAGCACCGCTCTTCTTCCCGGGATTGATTCATGGGGAGCGTAATCAAAAACACTTCTAACAACGCTATCTATCTCCAGGCCCAGTGTTTTTGTAAAGCCCTGGTTCGAAGAGAGAATGATCCCATCGGTATCAAGCAGACATATTACATCGGGACTAGCATTGAGAATGGCTCGTAAGTTCTCCTCACTTCTTAACGATGCTTCTTCCGCTTGCCTACGCACGGCGATGTCACGATTGATGCTCACGACATGCGTGGGATAATCGGCGTCGTCCGTAACCAGATTGGCGGAGACCTGAACGACGATCTGCGTTCCATCTATGCGGATCTGGATCACTTCACCGCTCCAGGCGCCTTCGGCCTGAAGTTTGGCCCGCACGTCGTCGCCATTCTGACACTCGTACTCGGTTGGGACCAGCTGGCCCATTCGCCGGCCGATGGCCTCTTCGGGGCTCCATCCGTACAGTGCTTCCGCGCCCTTGTTCCAGCCCTGGATGACGGAGTCCAGATCGGTGGTGATGATGGCGTCCGACGTGCTGTTCAGCAGCGCGCGCTGGTGCCGGCACTGGGTCTCAAGCTCTTCGATGAGCTGAGCCTTGGTCTGGTCGCTACCGTTCATCACTCTTCCTCCTCTGTTCGACCGGCGCGCGGGGGATTGCCCAGCACCGTCCTGAGCGTGCGCTTGAGTTGCGCCAGGTCGACTGGCTTGGTGAGCAACATGACCGGCGCATGCTGGGCAGCCCTGTGCACCAAGTCGCTGTCCGGATAGCCGGTGACGATCACCACTGGCAGATCCGGATGCGCCGGCCGGAGTTCGTCCAGGAACTCTGCCCCATTCATGCCCGGCATTGCGATGTCGAGGAGGATCAAGTTGGGCACACTGCGGGATACCAACTCGAGGGCCTCGCCTCCATTGGTCGCGCCCTGAGCCCGATAGCCGAGCCGCTCGATCATCCGCGAGATCGAATGGAGGACCGGGAAATCGTCGTCCACCACAAGAACCGCCCCCGGTCGAGTGCGCGGCCGCTGCTCTTCGAACCATCTGTGCAGAGTCTCTTTGCTGAAACGCCAGTCCGTCCCCACCTTGAACGAGGGGATCTTCCCGCGCCTCGCGAGTCTCCTCACCGTCTCGACATGGACCCCCAGAAACGCGGCCGCCTGGCGGGCGTTCAACACAGCGTCGTCACTGGCCATTCCCACCGCTCCCGTTGTAAGGCATCAGGCGCGACAGCCTGTCTTCCTTGTGCACCGATCTTTCAGGCAAGCGCATAGACCCCATTCACCGTGCCCGTGTTTCTCAACTGGTGCACATAGTTGCATATAGTTGAGCGCGCCGGTATTGTCAAGTCGCCCCTTTCCATCCCGAGGTGATGCAGGCCCATTGCAGGAGGTGCATAGACCATGGCGCGCCGTGTGGAGTATGCCACGGTCGATCGTCCTGCGGGGACCTGTTGCTCAGTGGTCGATAATTCGACAGGCGAGTTGGCGTCAGCTTGGGATGTTCGTCTGCCAATCAGTGCGCGACGGCCTCCTGTATGGCCAGGAGGAGTGTCGATATGGAGCAGGGTTTCCTCAAGCAAGGATAGGACGTGCCCGCATCGCGGCTGGCCTGCACGGCCTCTCCGGCGTAGCCGGTGGTAACGAGCACGCGTAGGTCGGGCTGGCGCTCCGTCAGTCTGCGGGCCAGTTCCGGCCCGGTGCCGTCGGGGAGGATGACGTCACTGAACAGGAGGTCGAATCCTCCGTCGCCTCCCTCGAAAAGGCTGGCCGCTTCCGATACGTTGCTGGCGCTGACCACCTCGTACCCGCAGTTGCTGAGCGTCTTGCTGAAGAGCTCGCGGATCACCTCGTCGTCCTCGACCCAAAGGATCTTCTCGCCGCCGCCGCGCGCCTCACAATTGGCGTGGACCGGTACCTGTTCCTCGACGGGCATTCGGGAGGACGCCGGGAAGTACATCCGGAACTCGGTACCGCGACGTGGCTCGCTCGCAACGATCATCCACCCGCGGTGTTGCTCGACGATTCCGTGAACGACGGAAAGCCCGAGCCCCGTCCTTCCGCTCTCGCCCTTCGTCGTGAAGAAAGGCTCGAAGAGGCACTCCATCACGTCAGCTGTCATGCCGGAACCCGTGTCAGTGACCGTGAGCCGGACGAACCGACCGGGCCGGCCTTCCGGCATTTCCCGGATGTCCGACTCGCTCAGTGTCACGTTCGCGATTGTGATGACAATGGAGCCGCCCTCGGGCATCGCGTCCTTCGAGTTCATGACGAGATTCATGAGGAGCTGTTCGATGTTCGAGTGATCGGCGTTGACCGCCCAGAGATCCGGGTCGCTCCGGATCGTCACATCAATGCCCTCACCGATGGTCTTTGAGAGCATCTTGATGAAACCACCTAAGTCTCGGTTGAGGTCCATCGGCATCAGAGCAACGGGCTGGTCGCGACTCAGCAGAAGCAGCTGTCTGGTCCGGTCGGCGGCGCTACGGGTTATCTGAAGCACGCTCGTCAGTTCATCATGTCCGGGGTCACCCCGCGTGGTCCTTTCGAGGCCCGCCTCTGCGTTGCCGCCGATGGCGGTGAGCAGGTTGTTGAAGTCGTGTGCGATGCCGCCGGCCAGGCGACCGAGCGCCTCGAGCTTCCCCGACCGAACGAGTTGCCCCTGGATCCTCGCCTTCTCCTGCTCGGCTCGCAGGCGGTCGGTGATGTCCGTCCCTGCGAAGAGCGTGCCGGCCGGCGTGCCGTCCGCATCGGAGAGCCCGACGGACCGCCATTCCACGATTCTCTCTTCGTCTCCACTGGTGACCGGAATGGTGTGCGGTTCCTCCGTGATAGGGTGTGTGCGCCCCGAGGACGCCATCAGCGCGACCAACCTGCCTCGGGCCTGCTCAGGGACGAACTCATCGACGAAGCTGCGACCGATCACATCCTCCTCGGAGCACGAGAGGATCCTCAGCGCCTCTCTGTTGATGAGTGTCACCTCTCCGGTGGGGCTCAGTGTCATCAGAAAGACCCGCGCAATGTCGAGGTAGTTCTTTGCTCTGTCCTTCTCCTCGGCCAGTCGCGCCTCCGCCCGAGCCCTGTCCGTAACGTTGCTCGCCACTCTGGAGACTGCGGTCACTCGTCCCGGCTCCTCTCTGACCGGAACTAGCGCTACAGAGAAGTCAAGGACGTCTCCATCGAAAACAAGGGAGTCCTGGAACACCGCTCCCTCGCCACTGGCCGCGACCTGACGGATCTGCTCCTCCACCGACGGTTCGGCCTTCCATTCGAAGAACTCGGTGAGCATTCTCCCGCTCAGTGTGTTTAGGTCGACGTCGAACCGGGAGGGTCCGCTATAGTGGAGCACGCGGCCGTCGGGATCGTGCAGGGAGATCATGTCCTCCGTTGCGTCCAGGAGGTGCTGCATGCACCTTGCGTCCATCTGCCCGTCTCGTTCCGCGCTCGCTGCGGCAGCATTTTCCACTGTGGCGACCGCCGCAATGCGGTCGCGCGGGTCCACGACATTCGTCGTGGCGGCGAGTTCCTCGATTCTGGATATGAAATCTGTATCGGGGTCGGCCATAGAAAGGACCACGGGGATGCCACACTCCCGGTAGATTGTACGGGCGGCATCGGTTATGTCGACCTCGCCGGAGGGAGCGCAGCATAGGAGGATCACATCGGGCCGAACGCGCCGGGCAAGCTCCGCCGCCTCGCCGGGAGACCAGGCCGTGGCGACGACCTCGTGCCCCGCGGAGGACAGGCGGTCCGAAACATCGATGAATGTCTGGGCACAGTCGCCTGTCACCAGCACTTTGACCACGTGCTACTCCTGGAGAAGAGAGAGGTCGCCCGCCGTCCTTTTCCTTGGCTCCGCGCAACGTCGTCGTCTGCGTCAGGTTGGGTGCGCCCCACAGGGTATTCAAGGCGAAAGGTCCCAATAGAAGGAACCGCCGCGATGAATGGTCGTGTCTCCGTCAGTCCGTTCATGCATTGAGTGGGAGGTAGGTCAGTCGCCCTGTCCGACCAGCGACGCGAGGCCTACGCCCAGCTTGCGCGCGAGAGTGCCGGCGACGCGGTTGGCAACGGACGAGGACACCATGCCCGCCGCGTCATCGAAGCGGACGAAGCGGTCTGCCTCATGTTCGAGGAATCTGACGGTTCTTGCCAGGCGGTCGCGCGACATCGTGTTCAGATGCAGGCAGAACGTCCACACGCCGAGGGGCAGCGGCGGACGCCTGGGCGTCGAGAAGAGCTGTGGAACGTGGACGATGCCATTCGTGACGTACGGATACAGGGCGAACCCATCAGAGATTATGGTGAAGCCGCATTCGAGCAGGGCGCGCTCGGTACTTGCGTCGAACGAGTGCCCGGGGGCGACGAACGTGTCCGTCCGTATGCCCTCGCTCTCCAGGATGCGCCTGCCGCTGGAGAGCTTCTCGAGCTGCTCGTCGGCAGGCAGGCCGGCGAACTCGCTTCGGTAGGCGAGGCCGAGAATCCCGCCGCTCGTCGTGTGGGGGAGGTGCTGGTAGCCGTGCATCGCCAACTTCCAACCCGACTCCTGGCGCTCCCGCATTTCGTCCCAGAAG
>JAUVLG010000180.1 GCA_030595835.1 Candidatus Eiseniibacteriota bacterium | reverse complement strand
CTCGGCCACCAGAGCAACAACAGCGTCCGGAGCTACGCGAGCCGCTCTACCATTTAGAATGGCCTTTTCCCGAATGTCTGCGGGTAATATGGACACTCCATCAATGTGCGTGAAATCGACAAGCGCGTATCTGATCTGCTTCAGCCTTTCTTCAGGCCCGAACGTCTCTTCGCTAGCATCAATCAAGTCCTGCCCTGTCACAATCCCCCCGCCAAGCCAGCTGACTCCAACTCCGTCGTCAAGATACGTAACATCTATAGCCACGTGCCAGCCTCCTTCCGTCTAGCGACTCCCGCGTCAGTCACAGCCATCAACGGTGGCGACTTCACCGTGCAAACCCCCAAGCTAGCTAGCGGGAACTGGCGGTCTAACGGACCGCGTATAACCCGCGAGCGTCAAGGGTGGCGCGGCTGGTGCGTCGCGGGCACCAGCCCGCGGTGCAGTCGACGTGACAGCCAAGCTCGTCGGCTCTGCATACGCTAGTTAGGCGGCCGCTCAAACGCGCGTCCGGAATCGGCCGAAGACGCTAGAAACTCCCTCCCATTGTGATGCCGGGGAACACGAAGAAGCCATCGGATTTGTAGATCGTGGTCATCAGAGGTCGAATGAAGAACCCACCCTCAGACTGAAACTGGTACCCGGCAGACAATGTCCCAAACCACGTCCCCCAGTCCTCGTCCCAGCTGCCTCCTCCAAGATACGTGGCGCCTCCAGATAGATAGAGACTATGGATGTCTCCCACAGGAATGAACGAGAGGTAGACAGGAATCAACGCGACTCCACCCTCGCTATTCCCGAATCCGAAGGCACCGATACCGATGCCAACTCGATTAGTGAGATACCTCTCATAGCCTCCGCTGAAGAGAACTGCTCGTCCTCCCAGTTCTCCGTATACGAAGTTCGGCCGCGTTTCCCGGATGCCAGCAGCGCTAGCCCCCAACGGTGCCAAGGCCACAACGATAGCCAAGAAGAACAACATCCCCAATCGCATCGAGCACCTCCTTCTCCTTCACACAGGATGCCAAGCGAAACTCCACGGAATGGCAGGACCATGCGTCCCCCTAACGGACCGCGTATAACCCGCGAGCGTTAAGGCTGGCGCGGGGTGTGCTGGCGACGCGAAGCGGAGCCCCCCTTGCAGACGCCGTGACACCCAAGCTCGACGGGTGCATACGCTAGTTACGCGCCCAGCCTCTTGCTCCCACGGCTTCACTCACCTACCCGTAGCCCTCCACTTCGACCACCGTCCACTGGGAATGGCTCCGGCATTCTCCGCCGTTTCCACCGCGACAGCTCCTTCATCTCCCTTACCCGCCGAAGGCTCTCCTCCGTCACGCCTGCCGCTCTCACCACCGCTCTGCTCAACCCCCCCGCCAGATAGTCTAGCCCTATGTCGATCGTACTGTAGCTCATCCCAAGCGCATACTCATCGCTAATCCCGCTCATCATGTCCGGTGACGGCGCTTGCTCTCGAATCTCACCCGCCACCTCGAGGTATCGGGCAAGCTGTCGCACTTGCGTCTTGTACAGCCCAAGCAGCGGCTGGTGCGGAAGGTCATCCACTCCATCTTTCACGAACCAGCCTACCTCCCATTCGGACCGATTGGCCCCTCCGAGCAGTAGCCAGTTCTCAGCTCTCGCCTTTGACTCCAACACCTCACGGCGATAGCGATGCCGGGCATAGAACAACTCCTCTGCGTACCGGTTGACAAACCTGAGTACTGAGCCCCGAGGTCTGAGGTTTCCGACCTCACCTTCCCCTGCTCGGAGCGACGACACAAACGGGGTCTCCCCAGCCATCAAGTGATACAATCTGTACATGAACCGGTTGATAAATGGTGACAGTCGCGTTATCCGCATCCCCCACGAAGTGTAGAGGCCCTTTTCTCTCCTGCCTGCTTCGATACTCTCAGTCTCCAGTTCGATTCCCAGCCAGTGCGCTACTTGTCCAGCATTGGATCCTTGACCTCGCTCACTGTCCCGATCGTAGAGATACATCGCATGAACGGAACTCTGACCTAATGATCGTGTAGCCAGAGCCACAAGTACGGCAGAATCGACCCCGCCGCTCAGCCCAGCCAGAACACCTCTCGCCGAACGCCGTGCGCAAAGATGACGCAGGTACTCGGACAGAGCCTCAACCGCCCGTTCTTCATCGATCCTCAGGAGTGCACTTGCTGTTATCATCGTCTGGCTTGTACACGTGCGATCCGGGCGCCTAACGGACCGCGTATAATCCGCGAGCGTTAAGGGTGGCGCGGGGTGTGCTGGTCGACGCGAAGCGGCGACCCCCCTTGCAGTCGGCGTGACAGCCAAGCTCGTCGGGTGCATACGCTAGTTAAACCGCAGCCGGGCAAGCTACACCATAGTCACGTGCCACACCTGCACCGGAACCACGTTGCATTACTCCGGTCGACCGGTGCCTTTCCCTTTGCCGCCCCCAGTACCCTTCCCAGGGCGGCCCGAACCGCAGTCTCCTTTGT
>JAUVLG010000008.1 GCA_030595835.1 Candidatus Eiseniibacteriota bacterium | reverse complement strand
CGAGTTCATCGATGAAAGAGCGCACGGCGTTGACCAGTTCCATCGTCGCCGCCACGGCCGTGTTGAAGTGGAACGCCTCTATATCGGCTGTGACCTTCCTGATGGTCTGGTGCGCCTTCCTGTGCAGCTTGTTCACGTTGTCAGGAAGGCCGTCGCAGGCCAGTTCCGTACAGACGGCGTCCGACGCCGACGGGTCGAAGGGCCACTCGAGTACGAGATTCCAGACTCGGTTCAGGAAGCGGTGCGCTCCCTCGACCGCGGTGTCGTTCCACTCGGCGTCCCGGTCCGGCGGTCCGCTGAAGAGCGTGTAGAGCCGCTCGGTGTCCGCGCCGTAGCGCGCGATCAGCTTGTCGGGCGGAACGACGTTGCCGACCGACTTCGACATCTTCGCGCCTTCCTTCGTGATCATCCCCTGACAGAACAGCCGCTCGATCGGCTCGTCGAACGACAGGAACCCCAGGTCCTTCAGCACCTTCGTCATGAACCTGACGAAGATGAGATGCCCGCAGGCGTGCTCGATCCCGCCGATGTACCTATCCGCCGGGAGCCACCTGTCGACGTCCGCCTTGACGAACGGAACCGACTCCTCGCCGGGCGAGATGTAGCGCAGGAGGTACCAGCTGGAATCAACGAACGTGTCGAGCGTGTCGGTCTCCCTCCTCCCCTTGCCACCGCATTTCGGGCAGGTCGCGTTGAGGAAGGACTCCGACGTGGTCAGCGGTGATTCGCCCTTGCCCGAGAACGTCACGTCCGTGGGCAGAAGGACAGGAAGCTCGTCGTACGGGACGGGCTGGATACCGCACTGGTCGCAGTAGATGACCGGGATCGGCGTGCCCCAGTAGCGCTGCCTCGAAACGAGCCAGTCCCTCAATCTGAAGCTGACAGTCCGGCGCCCGATGCCTTCCGCCTGCATCCAGTCGGCTATCTTCTCCATCGCATCGCGATTGGAAAGCCCGTCGAACTGCGCGGAGTTCGTCTGGACGCCGTCCTCCACGTAGGCCTCTGTCATCGTCTCGCCGTCGAGACCGCCCCCGGGCCTGTCGATGACCACGCGGATGGGCAGACCGTAGTTCCTGGCAAACTCGAAGTCTCTCTGGTCGTGTGCGGGGACCGCCATCACCGCTCCCGTGCCGTACTCCATGAGCACGTAGTTGGCGACCCACAGCTGCACCTTCTCGCCGTTGACGGGGTTGATCACGTGCCGCCCGGTCCAGACGCCCTCTTTCGGGACGTCGGCGTCGCCGCGCACTATCGAGCCTTCGCCCTTGACGCGGTCCGCGAAGGCCATCACTTCTGCTTCATGCTCGGTGCCGGCAACGAGCCCCCTGAGCGCCGGGTGCTCGGCCGCCATCACCATGTAGGTAACGCCGAATATCGTGTCCACTCGCGTCGTGAAGCACGGCAGCCGCTCGCCGGTCTCGGCGACCGCGAAGTCGATCTCGACGCCCTCGCTGCGCCCGATCCAGTGACGCTGCATCAGCTTGACGCGCTCCGGCCAGTCGGGCAGCTCGTCCAGGCCATCGAGCAGCCTGTCGGCGTAGTCCGTGATCTTGAAGAACCACTGCTCGAGATCGCGGATGGTCACTATCGACTTGCACCGCTCGCACTTGCCCTCGACCACCTGCTCGTTCGCCAGAACAGTGGCGCACGACGGACACCAGTTGACCGGCGCGCCCTTCCGATAGGCCAGGCCGTGCTCGAAGAGTTTGAGGAAGAGCCACTGTGTCCACCTGTAGAAGGCGGGCTGGTGCGACGCGAACTCCCGGTCCCAGTCGTAACCTATCCCCCACCTGCGGAACTGGTCCTTCATCTTGATGATGTTGGCGTCCGTCCACACCGGCGGGTGGATGCCCTTCTCAATGGCCGCGTTCTCGGCCGGCAGCCCGAAGGCGTCCCAGCCCATGGGAGTCAGGACCGACCTACCCGTCATCATCCTGTAGCGCGCAACGGAGTCGCCGATGATGTAGTTGCGGCCGTGGCCAACGTGAAGATCGCCGGACGGGTACGGGTACATCACCAGGCAGTAGTACCTGTTCTCGGAGTCCGTCGAACATCGGAAGAGCTTCTGCTCTTCCCACCGTTCCTGCCACTTCGGCTCTATCTCAGCGAATGGATAGCGTGTCATGCGACCGAGCCTCTCCTCTGATCATTGCTGGCGGTGTTATGAAAGAAGAAGGCCGGCACCGGTGAGCGGTGCCGGCCGGAAAATCAAGCTCCGCTGTCCCGCTAGAACGCGTAGGTGAACGACAGCGACGGGATGAGCACGTCATCGAGGTGCTTGCCGTTCATGTTCGTTATGTCCTCTGTGTCCCGGATCATGCGTTCATCCCCAGTGTGGTACTCGATCGCGAACGCAGCGCGCCAGAAATCCTGGCGGTAGCTCACGCCCGCGGCGACCACGTCCTTGGATGACTGCGGGAGCACGAAATCGTAGTAGTTGTCGTCCCCTACCGGCGACGGCGAGTTCCTGTAGCCCAAGTTGAGCGACAGCGAGCGTCCCAGCCTGTAGTCGAAACCGATGCCTACCTCAACGGTGTCTTCCCAATTGAACTCGGTCGTCTCGAACGCCGCGCGTTCTTCGGCTGTCCACCCGCCGCCCCCCGCACCCCACACGATGTCCCGGCTGAGCGTGTCGATGGTGGACCACGCCGTCCACTGCACGTCACCCGTCATCGTCAGACCGTCAAACAGGAAATCACGGTAGGCGAAGCCGCCACCGAGGCACCCCGGGTGCATGACATCGAAGTCGGACCGGTACTCCGCGTCCGGCTCGTCGCTCCGCACATTGCGCGAGACGCCCTCGTAACGGATCTTCATCGCCGTCCGGAACATCAGTCCGAAGCTGACCTGTCTGGTGGCCCGGTAGAGCATTCCGGCAGTGGCGCCGTAGCCCCATCCGGTGACGTCGTCGGTCACCTGCACCGGCATGATGTCGAGCTCATATTCATCACCCGACGGCGTCTCGATGGTCTCGACACTCAGGTCCATGTATACATCGCTGAGCGTGAAGTGGCTGTAGGCGATGTTCGCCGTCAGACCGACGCTCAGACCCGGCACGATTTCCTTGGCGACAATCGGGGAGAACACGTAGGTCCTGATGCTGCTCTCGTAGTCCTGCATGTCGCCGACGAGTTCCGTGTCGCTGAAGTCGCCGAGCAAGAAGTCATCGTCGCTGAGCACGTCGTCGCCGTCCCACTTGGAGCCGTACTCCATCAGGGTGTAGGCGGCGATTCCGACCTTGTCGAACACTGAACGCAGAGGCCCCGCATCCGTGTAGAAGAACACGCCGGGCGCTATCCGGTTCACAGCCTCGCTGGTCGCCCCAACGTGAGCTCGGGCAAAGAGACCCTCTGCATCCCCGTACCCTTCGTAACTCACGAACCCGTCACGGGAGGCGAACGAGATGACGTCCTGCCCCGTGACAGTCAGTTCCATGCCCTTGATCTGGGTGATGCCGGCGGGGTTCCAGTAGACGGCGCTGTAGTCGTCGGCAAGACCCATGAAGGCGCCACCCATGGCGCTCGCACGCGGACCCACCGTCGGCGTGTAGAAACCGTTCGCAAGTGCCAGCACCGGTCCCAGGACCAGCAACGCAACGCACGTAATCAGCATACTTCCGCGGGAATGCATCACACACCCTCCTCTCAAGCGACGAAATGCTCGGGGGCACGGCCCGGCCCGGCGCACCAACATACGTGTACGTACTCCGGAAACAGTCGCGCGGATGCGCGCCAGCACGGAACCGCTTATATCTGACTAGCACAGGCAGGGAAACCCCGTCAAGCCATTTCTGGCAGGCCCTCAGGGGCTCTGGGGAACTTCGTCAGAACGTCCGAGGTCGCACTCGCTCCTGACGGGGCAGGCTGCGGTCTTGATGCCCACGCCGTCGAGCGCGAGGAGATACGCAATGACCTCATCGTCGGACATCCGTCTCAGAAAACCGAGGTCCAGCTTGCCCGTGGTGGCGTGAATGTCGCGCAGGATCTGTTTGATCCTCCTGGCCTTGGTCCGGGCGAGCCAGCCGCGCTCCCCCGCCCTCTCCCCCACCCCACATCGACATCCTAGCTCGTGCCGGCGGTAAGTTCGTAGACAAGCAGCCCCACCGTGGGACGCGGGGGCATGCCGCGCCTGATATCGACGTCCGCCCTGTAGAAGCGTCCGACCCCGTGCGCGTACTCTCTCGACGTCCTGCCGCGAGCCATCTCGACCAGTTCACCCCTGTTCGACCAGAGTCGGTCGTAGGAGCCGCCGGCGTAGCCCCGGCCACCGCCTCCGCTGCCTGTCCTGGCCAGCCAGAGCGCGATCCAGAAACCGTAGAGCCGGGAGACCAGCTGCGCCTCGTCCATGCCGCCGTCGGCGAGCTCGTCAAGAAGCGTCAGCGCCTTTCCGGTCTCTCGCTCGCCGATGGCCAGCGCCAGATCGCGCAGCCCGGATGTTCTGGCACCGACGACGGTCTCGACCTCCGAGAGCCCTATCAAGGAGCCCTCGGGTGCGAAACAGTCCAGCTTGTCCAGCTCGTTGGCGATGCTGTTGAGTCTGCCGTCCGTCCAGTCGACAAGAGCCGACACGGCCTCGTCCTCGATCTCCCTGCCCCGCTTCTCGGACATGCGCTTCACGATGGCGACGAGCTGCTTGCCGGAGGCCCGACTGCAGTCCACGGGCTCTGCCGTATCCAGAAGCTCGCGCTCGAACTTGTTCTTCCCCATCAAGCGCTCGAAGCTCACGAGGGCCACGCAGGCGCTCGTCACCGGCTTCCTGACATACGCCAGGAGCTGCGTCCGCTGGGTCGGGGCAAGCCCCAGAAACTCGTAGACGACTGTCACGCGCTTCTCGGACAGCATGGGAACGGTGGCCGCGTGTGCGGCTATGGCCTCGGCCGTGGTCTCCCGCCCGGACAGGCTGACGAAGTCGAAGGCCTCACTTCCCGGAGTGAGCAGGTGCTTCTTCAGGAGATCGACGCCCAGACCTGCCAGGAAGGGCTCTTCGCCGTGGAAGACGAGCACAGGCGGCAGCGAATCGCCGGTCAGCGCTTTCTGAAACTCAGCAAACGTCATGCCTACCACCCCTGCACTGTCTCGGAGAGAACGTCCTGGGCCAGCTTCACGAAGGCGTACGCTCGCGCCTCCTCCTCGGTGGCCTCGTAGCCGCCCGCCGCGGTATCCGAGTAGACCGCCCAGCCCTCGATCTCTTTCTCCCAGACGATCTCGTTCTTCGTCAGGTCCTCGTACGACAGCTTAGCCACGACCCGGACCTTGTACTCCTTCGGGTTCCCCGCCGCGTCGTACGACATCACGGGGCGCTCGTACAGGACGACCGCCCCTCTCAGAATGGAATCCGCCTCTTCTTCTCGGACCACTCTCAGAGCGTTGTCCTCGGTGAACTCGGATATTATCGCGTCCGTCACGCCCTGCTCGGCGCCGTACTCGAGCGTCTCGTTCAGAAGAACGGGCACGGCGATCGTGGAAATGTGGGTCTTCACGGACGACGAGAAGCCGTAGTGCGAGCACCCAGCGCCACCCAGGACCACCAGCCCCGTGCCGATCATCAGCACGCCGACGAGCAGCGCGGTGGTCGGAAGCGCCCCTGCGGCACCTCCGGGGGCCGTCCGTCCGCGCGCCTTCCGGGCGCGCGTCAGGAGTATCGCACGTACTATCATGACTCCCTCCAGGACAGGCGTTTGCGCAGCGTGTTCCTGCTTATCCCCAGGAGCTTGGAAGCCTTCACCTGATTGCCGCCGGTCAGCTCGAGCGCCTCGTGCGCAAGGACCGCCTCCACCTCAGCCACGATCCCGTCACCGATGCTCTCCTCCCCGGCCTCCGAACGCCTCCTCAGCTGAGCCCGGACGCAACGTGCGATCTCTCCCTGAGCGGCCGCGGCATTGAGGTCGGCAAGCTCTTCATCGCCGGACATCTCGAAGTCCTCCGGCACCAGAACCCCGGTCCTGTTCAACGCGACCGCGTGGTGGACGGCTTGCTCCAGCTCGCGCACGTTGCCCGGCCAGGGGTAGCTTTCGAGCATCTCGAACGCGGCGGGCGTCACGCCGCTGATGTCCTTCTGCATTTTCGTTCTTGTACGCTCGAGGAAGTGCTCGGTCAGCACCGTGATGTCCGCCTTCCGCTCCCTGAGGGGCGGGATGTAGACGGAGATGACCTTCAGTCGATAGAAGAGGTCAACCCTGAACTGATCCTCCTTCATGCGCTTGACCAGACTCTGTCCCGTCGCGGCTATGACCCTGACGTCGATCTTGGACCTGGCCCTGGTGCCGGGACGCTCGTAGAACCCGTCCTCCATTACAGTGAGTATCCTGCCCTGCACAGCGAGGCTGGTCTCGCTTATCTCGTCCAGGAAGATGGTGCCGCCCCGCGCCAGCTCGAACCGCCCCGTCGTCTCCTGGCCCCCCGCGCCGCGACCGCCGAAGAGCTCGGTCTCCAGCAGGTCGCCGGGCAGCGCCGCGCAGTTCACGGCGACGAAGGGGCGCTCACGCCGGTTGCTGTTGTAGTGGATAGCCCTGGCGATAAGCTCCTTGCCGGTTCCCGACTCCCCATGCACCAGGACGGCGGCATCGGTGGCCGCGACCTGCCCGATCAGCTTGTGTATCTCGACCATCTCCGGCGTCCTGCCGATGATGGCCCCGAGATCGGCGACATCTCCCGGTCCCGGCGAACCCACGGTGCGTATCATACCGCCGTCGGCGGAGAGCGCGCGTCTCACGGCGTCCTCCAGCCCTGACGGAAGCGTCTCGCGGGGCAGGTAGTCGTAGGCCCCCTCGCGCATCGACTCTATGGCGCCCTGGCTGCTGGTCCGCCGTGCCACTATGACGACGGGCACTCGCCCCCCCACTCTCTTGACCTCACGCAGTACGTCGACCGCGTCGGTCCCCTCGAGACCGTGCTCCGCGACCACGAGGTCCGGTGCACCGTCGCTCAGGGCCGCCAGCATCTTGCGCGGCGAGGTCCAGACGGCGACGTCGTACGCCAGAGTGGACAGCACGTTCACAAGTTCATCGGCTGACGACTCGTCGGTATCGAGAATCCAGACCTTCTTCACAGTCTGCCTCCCGGCGGGCGTCGCGCACGCGCGGCCCGCGTGTCTTCAAACGGCAGTGCCTACGAACGGAACCAGTCGACCGTGAGTGCCAACCCATCGTCGAGCGAGACCCCCGAGCCGAGACCCAGTGCACCCTCGGCCTTCGAGATGTCCGCGTACGAGTGCTTGACGTCTCCGGCCCTCGTGTCCGTGTGGTGAGCTATGAGCGAAGTGCCGACGATTCCCTGCAGCTTGGCCAGGAGTTCGTTGACAGTGGATGTGCGGCCGCACGCGGTGTTGAAGACCTCGCCGGCGACACCGGTGGCGGACAGCGCGAGCACGTTCGCATCGACGACGTTCGCCACGTAAGTGAAGTCCCTCGACTGCTCGCCGTCACCGTAGATGACCGGCGGCGTTCCCGAAAGAAGTGCCTTCACGAAGAGGGGCACGACGGCGGCGTACTGCGAGCCCGGGTCCTGCCTCGGTCCGAACACATTGAAGTAACGGAGAGACACGCACTCCAGACCATACAGGGAGGAGAACACGCGGCAGTAGTTCTCTCCAGCGAGCTTGCTCGCGGCGTACGGCGATTCGGGTGACGGAGCCATGCGCTCACGCTTCGGCAGCTCGGGGCTGTCCCCGTAGACCGACGAGGACGAAGCATAGACCAGCCGCCGCACTCCGCTGTCCCTGCTCGCGACCAGCACGTTGAGCGTTCCCGTCACGTTCACCTCATTGCTGGAAGCAGGGTCAGCGACCGAACGCGGCACCGAGGCAAGCGCGGCCTCGTGAAAAACGACCTCGACTCCCTTGACGGCCCGTTCAACGCTGGGCACGTCGCGGATATCTCCTTCGATGATATCGACGCCCTCGACCGAAGATAGATTCTCGCGGCTCCCCGTGGAAAAGTTGTCCAGGACCCTCACTTCGTGGCCGAGACCAACGAGCCTCTCCACGATATGAGATCCTATGAACCCCGCCCCACCCGTAACGAGCATGACTGACATCGAACGCTCCAATCGGCAGAGACCGCTAGAGTTTCAGAATGTGATCCCCGGTGAAGCCCTTCAGTGCGTTGCGCGTGTCGACTATGGGCGTGCCCGCGTCGACCACGGCCTGATAATCAATGGACGAATGCGCCGTTGTGATGACAATGCAGTCTACGTCACCGAGCAGCTCCGGCGTCAGCTCCTGGCTGGTCAACGAGAAGCCGCCCTGATACAGAGTGGAGACGAAGGGGTCGGAGTACGACAGGATGGCCCCCTTCTCCCGCAGGAGCTTCATTATGTCGAGTGACGGCGCCTCCCTGACATCGTCGATGTCCTCCTTGTACGCCACACCCAGGAGGAGGATCTTGGAGCCCTTGACCGGCTTCCCGTCCTCATTGAGGCCATCGACGACCTTGGAGACGACGTGGTACGGCATACTACCATTGATGACGCCGGCCAGCTCGATGAACCTGGCCTCGAATCCGCTCTCCTTGGCCTTCCAGGACAGGTAGAACGGGTCGATAGGAATGCAGTGACCACCGAGCCCCGGCCCCGGGTAGAACGGCATGAACCCGAACGGCTTGGTCGCGGCGGCGTCGATGACCTCCCAGACGTCGATGCCCATGCGGTCGCACATGAGCGCAACCTCGTTCACGAGACCGATGTTGACGCTGCGGAACGTGTTCTCGAGCAACTTGACCATCTCGGCGACCCTCGTCGAGGACACGGGAACAACCGGTCCGAGAGTCTGCTCGTACAGGAGAGTCGCGTGCTCCGTGCACGCTCGCGTCACACCACCGACGACCTTGGGGATGTTCCGCGTGTTCCAGTCCGCGTTACCGGGATCGACTCGCTCGGGTGAGAACGCGAGGTAGAAGTCCTCCCCCACCTTGAGCCCCGTCGTCTCCAACCTCGAGAGGATCACCTCGTCGGTTGTGCCGGGATACGTAGTGCTATCGAGAATCACGAGCATTTCCGGATGCAGGTACTTGACGATCTCAGCCACCGCGGCCCTGACATAGGAGATGTCGGGATCCCTGGTCTTGCGAAGCGGTGTGGGAACGCAGATATCGACGGCGTCCAGCGACTCCAGCACGGAGAAGTCCGCGGTCGCCTCGAACGTCCCGGCATCGATCGCCTCCTTGATCCACTCGGCGGGCACATCCTGGATGTAGGACTCGCCCTCGCCCAGAAGTCGGACCTTCTCAGCGTCGGTGTCAATTCCCACAACGTGGAAGCCCGAACGGGCGAACTCCATGGACAGCGGCAGCCCGACATAGCCGAGCCCGATCACACCCAGCCGCGCTTCCCTGGACTGAAGTTTCTCCTTGAGCAACGCGTCCTCCTTGCCCCGCCGGCGGCGGGTGCGCGATCCGAGCCCCGCGCGTCGCGCTAGGTCAGCGCCAGGGCCACGACCCCCGCTGTCGCAAGCGGAAGCAGAAGATTGTCACTCGGCCCGAGCGGCAACGACTCGACCAGGCTGGCCACCGCACCCACGAGAAGAGCCCAAGGCACCGAGACAAAGAATATAGCAACAAGCACACCCACGGCAAAGAGCGAAAGCGACCCCAGGACCGTCTTGCCGGGATTGTAGGGCAGCGTGGTGCGCCCAAAGGTCTTCCCGATGAGACCCGCCGCGCTGTCACCTATTGCCAGAACCAGCACCCCCACGGTGGCGGCCGCAGGCTCAAAGAACGCGACCGCGATGAAGATGCCCACCCCGAACAGGAACGGCCCAACCACTATCATCCTGGGCTCCGAGGGACGCATTGCGCGCCAGGTCACCGAGGAGAAGATGGGCACAGCCACACCCAGAAGTCTCATCACCTCCGACATGAGATACGTGACGGTCACCGAACCAATGAGCCAGAGAGTCGGCGTCTTCCACGACGCGGCCAGGACAGGGATGACAATGGAGCATGAGTGGATCGCCTTGCGGAACACCTCGTGCAGTATGGCGGTTCCGCGCAGCGTGACGCCGGACGTGTACCCCTCAGGGAAGAACTCCAGAATCTCGCGGAGATTTCTGGTGTAGACGACGAAGTCCGCCTTGCGCAGTATGCGCCACTCAGGGTTCACACCGATGCTCCGCCACGCGGCCGCCACTATCTCGGTGTTGCTGGCGTCGTCCACGACGACGGTGGCGTCCGACCAGGCGAGCCCACGCTCACGCAGCATCCGCCATAGGCCCTCTTTTTTCCCGTGTGCCGAATGGCGGCCTCCGAGCAAACGTCCGGTGAAGACGCCGCCGGACTCCTCGAGCAGGACACCGTAGGCACCGTCCGCACCGACGTGGGAGGCAATCCTCTCAACGATCTGCTGCGGAACCCCCGCACTCACCAGGACGACGAGGTAGCCGGCCGCCCTGAGCTCCGTGCAGAGTTCCCGTGCGCCCCGCGCGAGACGGACCGAATCCCCAACGCTCAGGATCCGCTTCACCGGCACGCCGCGCTGAAAGGAGTACGCCCGTTCGACGGCCTTGCGCACATCTATTGATCCGACCTTGAGCAGAAACCCGAGCCATATGGTCCGGATCCATATCCAAGCGCTGGTCGTACTGGCTACTCTGGTGAGGAAAAGGCCGCGCAGGAAGACGCCGTCCACGTCGAACGCAACGACTCCCCGCCTGCCCGATTCCGTCTGCTCAGTGGTTCCCACGTCCCCTCCGGAGAAGGACCAGGAACCCTCTCACCGCCACCCATGCGGCGATGCCACACATCACGACCGGCACGTACACAAAACGGTGCCCGAATCGCGGCACGATGAGATCGAAATACCTCGAGGCCCCGTAAAAGAGCATCACTGCGAGCGCGAGATTCACCCCACCCACTACAATCCTATAGAGCCTCTGTTCGTACGGACGCGAATCGCGGTGACGCACCGCTCTCTCCAGATTCTTCGCCTGTGCCGTTGCAGCAGGTTCCCCGGGACCCGATTCGCACGGTGCAGGCAGACGCCGCGCCCGCCGCACGCGGACCGAGCCCACTCGGTGCTCAGCGCACGATGGCGAACTTGCCCGTGACCTGCTCGATGGGATCGAGTTCGAGTCTATCATAGAGCGTGATCAGGTAGATGTAGACCCCGCTCGCCAGGCCCGTGTCGGCTCCGTCGAAGGTGTCCCAACCGATGCTGTTCAACCCGGCGCGTAGACCTTCGGCTCCGGGCGTCGGGTCGTAGAACAACGCGGTCTTGCCGATGCTCTGCCCGAGCAGGTCGAAGACCTCGATCTCAACGCTGTTGCTGTCCTGCGACTCCGGCTCGCGGGACAACCAGTAGGCGAGCTTGAGTTCACCGATGTCAGCGACCGGATTCGGCCACGCGAAGTGGTCGACGATGCAGAGCTCCTCCTCCGCGAGCGCCTCGACACGCAACGCGATCCCCTCGACGACGTTGTCGCTGAGGGTCTCGTCGTCTCCGGTCACGATCAGCCGGACACTGAGCAGATGCCCTCCGACATAAGCACCATCCAGATCCCACTCGAACTCGTGAGTCAGCACCTCTCCCCCACCCATGGCGCCGCTGAACGAAGCCGTAGACAGAAGGTCACCCTCATCCGGCGGCCCGTCCCAGACCTCGAGCGTGACGTTGACGTTCCCGTCAGGGCCGAAGGCGTGGAAGTCCACGCGCGCCGGGGCCAGTTCCCCGACGACGAAATGGTCCGTGTGATACTCGGTCCCGCCCGCTGTCGTCGCGTAGAACACGACGTCGTCCGCAAAGACAGCCAGGTTGAACTCGCCGTCCGGGTCGGCCAGCCGCGCCAGGGCGCCCGTCACCATGCGCGCTGTGGAAGCAAGCTGCGAGGGGTAAACCGTCGAGAGCACGTCGTTGATCGTGTGGTAGTTCGTGTTCCGGGTGCGGGGATCCCAGTGCTCGATCGCAATGAGGGCATCGTAGTCGTGTGCCCAGAACGGAGCGTGGTCGCTGTAAGCGAGCGACTTGTCGATCCTCTGAACCTCGAAATCGGGAAAGAGGTCCTCGTAGAGCGACTCGGCCGTGTCGATGATCCAGTCCGCGAACCAGACCGTGCCCGGGTTGGTAACGATGTGGCAGGTGTCGGGGTCCGCGGCGCTTCTTTTGTACGCGATCATGTCCACGTTGAGTACGCCGTAGATGGTGTCCGGAGGAGCCGAAAAGGAGTCCACCACCGCGCGGTAGCCGGCCGCGGAGTCCGCGTACGCGGTGCTGCCGTAGAGCCCGAGCTCCTCACCGCTGAAGAGCACGAAGTGAATGTCGAAGGGGAAACTCAGGTCGGAGAGAGCCCTGGCGGCCTCGAGGACGGTGGCGACTCCCGTCGCGTTGTCGTCCGCGCCTGGCGCGGGGTTCTCGCACCACCAGTACCACGGGGGCTCCGTGAATGGATCCGAAAACGAATTGCCCGCGATCGCGTCATAGTGAGCGCAGATAACGTAGTAACCCGAGCACCGCCCCGTCCCGGGCAGCACTCCGATGATGTTGTCGGCGGGGTACTGGACGACGGGCCCGCTTGAGCCGCCCTCGCACGTGTAGCCCTGGACGGTGAAGCGCTGTGTGTCAACGACCGCCGGCGTCGGCAGGTATTCGTTCAGACGGTCTACTATGTATGGTTTGGCGACCGTCAGACACTCCTCACGCAACACGAAACGCGACCTCGATTCTCCCCCGGGATGCTCCACCAGCGCCCGCACATGCCCCATCAGGGAGTCGGGTGAAATGGAGGAGATGATGTCGCGGACGACGCTCCTGACCGCGCGCTCGTCCG
The DNA here is from genome assembly GCA_030595835.1 of Candidatus Eiseniibacteriota bacterium. Lineage (GTDB taxonomy): Bacteria > Joyebacterota > Joyebacteria > Joyebacterales > Joyebacteraceae > JALGZG01. The sequence continues at coordinate 41,715 of JAUVLG010000008.1, read as the reverse complement.
CCAGTGACCGCGAGCGGATGTGGGCCGGTGGCGTATTGTCGAACCACGAGGAGACGCTGATCGACTCGGGAAGCAGATAGGCCGAGTGCGACAGAGAGTGCAGTTCGTGCGCGAACTCGAACGCGCAGGAAACGAGCACGGCACCGTCGACCTCCGACCAGAGCACTTCAAACAGGCGCGCCAAGTCATCAACCGACCCTCTCGGATAGCTGATGTAGAGCGGGTCCGGTGTGCGTGGTCCGGAGATCCTCCTGGCCACACGACCCCGAGCGTTGAGCTCGCCGCCGAGCCCTTCGTCCCCCTCCACGATCATCTCCGTGAGTCCCACGTGCCTCACCACCGCCCGCAGTTCCGCCGCGGCGGCAAGAGACGCCCCGTCGGCCAGCCGCACGGCGTAGAGCGATCCGGCGCCGGCCGTCGCAGTCATGACGGCCACGAGACAGATCGTCATCACAACCAAGGAATGTGCCCTCATGGTATGCCTCCTCGTACCCGCGCCGACACGCCTGCGCGACGGACCAGTGGCACGGGCCAGCGAACTTACCCCGCCGGCCCGCGCCGTTTTGGTACGCCCGAGAGGATTCGAACCTCCGACCCCTGGAACCGGAATCCAGTGCTCTATCCAGCTGAGCTACGGGCGCTCTATGCGATTTCGACCAACTCGTAGTTTCGTGTTCCGAGACCCAGCTCTTCCGCGTACCTGAGCTGGACCGTCGGATCGACATCCGGGTGGAGATCTCTGAACTTGTCGCTGCCAGCGCTGTAACCGTCGGACAGCTGCCCGCCATCCGCAACCGGCGCCGCATTCACAAGATCGTAGGCGGCCTGGTCGATTGCCACAGGATCCAGCGAAACCACCACACCAATGTCAGGGACAATCGATATCTTCTCCGTCCCGTAACAGTCACAGACCGGATGAACGTCCGTGATGAAACTGATGTAGCCTGCTCTGCCGGGCTTCGTAGCCACGACCGCCATGGCGTATTCTACCATCTTCCTCTGGCAGGTGTCAGTTGATTCGTTCCACCGAATGCCAACCGCCTTCGTGGGGCACACCGATATGCACTCCGCGCAGCCGATGCACTTCCCGTCATCTATCTCGGCCGTTTCCCCCACCGTGATCGCATCCGCCGGACACCACGACACACAGACGCCGCAGCCGCTACACGATGGCTTCACGTAGGGTTTGGTGGTCGAATGCATGTCCAGCTTACCGGCCCTTGAGGCGCAGCCCATCCCCAGATTCTTGAGCGTCCCTCCGAAACCCGTAATCTCGTGGCCCTTGAAGTGAGCCACCGAAAGGAGCGCGTCCGCCTGGACGAATTCCGGCCCTATCCCTGCGCTCGTCATCAAGCGGCCCTCCACGGGAACCATCGTATCGGTCGTCCCTCGCAGGCCGCCGGCAATGACCACCGGAGCGCCCAGCGCCTGATGCGTGAACCCGTGCTCCACAGCGGTGCGCAGGTGTGAGACGGTGTCCGCACGAGAGCCCCTGTAGAGCGTGTTGGTGTCGGTCAGAAACGGTCGGGCACCTTGCTTCTGCAGCCACCCGACCACTCTGCGCATGAACCTCGGCCGGACATGCCCGGTGACCCGGCTCTCGCCGAAGTGCATCTTCACCGCAACGAGCTCGCCGGGCGCGACCACATCAGAAAGGGAGCTCTCGTCCAGGAGCGCATCGAGCCGCGCGGCGATGTCGTCCGCTCCGCCCGCGCCCACCTTGAGGAAATGGACTCTGCTCTTCTTGATCTATCCCTCCCGTCAGCTGACGCCGCTCACCCCACGGAGTTCTCCGCACCCAAGAGTGCGCGTCGCGCCACCACCCCATATGCGACGCCGGACGTCAAGACGGCGACCACGCACAGCACCAGAGCCGCCGGCTCAAGGACGCCGATGTCCGCCGCGAACACGAGCACCACGAGACCCAGCGCAACGACGGCGACCTTCCCTACCATCAGCGGCTGCGGCACGGTCCGGGACCTTCTCATTATCGCCATCCCACCCAACACAATGGCGACGTCACGAACGACAACCAGCACAAACACCCAAAGCGGGAACTCACCGGTCACAACCAGGAACACCAGGACGGCCGCCACGGCTATCTTGTCGGCCGCCGGGTCGAGGATCTTCCCCAGTTCCGTGACCCGACCCAGCTTCCGGGCCAGGTGTCCGTCCAGTCCATCACTCACGAACATCACGAGCAGAGCGGCAACGGCCGCGAGCCTGTGCCCCCCCGCCAGGAACACCAGCGCCACGGGGACGAGCGCGATGCGGGCGAGCGTCACCAGGTTGGGCGGCGCTGTGATGTCCCGCAGATTCACTCGGGGAGTATCAACCATGCTTCAGCGTTCCTTCACGCGCCCGGCCCAGTGCATCTTCTTCCTCAGGATTTCGTAGTACGAGTGCTTCGAAACGTCCACCAGCACCGCTCGCGTCGGGGCGGTACGCACGAGGGCGACGTCTCCTTCGCGCAGACCGAAGGCACTGTCTCCGTCGGTCGAGATCACGGTCTTGTCATCGCACCTGAGCATCTCCACCTCTACCATGGCAGAAGGAGGAATCACGCACGACCTCATGCTCAGCGAGTGCGGGCATATCGGCGTCAGGATTATGGCCTCGACTCGCGGCGTCACGACGGGCCCGCCCGCCGAGACCGAGTACGCGGTCGAACCGGAGGGCGTCGCCAGGATGAGACCGTCGGCCGCGTAGCGCGTCACCACCTCCCCGTCGACCCTGGCCTCGAAGGACATGATCCGCGAATCGGCGCCCTTGGATATCACTACGTCGTTGAGGGCAAGGACGAATCCGTCCCGTCCTCTGACGCTCACCTCGAGCATCATCCGGCTACTGGAGGGCAGATCCCCGGGGTCGAGGTGATTCAAGACGTCCTCGAGTTCCTCCTCCGCTATCTGGGTCAGGAAACCCAAGCTCCCGAGGTTGACGCCAATGACCGGCGTCTCGCGCCCGGCCGTCGCGACCAAGCGCACCGCGCGCAGTAGCGTGCCGTCCCCGCCGAAGGCGAACACCAGCTCAGCCCTCTCGACCAGTTCACTCGAAGGGACGCACGGTACGGAACCGCCAGCGTGCTCCTGAAGCCCATCGTCTGCCAGCACGTCCAGCCCGTGTTCGTCGCACCAGCGCCGCACAGCGTCGATGGCCTCCCTCACGCCGTCCTTGGTAGGATTGGCCACGATGCCAACGTTCTTCATCGCCTCAAGCCCTCCTTCGTCCAGCCTCCTGCGTGGTCACGAGCGCGTGCGCGCACGCCACAACGTCGTCGAGCGTGAGACCGCAGTCCGAGAGCAGCTGCGCCCTGGACCCGTGCGTCACGAACTCATCGGGAAGGGCCATGATCCGCACGGTCACCTGTGAGGCACCCTCCGAATGCAGGAGTTCGAGCACCGCCGCTCCAAACCCACCCGACGCCACGTTCTCCTCGAGCGTGATGACACGCCTCGTCCTCAGCGCCTCCTCCACGATCAGCTCTCGGTCGAGCGGTTTGACGAACCGCGCGTTGATGACCGACGCATCTACGCCGTCTCCCGCCAGCTCCTCCGCCGCCCTGACGGCCACGTCGACCATCGAGCCAATCGCGATGAAGCTGACGTCGCCGCCCCGCCTCAGGATCTCGCCCCGACCTATGGGCAGCGACTGCGGGTCGTAGTCCATCTTGACACCCAGACCCGCTCCGCGGGGGTATCTGACCGCGGTCGGACCGTCGTCGTACTCCAGAGCCGTGCGCACCATTGCCGCCAGCTCGTTCTCGTCCTTGGGAGACATTATCACAAGATCGGGAACGGCGCGAAGGAACGTCAGGTCGAACATGCCATGATGGGTCGGACCGTCGTCGCCGACGATCCCGCCCCTGTCTATCATGAACCTCACGGGAAGACGCTGCAGACAGACGTCGTGGATGACCTGGTCGTACGCCCGCTGCAGGAAGCTCGAGTAGAGTGCCACCACGGGCTTCATGCCTGTCGAGGCGAGCCCGGCGGCGAAGGTCACCGCGTGCTGTTCGGCGATCCCGACGTCGAAGAACCTATCCGGGAACCGTCCCGCGAAATCCGCCAGACCGGTCCCCGCAGGCATTGCCGCGGTGATCGCTACCACGCGCTCGTCGTCCTCCGCCAGAGCGGTGAGCGTCCTGCCGAAGACCGCCGTATACGAGACAGACGTCGGCTTACCAGTCAGCGTCCCCGTCTCCTTCTCGAACGAACCGATGCCGTGGAAGCGGGACGCGTCATCCTCGGCCGGCTGGTATCCCCGGCCCTTCTGGGTGATCACGTGAACGAGCAGTGGGCCGTCCGTGTGCTTCAGACGCTCGAAAGCCGCGATGAGAAGCTCCGTGTTGTGACCGTCGAGAGGGCCGAAGTACTTGAACCCCAGCTCCTCGAACAGCACGCCGGGGACCAACAGACCGCGCATGCCCTCCAGCGCCCTGCTCGCCAGTTCCCTTGCCCGCCCGCCGACGGCCGGTATCTTGCCCATGATCTCCCAGACCTCGGATTCGAGACGCTGATAGGTCGGGGCGGAGCGCAGGCGCGCGAGATACTGCGACAGCGCGCCAACGTTCTTCGCGATGGACATGCGATTGTCGTTGACGACGACCATCAGGTTCCGTTTGAGATGCCCCACCTGGTTCAGTCCTTCGAACGCCAGTCCTGCCGTCAAGGAGCCGTCACCGATGATCGCGATGACGTGATTGTCGTCGTCCAGGAAGTCGCGTGCGCAAGCCATGCCGAGCGCCGCGGAGATGGACGTGCTGGCATGCCCCACGTTGAATGCGTCGTGGGCACTCTCCTCGCGGCGCGGGAAACCGGACAACCCTCCGTACTCCCTGAGAGTATCGAAGGCCTCCCTGCGACCGGTGATGAGCTTGTGAGCGTAGCTCTGGTGCCCGACGTCCCAGACCAGCTTGTCGTCCGGTGAGTCGAACACGTAATGCAGAGCCAGAGTGAGCTCGACGACACCGAGACTCGGGGCCAGATGCCCGCCGTTTCTCGAAACAACCCGAATGATCTCGTCTCGAAGCTCGCCCGCGAGAGTCGCAAGTTCAGCGACGCTGAGCCTCTTGACGTCAGCGGGCGAATCTATGCTGTCGAGTATCCGTGGCATCGCTCTTTCCCGTCAGCCCCTATCCAGCGGGGCGCTGCACAGCCGCGCTGCGACCGTCAGTTTCGTCGCTCCACCACGAAGCGCGCTATCTCACGAAGAGCCCAGGCCCGGTCGCCGAAGACGTCCAGGGCCGCGAGCGCTTTCTCCATCAACTCCCTCGCCCGGGCCGCGGCGCCGGAAACGCCCACCGCGGCCGGGTACGTCAGCTTTCCACGGCCTTCGTCTTTCCCAACCGCCTTGCCCATCTCCTCCTCGCTTCCGGTCACGTCCAGGAGGTCGTCGGCGATCTGGAACGCCAGACCCATCTTCTCACCGAATACGCCCAGCGCAAGGATGCTGTCGGGCGGAGCTCCAGCCGCCAGAGCACCCACCAGAACCGCGGCCCGGAGCGGTCGCGCCGTCTTGTTCAGGTGAATGAACTCAACGGCCTCGAGAGTAACTGCTGTTCTCTCACCCTCCATGTCCGCGACCTGGCCGCCCACCATACCGGCGAGACCGTTAGCCGCCGCGAGTTCCGCCACAACGGAGAGTCTCCTCTCGGGCGCGAGCCGCTCCTCGCAAGCAACGATCTCAAACGCGAGCGTCAGAAGAGCGTCCCCCGCCAGTATTGCCGTGGCCTCGCCGAACGCCCTGTGACAGGTCGGACGGCCGCGCCGCGTGTCGTCATCGTCCATCGCCGGAAGGTCGTCGTGGATGAGCGAGTACGTGTGTATGAGTTCCGTCGCGCAGGCCGGCGCCAGCACTGCGTCGCCCTCACCGCCCGCGAGTTCATAGGTCGTCAGAGCCAGAACAGGACGTAGCCTCTTGCCTCCCGAAAAGACGCTGTGCCGCATCGCCTCGTGCAACTTCCGGGACGGCGAGGAGGCGTCCGGGAGGAATCGTTCCAGCGCGGCGTCGATCACATCGCGCTGCTCACTCAGGTAGGCCTTGAGGCTCCGCTCACCGCTACTCGTCTTCATCCCCTCCCCCAAACTCATCCAGCTGAAACGAACCCTGCTCCGTCTTCATCAGCGTCCTCACCCGCTCCTGGGCCTTCTCCAGCACATTCACGAGAGAACCCGTCAGCTTCATCCCCTCCTCGAAGGCCTTGATGGACTCCTCGAGCGGCAGCTCGTTCTGTTCCAGCTTCTCTACCAGCGCTTCCAGCTTCCCCATGTCGTCTTCGAAAGTGGCCCGCTTGCTCAACTCGTCCTCCCGGGCTTCACAGCCACGCTCTGCACTTCGCAGTCAAAAGAACCATCGGCGACCGTCACCCTGACTTCCGAACCGTCTGAGACATCGCCTATCGATCGAACCGGGGTCAGGGAGGGAACCAGGGAGACCGCGGCGAATCCCCGCGCCATGATGTGTGAGGGATCGGCCAACCTCAGTTCAGACGTCAGACGCTCGACGCGGGTGGCGGCCGTGTTCTGACGCGCCGTAATCGCGGCGAACAGACGCCGCGTCAGCTCGTCGGTCCGCTGAGTCAGCCTGTCGACCAATTCTCCCGGCAGCCGGAACGCGTACGCCCTGGCGCAGGTTCGGGTTCTGTCGACCAGCCTGTCCAGGCCGCTCTCGATCGCACCGCACAGCCTGAATCTCAGGGACCCGACCGACCGCGCGAGGTCCCGCCTGTCCGGCACGACGAGCTCGCCGGCGTTCGAAGGGGTCGCCGCCCGTCTGTCGGACACCAGGTCCGCAATTGTCGTGTCGATCTCGTGCCCAACGGCAGACACGATCGGGATGCGCGCAACGAATATGGCCCTCGCGACCGCCTCGTCGTTGAACGCCATCAAATCCTCCAGCGAACCCCCGCCGCGTCCGACGATGGCCACGTCGGCCTCGCCCCACTCGTCGATAAGTTCGATGGCGCGCACGATCCCCGAGACGGCATCGCGGCCCTGCACGGGCGCGGGCACAACAACCACTCGCGTCGAGGGAAAACGTTCCCCGACCACCCGGATGATATCCCTGACCGCCGCTCCGGTCGCGGACGTCACGACTGCGACCGTCCGGGGGAACCGGGGAAGCGGCTTCTTGTGCTCCGCGTCGAAGAGACCCTCCGCCGCCAGCCGACGCTTGAGCTCCTCGAAGGCGGCGGCGAGCGCGCCGATGCCGGCCGGCTTCATCGTCTCCACGTAGAGCTGGTAGCGGCCGGACGGCTCGTAGACTTTGACGCGCCCCCATGCGGCCACCTTCATCCCGCTCTCCGGGACAAAAGTCAGACCGCGGTTGGCCGTCTTGAACATCACACAGGGGAGTTGGCTCTTCTCGTCCTTGAGGGAGAAATACATGTGCCCCGACGTGTGGTGGACGAAATTCGACATCTCGCCCTCAACCCAGAACACGGGCAACGACGTCTCGAGTACCGCCTTGATGCGGGCGGTCACCTCACTGACGCTGTAGATCTGCTCGTCCTGCATCTTGTGCATGTCTGTCGTTCCCAACGGGGTTCCCGGGGGGCCAGCGGCTACTGCTACCGGGCGGCCGCGCTCTCGGCCGCGACCACCACGCCCCTCAGAAGGAGCGCCGTGGTCAGGGTGCCGACACCACCGGGCACGGGTGTCACGGCGGACGCCAACCCGGTCATCTCGTCGAACGCGACGTCGCCTACCAGACGATAGCCCTTCTCGCTCTCAGGATCGTCGATCTGATTGACGCCGACATCGATAACGACGACGCCCTCCGAGACCATGTCGCCCCTTATCCCTCCGGGACGTCCCATGGCCGCGACGAGGATATCGGCCTGCCGCGTGTGCAGCGCCAGATCACTCGTTCCCGTATGGCACACGGTCACGGTGGCGTTCCCTCGCTCAGATTTACGCAGGAGCAGATTGGCCAGGGGCTTCCCCACAACAGTGCTGCGCCCAACGATGACGACGTGCTTGCCGGGCAGAGCGATGTCGTGGCCGTGCAGCATCTCGAGCACCGCCAAAGCGGTGCACGGGGCGAACGTCTCGCGCCCGGTCATCAGAAGTCCCAGGGAGTAGGTGGTCGCGCAGTCGACGTCCTTCTCCGCGGCTACCTCCTCGACAACCTGCTGGAGAATCCCGTCCGGGAGAGGCTGCTGCACGATGATCCCGTGCACGGACGCATCCCGACTGAGGTCGCGGATCGACGATGCGACTCTCTCCGTGCCCTCGGACGCCTCCAGTTCAACGAGACGTGTCGCGACGCCTACCTTCGTGGCGGCGCGCTCGATGCTGGCGGAGTAGTACGCGGATGCGGGGTCGTCTCCGACCAGAACAATAGCCAGAGCCGGATCGAACGGAAGAGCCGCCGCGCGCCGCGCAACGTCCTGCCTGATCTCACCTGCGACCGCTTTGCCTTTGAGGAGAACTGTGTCCACGGGCGACCTCCACGGGGACGGTGCCGCTTCCTGTGAAGGAAGCGACGCGCTACTCGTCGTGATGCGCGACCACGCGCTCGATACCGATGGCCGCGCCAGTTTCCTCTTCGATGTCGACTACAACACCATTGAGAATCGCCGGGCCTTGCCCGAGCTTGTAGCGTCGAGGCACGCCCATGAGGAAGCGCTCAAGAGCGACCTCCGCGTCCATGCCGATCACGGAATCCGCGGGGCCGGTCATGCCAACATCGGTGATGTAGGCCGTGCGACCGGTGAGCACTCGCTCGTCCGCCGTCTGTACATGCGTGTGCGTGCCGAGGACACACGAGGCGACTCCTGCCAGGTAGAGACCCAGAGCTGTCTTCTCTGACGTTGCCTCCGCGTGGAAATCCACCACGACGATAGGGGTTTCCTTCTTGACGGATTTCACAAGCTCCAACCCCATGCGGAACGGGCAATCGAGCGATTTCATGAAGGCACGCCCCTGCAGGTTGACCACGCCCACCTTCACTCCGGAGGGAGATACGAAGACCCCGACCCCCCGACCAGCGACGCCCGTGGGGTAGTTGGCAGGACGGAGAACACGTTCGCACTCATCAAGAAAGGGGATCCCCTCGGGTCGGTCCCAGCTGTGGTCCCCCCCCGTCAGCACCTGGACACCGGCATCAAGGAGCTCCATCGCAGTTCGCTCCGTGATCCCCAATCCGCCCGCCGCGTTCTCACAATTGGCTATCGTGAAATCGACGTCGTGAGTCTCGACCAGCTCCGGCAAGAGCGCCACCAGTGCGCGCCTGCCAACACTCCCGACTATGTCCCCAATGAAGAGGATCCTCAACAATCGCTCCCGTCAGTTGCCGAACCGCCGTACCGGAGGCCCTACTTGGCGTACTCCACGGCACGTGTCTCCCGGATCACTACCACCTTGATCTGACCCGGGTACTTGAGCTCAGCTTCTATCTTCCGCGCCACCGCCGATGCGAGCGCCTCGGCGCGTGCGTCGTCGATCTTGCGATGCTGGACCATGATCCTGATCTCGCGCCCCGCCTGGATCGCATACGACCTCTCGACGCCGTCGAAGCTGGACGCTATGGACTCGAGCTTCTCGAGCCGCTTGATGTATGTCTCGAGGGTCTCTCGCCTCGCGCCCGGCCTCGCGCCGGACACGGCGTCCGCCGCCTGCACCAGCACGGCGATCATCGACGTCGGCTCCACGTCCTCGTGGTGCGACTCGATGGCGTTGACAATGATGTCGTCCTCGCTGTAGCGGCGGGCCAGCTCGGCTCCGAGACCGGCGTGAGTGCCCTCCATTGTCTGGTCGACGGCCTTGCCAATATCGTGCAAGAGCCCGGCCCTCTTGGCGACCGCCACGTCGAACTGCAGTTCACCGGCCATCAGCCCGCAGAGGTACGCGACCTCCTTGGAGTGCTGCAGCATGTTCTGGCCGTAGCTGGTGCGGTAGCGGAGCCTGCCCAGCAACTTGATCATCTCGGGCTTCAGGTCGTGAATGCCCACGTCGAGACACGCTTCCTCACCCAGCTCGATGATGTGCTCGTCCAACTCCTTGGACACTTTGTTTACAACTTCCTCGATCCGCCCGGGGTGGATCCTACCGTCGGTTATCAGGCGCTCGAGGGCGAGCCTCGCGACCTCACGCCTCACGGGATCGAAGCCCGAGAGAATGACGGCCTCCGGGGTGTCGTCGACGATGACGTCGATGCCGGTCGCGGTCTCGAAGGCCCGGATGTTCCTGCCCTCGCGGCCGATGATGCGCCCCTTCATCTCATCGCCCGGGAGGTGCACGACCGACACGGTCGACTCGACCACGTGGTCCGCTGCACATCTCTGAATGGCGAGCGTCAGGATCTCGCGCGCCTCCTTGTCGCCCTGCCTGCGCGCCTCGTCCTTGATGTCCTTGACCATGCGGGCGGCCTCAAGCCTCGCGTCGCTCTCCATGTTCTTGATGAGAAGCTTCTTAGCATCGTCGCGGTTCATGCCCGCGATCCGCTCGAGTCTCTCGTTCTGCTCATCGACGAGTCTGGAGAGCTTCTCAGTACGCTCGCTGACCTGGACCTCGGTCTTCTTCACGTCCTCCGTCAGCTTGTTGAGTTCCTGTTCCTTCTTGTCGAGGAACTCGACCTTCCGGTTGAGATTCTCCTCACGCTTCTCCACGGACCTCTGGAGCTTGTCGAGCTCGCCCCTCGTCGACTGCGTGTCCTCTTCGAACTTGGCCTTGGCCTTGTACCACTCATCCTTGGCCTCGAGCACGGCGGCCTTCTTCTGGGTCTCGCCTTCCCGCTGAGCCTCCCTGACAATTTTCTCGGCCAGTTCCTCGGCGCTGACGATCTTGCTGCGGTCGACCAGCCTCCTCGCGAACCAGCCCGCGAGGAAGACGGCAACGCCGATGAGGAACATTATGACTAGAGATACCAGGTTGTTGTCCATGTACGCCTCACCCTCCCATCTATTTAATTGCGGTCCCTTGAGACTCTCGCCCGCCCGGCGCCGGAGGTGCCTACGTCCGGTCTTCCGTCGGGGCGGACGTGAGAGCGCCGTCCCACTCCTTCATGCGCTCTCGGACCTCCCTTTCGTAACCACGGTTGCCGGGGCGGTAGTACCGCCTTCTCTCCGGCATGTACTCCTGGGCGCGGCCCTCGGCCTCGGAGGCGGGCAGTTGATAGCCCTCTCCGTGCCCCAGTCGCTCCGCCCCCTTGTAACCTGCGCTCCTGAGATGACCGGGAACCTCAAACGCCACACCATTCCCGATGTCCTCAGAAGCCCTCGCGATCGCGTCCGCGCAGCTCCTGCTCTTAGGCGCGGTCGCGAGGTAGACAACCGCCTCGGCGAGCGCGTATCTCGCCTCCGGCATCCCGAGCATCTCGGTGGCCCGCGCCGCCGCGACCGCCACCTCCAGAGCTCCGGGGTCGGCCAGCCCCACGTCCTCTGACGCTGCGATCACCAGCCTGCGGGCGATGAACCTCGGATCCTCCCCACCCTCCATCATCCTCGCTATCCAGTGCAGCGCGGCGTCCGGCTGTGACCCCCTGACGCTCTTGATGAGCGCCGAGGCCACGTCGTAGTGCGAATCGCCGTCTCTGTCGTAACGGACCACCCGCTGACGCAAGCACTCCTTCGCGGCTGAAAGACCAATCCTGATGACGCCGTTCCTGTCCGGCGGCGTCGACAGCGCGGCCAACTCGAGAGCCGCCAGGGCCTTCCTGGCATCCCCCAGCGAGTTATCGACGATGTGGTCGAGCGCCGCGTCCGCGAGTTCCACACTGTAGTCACCCAGTCCCCGATCCCCGTCGGCGAGCGCGCGCAGAAGAACGGTGCGAATCTCGTCGCTCGCAAGGGGCCTGAGTTCAAACACGTGCACGCGGGAGAGAACCGCCTGGTTCAGATAGAAGAAGGGGTTCTCGACCGTCGCGCCTATCATCGTCACCACGTCGTTCTCAAGCGGCGCCAGGAGCACGTCCTGCTGCGCCTTGTTGAAACGGTGCACCTCGTCGATGAAGAGGATCGTCCGTTTCGGCGCCCGCACTCTGGCGGTCGCCACCGCGGTCCGGAGGTCCGAGACCCGGGCCTCGACGGCGTTCAGCATCACCAGGGTCGACCGCGTTGCCCCGGCGATCACGTTCCCGAGCGATGTCTTCCCGCACCCGGGAGGGCCGTAGAGGATCATCGAGAAGATCCGGTCGCTCTCGATGGCCCGCCTCAGAAGCCGCCCCTCGGACATGATGTGCCCCTGACCGACGTAGTCGGCGAGGTCCAGAGGGCGCCGCCTCCGCGCCAGCGAGACGTGCTCGATTCTCTCTTCGGCGAAGAGCTCGCCGCTCTCGCCCGCTTCGGTTCCCACGAAGCACCCCTTCCCTGCGCTGCCTCCGCCCTCGCCCGGATCAGATCCAGCTTCGTAACGACGCTCCGCCACAGAGAACTCCGCCACGACGGGCACAAGGAACCAGGCGCCGTACGACCGCTACGCTCGAAAGAGCGCGAACGTCCTCACGTGCATCTGTCGGAACATGCCGGGGCTGGGAATCACAGCACGCGATCCGTCAGGAACGCCGAGTGGCGAACATCACCACGCGACCCGAGGGGATCGCCGAACGGGAGGTTCGGGGCACAGCAGTGCTACTGGCAGGCGGTTCGAATCAGTCACCCAACTCGCCGTCGAGCGTCTGTGACAGCTCCTCGGTCCGTTCCTGGACGTGCGCGAGCAGTTTGTTCCTGTCATCGCGCTCGCGGAACAACTCTCCGGCGATATTGAGCGCGGCCAAAATGGCCACCTTGAGCGATGATCCCAGGGAGGTCTCCCTGGTCACCTCGTTCATCTTGCTGTCCACGTAGTGAGCTATCTCCTGAATATAGTCAGGATCGGCATCACCGCGGATCCGATACTCCGAACCGTATATCTCAACCTTGACGCTGTTCATCTCGGTGTTATCGTGTCCCAGGAGTAGTACCTCCGACGAACCAACAAGGCTGCTTGCCAGACTGTCCCGTTACTACCGTTCGTTCCCAGCTCTATACACATCACACTCGAGGGGCCGTCACCCAACGTGATCGGCCATCGATTTCAACTTCAGCCCCATGCGCTTCCGCGTCTTGGAATCCACTTTCTGGTCCGGCCCTATACCACCTATCAGGGCCCCCAGATCATCCAGCTCCTTTCCCAAGACCTGAAGCCTCTCGTTGAGTCCGGCGTTCTCGGCCTTGAGCCGCTTGAGTTCCTCCGCGGCCCTGGCCACCGAAGACTCGAGCTCATCCAAACCTGGCAGCTGCATAGCTCACTCTCTTGCGGGCTTCCTGACCCCCGACGCGCTCCACCGAACGGCGCCACGAACAGCAGCGCTACCGAAGCGTCGCGTCGAACTTCTCAGTGAGATGGCTGACGATGCGAGAGTGCGCCTCGTCGGCCTCTCCGTCAGTCAGGGTCCTCTCCCGCGACATGTACGTCAGTCCAAACCCCAGGCTCTTCTTGCCGGGAGGAAGCTGCTTGCCCACGTAGATGTCAAACACCTGCACATCAACCAGGAGCGGCTCCCCCAGTGCGTTAACTGCTGCCAAGACGTCTCCCGCCGCCGTACGTTCGCCGACGACGAGCGCAACGTCCCGCCGCGCCTTGGGGTATCGTGGCAGTTCCTCGAACTCGACGGCCGTGGGGATGAGCCCGCACAACCTGTCGAGGTCGATCTCGAACACGAACACGGGGTCCGCAAGCTCCCACGCGGCACGGACTCTCTTCGATAGCATCCCGAAGAACCCAAGCCCGTCGCCTCGCACTGAGAATCCCGCACTCGCTCCAGCATCCAGCAACTCGCTATCGTAGCAGGCCGTTTCCGGGGTGTCAATATCGAGCGCCTCGGCCATGGCCCAGAGAATGCCCTTCCCATCGAAGAAATCGACTGGCCTGGGTGTTTCATCCCACGACTGCCTGTGGATCTGCCCGGCCATCGCTCCAGCGAGCGCCCAGCGCTCCCCAAGACCATCGCCGTCCTTCCAGAAGACCTTCCCCAACTCGAAGACCCTCAGGTCCTTCTCGCCCACGTTTCTGTTCCTGCGCACGACGTCCAGAAGAGACGGCATGATCGCCATCCGCATGAACGGCATTTCCTTGTTGACCGGGTTCGAGAGCTCGATGGGCTCTCCTCGAACGCCGGAGCCGCCGAGCCGCTCGATCGCGTTCCCGCTCATGAACGATGTGGTCATTACTTCGTAGAAACCCAGCCGTACCATTGCTTCGAGGACGTGATCCCTCGCCGCCTGCCCAGAGTCAGGAGACGTCTCGAGGGAACGAAACGGCACCTCCGGCGGCACGCTCTCGTAACCGTGCGCCCTCAGCACCTCTTCGATCAGGTCGGCCTCAATGGTGACGTCGGCTCTGTGCGACGGCACATCGACGGTCAGCTTGCCGTCCGCACCGTCCGCGATACCGAATCCGTAGGATCTCAGCGCGGCGACGGTCTCGTCGCGTCCGACGTCCTCACCCAGCATCGAGGTGACGTGGTGTACGTCGAGCGTGATGGCTGGGATGGCGCCACCGTCCGTGCCGGCGTCGATGAGTCCGGGCGCGACCTGCCCGCCGGCCAGCTCGGCCATAAGGGAACACGCGCGCGCCGCGACCATCTCCATGGCCTTGGGATCCACTCCGTGCTCGAAACGCTGGGACGCCTCGGTCCGGATGCCAAGCTTCCAGGCTCCGCGTCGGACCACGACGGGGTCGAACCAGGCGCACTCCAGCAAGATGTTGCGCGTCGCTTCCGACACCTCGGAGTCCACGCCGCCCATGACACCCGCGAGCGCCACGGGGTTCTTGCCGTCGCAGATGAGCAGGTGTTCGGGCGTCAGCGTGCGCTCTATGTCGTCCAGGGTGACCAGCACCTCTCCGCCCCTGGCCCTGCGAACAATAATCTTATGGTCGGCCACTCGATCGTAGTCGAAGGCGTGGATAGGGTGCCCGAACTCGAGCATCACGAAGTTGGTGATATCCACGATGCTGTTGATGCTGCGCGCGCCCACACTTCTCAGGGCGGTCGCCAGCCACGCGGGCGACGGCCCGATCGTCACATCAGAGATGACCCTCGCTATGTACCGCGGGCAACCGAGGGGATCCTCGATCTCCACGGCGGCCATCTCGGCGGCCGTCGTGCCCGCCTCGTTCAGGTCGACTCCGGGAAACCGGAACTCAGCCCCGGTCAGGGCGGCGACCTCGCGCGCGACGCCTATCATGCCCAGACAGTCCGGCCGGTTCGGCTGGACATCCAGGTCGATTATCTCGTCGTCGAGCCCAAGGAGCGACCTGACGTCGGCTCCCGGCTCGACCCCATCGAGTTCGAGGATGCCCTCCGAGGACTCCTCGAGGCCCAGTTCCTGGGCCGACACGAGCATCCCGTGAGACCTGCGCCCGCGTATCGTCTGCTCGCCAACCCGGCGTCCACCCGCGATGGCGGAGCCGGGAGGCGCAAGCACGGATGTGAGCCCTTCGCGCACGTTCGGTGCTCCGCACACGACGGTCGAGGATCCGCCGCCCCAATCCACGACACAGACCGACAGCTTGTCGGCCTCTGGATGGGGTTCAGCGGTCACGACCTTCGCCGCGACCACGCCCGTGACGCCTTTCCACGGCGCGTCGACAAGCTCCGCCTCGGTCAGTGAGTCCGTCAGACGAAGCGCGAGTTCCCTCGCACTCATGTCGAAATCGACGTAGCGCCTGAGCCAGTTGAGACTGACTATCATCTCGCGTGCCCTGCCTCTCCCGTAAGGCCCCTAGATCTGCCTCAGGAAGCGTAGATCGTTCTCGAGGAACAGACGGATGTCGTCCGTCCCGGTCATCATCATGCAGATCCTGTCCACGCCGAGCCCAAACGCGTACCCGGTGAACTCACCGGGGTCGTACCCCACTGTCTCGAACACCCTGGGGTCAACCATGCCTGCGCCCAGAAGCTCGACCCATCCCGTCCCGCTGCACACGCTGCAGCCGGCCCCCTGGCAGATGAGGCACTCCACGTCCACCTCGGTCGAGGGCTCGGTGAACGGGAAGAAACCCGCCCTGAAACGCAGGGTCACGTCCTCCCCGAACAGCTCCTTCATGAACCGGATCAGGACGCCCTTGAGCTCCCCAAACCGAACTCCGCGGTCCACGTAGAGGCCCTCGAGCTGGTAGAACTCTGAGCCGTGCGACGCGTCCTGGGTCTCGTTACGGTAGACCCTGCCAGGAGCAATGATCCTGATCGGGGGCTTCCTGGACTCCATCACACGTATCTGTACCGGCGACGTGTGCGTTCGAAGAAGCGCGTCGCCGTCGATGTAGAACGTGTCCCATCCGTCTCTGGCGGGATGGTCGGCCGGGATATTCAGCGCGTCGAAGTTGTGGAAGTCATCCTCGACGTGCGGCCCAAGTGCGACTTCGAACCCCAGACCTCTGAAGATGGACTCCAGCCGCTCGTACGTACGAGTGAGCGGATGCTTGCGCCCCACCCAGGGTCGCCGCCCGGGCAACGTAGGGTCCAGTCCGACCGGCTCGTCGCCGGCCGACTCCAGACGCTCCTTCGACTGCTCCAACAAAGCGCCGAGCGCGTTCTTGAGCTCGTTGACGGCCCTGCCCACGGAGCGCCGCTCGTCAGGATCGAGATCCTTGAGTCCCCTCGACACCTGATTGAACTCGCTCTTGCGACCCAGATACTTGACGCGGACGTTCTCGAGTTCAACAACGCTCGCGGCGCTCTGAAGCGCCGCTTTAGCTTCTCTCCCAAGTTCCGTCAAACGGTCCAGCAAGGGACCACCTCCGCGTTCACGCGGCTTCGCTACTCCGACCCGCCCTTGGCAATCGTCACGAGCTTCTCGAAGGCGCTCATGTCGTTGACTGCCATGTCAGCCAGCATCTTGCGATCGACCTCTACGTTGGCTTCCCTCAGGCCGTGCATAAACCGGCTATAGGTGAGTCCGTGCATGCGGGCGCCCGCGTTGATACGGATGATCCACAGACGGCGCATATCGCCCTTGCGCCTCTTGCGATCACGATAGGCGTACTGCCCGGCCCTGTGCACGCTCTCCGTGGCCGTGCGAATCAGCTTGCTCCTGGCGCCGCGGTACCCCTTCGCCGCCTTGAGTATCTTCTTTCTCCTCCGCCTGGATGACGGAGCTCCTCGTACCCTGGACATTACTTACCTCTTCTCTTGCCTTGTCTACCGGTCTACTTCGGGATGAGTCGTTCGACGCGTGCCTGGTCGCTTGGATGGACGTACCCAACCCGCCTCAGGTTCCTCTTCTGACGTGCGCTCTTGCGGATGAAGAAGTGGCCGCCGTAAGCTCTGGCCCTCTTGAACTTGCCCGAGCTAGTCCGCTTGAACCTCTTCGCCGCTCCCCTGTGAGTCTTGATCTTCGGCATCTGGTTTGCTCCCACGCTCCTTGCTTTTGGTTACCGGCTTGGGCGCCAGCACCATGACCATGCTTCTCCCCTCCGCCCTGATAGCAACCTCGACGTTCGCCGCATCGGACAGATCCTCGATCGCCCGTTCCATGAGACGTCTGCCGATTTCCTTGTGCGCCAGCTCTCGTCCACGGAAGATGACCGTGTACTTGACCTTGTCGCCCGCCTCGAGAAACTGGCGCGCGTGCCGCACTTTGAACTCGTAGTCGTGCGGCTCGATCTTCGGTCGCATCTTCACTTCTTTTACCACGGTCACGTGCTGACGCTTCTTCGCTTCCTTCGCCCGCTTGTTGAGCTGATACATGTACTTGCCGTAGTCCATGATCTTGCACACCGGCGGCCTGGCTTTCGGAGAGACCTCAACAAGGTCGAGCCCTCTCTCTTCCGCCATAGCAAGCGCCTCAGATGTCAGAATGACTCCCAGCTGCTCGCCGTCGTCGTTGACAACGCGAACCTGCGGGATTCTAATCCGCCTGTTGACGCGCGGGCTCTGTATCGCCACCTTCCCCCCTTCCCGCTTGTCGGATTACCCGACAGCAGAAAAACGAAAAACGGGATGCTCAAACTCGGGCATCCCGTAACTAGAGCCCCAGGGAGAACGTCTCCCCCGGGTCTCTCTCACAACCTCTTCGGGTCTCGCAAGGAGCCCTCAAGGTGAGAAGCGAGATGCTTCTGCTTCTGCTCGTAATGTCGCGCTGCCGGCTACCGCCTGGAGTGGTGGGCGATACTGGACTTGAACCAGTGACTTCTTGCATGTCAAGCAAGCACTCTAACCAAGCTGAGCTAATCGCCCCCGTGGAAACAACAGCGCCCGCCGGGGAATGGAACTCCCCGCCAGCACAGTAAACATATCCGTCGGAGGGCGTCCTGTCAAGACCCTTCGTACCCGTCGCGCAGGTTCGCAGAGGCTACTGAACAGGCCTCCGGACGGCGACGACCCGGATCTCGGTCATCTCCTCCATAGCGAATCTGGGCCCCTCACGGCCCATGCCGCTCCCCTTCTGGCCGCCGTAGGGCATGAGATCCACCCGGAACGTGGGCACGTCGTTGACCATCACGCCGCCGCACTCTATCTCGTGCGCGGCCCGGAGGGCGTCGTCCAGGCTGTCGGTGTAGATCCCCGCCTGCAGTCCGTAGGCGGAGTCGTTGACGGTTGCTATTGCCTCATCCAGTGTGTCGAACGGCCGAACGCACATCACGGGGGCAAACGCCTCTTCGCGCCAGACCCTCGCGTCGAGCGGAACGTCTGTGATGACGGTCGGCTCGAACAGAGAGCCCCGCCGACAGCCTCCGGTCAGGACACACGCTCCCGCGCCCGTGGCCTCGCCGACCCACAGCTCCGCCCGCTCGGCCTCCCCCTCGTTGATCATCGGGCCGATGTCGGTCCCGGCGGACAACTGGTCTCCGACCACGAGCGACCGGGCCACCGCACACGCCCTCTCCACGAATCTGTCGTATACGCCACGCTCTACGACGACACGCTGAACCGAGATGCAGACCTGTCCGGCCAGCGCGTACGCCGCCAGAGAACAGCGCTCCGCCGCAGCCTCAACATCACATTTCTCCGTGACGATCACCGCCGCATTCGACCCCAGCTCCATCGCTGTCTTCTTGAGGCCGGCGGCGCGCACTATCGCCGCGCCCACCGAGGGACTTCCAGTGAAGGTGACCATGCGGGGTCTGGAATCCGAGACCAACCTCGCGCCCACGTCGCCGCCCGGCCCGGTGAGGACGGACATCGCCTCGGGGGGCAGCCCCGCCTCGCACAGGATCTCTCCAAGAGCGATCCCTGTCAGAGGCGTCGCGCTCGCCGGCTTCAGGATCACGGAGTTGCCGGCGGCGAGTGCCGGCGCCACCTTGTGCGCCGCCAGGTTCAGTGGGAAGTTGAACGGCGTTATCGCAACCACCAGTCCCAGGGGAACGCGCAGGAAGAATCCAAAACGGTCCGTACCGGTGGGCGCCCCATCGAACGGCACCAGTTCACCCGCCAGGCGGCGCGCCTCCTCCGAAGCGACCCGGAACGTCTGAACCGCGCGGGCGACCTCTCCCTCGGCCTCGCGCACGGTCTTGCCCGACTCCTCGGCTATTGTCCGGGCAAGCTGACCGGCCCGCAACTTGATGCCGTCCGCTGCCCTCGCGAGAACGGCGACGCGCTCGACCCGCGGCAGGCGGCCCATGGCGGACGCACCCTCCATCGCAAGGCAGAGCGCCCGCTCCACTTCATCCGGTGTGGCCGCGGGCGCCGTGTCGACGACGGAGCCATCGAACGGGTTGCGCACCGGAACCTCCGCGCCGTCGCCGGCCGCCGTACCACCGATGAGCATCTTCATGCTCGCCAGCCTCCAGTCGACACAATCACTCCCGCCCGCCGTTCAGTGACACGACCTCGACGTCTCCCTCGACCACGCGCGCGGCCACTCTGCGCGCGTCGGGGTTGGCGACCAGGAATCGCGCCAGCGGCTTGAGTAGCAGACCCTCAACGGTTCTGCCGAGGTTGCGCGCCCCGTACTCCCGACTCGCCCCCTTCTCCACTATCTTCATTACCGCTTCGTCCGAGACGTCAAGCGAGATGGAGCGGCGAGCCAGCCGCTCGTGGATGTCCCTGAGGTGGATCTGGACGATCTCCCTGAGCGCGTCGTTGGTCAGAGGATCGAAGAGAAGCACCTCGTCGATACCATCCATGAACTCCGGAGGGAAGAACTCCTCGATGGCATCCTTCGCCTGCTGGAGATAGCGCTCGCTCGTGTTGTGATTGACGGCCCCGAACCCCACGGTGCCGTCGTCGTCCCTGCTCGGAACGATGTTCTCGGAGTTGGAGGTCATGATGATGGTGCAGTTCGACAGGGGTAGTTTGGAGCCGCGGCCGTCGACGACGTACCCGTCATGGAAGATCTGCGTCAGCATGACGGCGACATCGATGTGCGTGCGCTCGATATGCTCGAAGACTATCACCGAGTGCGGGTGCTGCGCTACGGCGGTCGTCAGCTCCCCCTCGTACTCCACGTCTCCCGACTGCACTCCGACCAGGCGCGGCAGTCCGTCCTCCGCCCCGTACCGGGCCATGTTGAACGTCAGAAGCCGCGACTCAATGCCGTAGAGTTCCTCCGCCAGGGCACGTGCAAGCTCCGTCTTCCCCACGCCACTCGGCCCGACGAACAGGAAGACACCATCCGGGCGCGCCGGGACCGCGTTCAGATTGAGTTTGGTGACGCGAATGACGTCCGCCAGCTTCTTGATGCATCCGTCCTGTCCTCTGATCCTCTTGCGAAGTCCTTCCTCCAACCCCACCAGCTCCGCGTGCCCCGCGCCCGACAGCTTCTCAGACGGTATCCCCGTCCAGTCAGCCAGCGCGTCCTTCACCTGCTCGACGCCCACCAGGGGAACCGTGTCCGTGCCCGCGACCGAGGTCGCCGACTTCGATGCGGTGCGATCCAGGAGGTCGAGCGCCTTCCCGGGAAGAACACGCTCGCGGATGTACTCGTCGGACAGGTTGACGGCTGCCTCGACGGCGCCGGCGCCAAAACGGACGCCGTGGAACTCCTCCAGTCCGCGCGCGGCGTCCCTCAGGACTTCGACAGTTGTCTCTCTGCTCGGTTCGCGCACGTCGACACGCTGAAAGAGGTTCTCGCACCATGGAAGAGAGCGCAGCACCTCCCGGAAGAGCTCGGGAGTAGTGCTGCCCAAGAGGTAGAGCCCCGGCTGGTGGCATCCCATCTCCAGCAGGTAGGAAGCATTGAACAGACCGCCCCGGGCCCCCACGGCAGTCACGCCCATGAAGCTCGTGATCCCGTTCAGAAACAGGATGACGTCCTCACGGACCGTGGCCTCTCTGAGAGCGCTGAACACGATCTTCTCGAAATCGCCGGCCTCGCGGACGCTGGCCAGAACTCTGTGAAAAGGAAGTTCGATGATACGCCGGCCTACCAGCCGGCGCGGGACCTGACCCTGCGATATTTCGCGGGCCAGCGTGAGGACGAGCGCCCGTTTGCCCACCCCGTCGGGTCCGACCAGGACACCGGAGTGGCGCTCCCGTCGCTCGAGTATCTCCTTGATCTGTCTGAGCTCGGTTCCCCACAACTCGCCGTCGAGCGTGATCTCAAGCCCCGCGGCGATCTCCGTCAGATCTATCCCCAGCTGACCGAGGACGGACATGCCCGGTGTCTCCACGCCCTCGTCCGCACCCGGCGCCGCGTCGCCGCGCAACTCCGCAGTGCTGCCAGCGTTGGGGACGTTGGCGACGTCACCAGACCCATGGGGGGCGCTCAGTCCTTTCGAGTCGTCGGGTTCACGCGCCACCGGCCGCAACCCCCGTGCGGTTCCCAACCGTAAAATCAAGCGCCGGCACGCCGGCCGTGATGCGCGGCTCCGAATAGATGAGGGCGACGCTCTGTTCCTCCTCACCCTCCTCCTCGCGCGGCGGCTCTCGCTTGGCCTTCTCCCACTCCACGCGAAGCTCAAGGTAGTGTTCGTCTATCATATCGCGCGCCACGTCGGGCGCATACGCTACTATGGTGTCCATCACGCCGATGACCGTGGGTGCGACGATCGACCTCGCAACACCGGTGTTGCCCTGCAACCCGGCCATCACGACAAGGAGCAGGAGCACACCCGTGAAGACGCAGGCCATGATCAGACCGAGCAGGCCCCCGGCAAGTCTGTCCATCCAGCCCAGCGATGCCAGCTTGAGAGCCTTGGCGATTATGCGGCCGACTACGCTGACGAGGATGAGCACGACGACGAAGACAACCAGGAATCCGAGGATCATCTGACCCTGCGCGCCTATCTGCAGGCGCGAGAACAGAACCTCCGTCACCTGCTCGTAGTTGCCCGCCGCAACCACGACGCCGAGCACAAGAGCGGCGATCCCGAAGATCCCTCGCACGAACCCGTTCGCCAGCCCCTTGACCAGACCGGTCGCAAGTACGATCACAATGATGATATCTACCCAGTTCATGTTCCCTCCAGCGCTTACTTCCTCCGCCTGCGCGCAACTAGCTTGGGTCACGCTAGCATCGCGCGCGAATCCTGTCAAGCGAGCTTCCGGGGGCTCCACACGCCTCCCCGAGGGCCCAAAGACGAGGCCCTAAAGACGCGCGAGACCCTGGTGAGGGTCTCGCGAGAATGCTGGGTCGACGACAACGAAGTGTATCGGACGCTACTTGAGCACGAGGACCTTGGAGGTCACCTGCTCCTGACCGTGCTCCAGTACGAAGAAGTAGCAGCCGGAGGCAACCCCCGAGCCCGCGCCGTTCTTCAGGTCCCACTGCCGGACGTACTGCCCGGGCTCGAGCGCGCCCTCGACCAAACGACGCACGAGCCTGCCGGCCACATCGTAGACGCTGAGCCGCGTCGTGTACGTCTCCGCCCAAGCGCCGCTGTCGGCCAGCGTGAAGGCAACTGAAGCCCGCAGTCTGGCGGGCTGCGGCCACACGCCGGCGAGTGAGGTGCGGTAGCGCTCCCCAACCTCGGGCACGGTCGCCCGCGCTGAAGCGAGCGTCTCCTCAACGCCTCCGGATCGAACCACGATCTCGTAGACGTAGCTGCATCCGGGCTCGACGCTAGCGTCGGTGTACCTGGTCATGCTCGACGTCAGAGGTCCGTCCGCGAGCCTGGTCCTCTCGCCGCCCTCCCTCGTCCGCCAGAGGTCATAGCTCACGAACGGCGGAGAGGAGTCGACCGGGGGATTCCAGTGGAGGGTCGGCAGCCCGTCAAGCTCATCGACCATGAGCACTATGGGCAGGACGCTCCCCGGTTCTGCCGATACTACTATAGCACGTGACTGCCGCCCCTCGCACTTCAGTGCATCGATGGGCGCGATGTAGTAGCGGTAGCCGCTCGCGCCCACAAGATCTCGGTCGATGTAGAACGGCTCCTCGACGACCGTGACGAGCACCTTTCCCTGGGGGGTCCCGCTGCTGTCCACCTTCGCGCGGTAGATACTGTAGGAGCTCGCGCCGTCGACGTGGTCCCACGTCAGAACGACGGCGTCACGGCTAGCCACTGCATTCGCTGAGCCTATCTTGTGCTCCGGAACGACGCCCGCACCAACGAGCACCTCCCCCGTCTGTGAGCTAAGCCGCACGCTCGTTCGCATCCCGCTGAACTCGTAGAACTGCCCGTTCCACGAGTGGATGTCGTAGTACGCCCCTCCGAGCGCGATGTCGATGCTCCAGCGACACGGGTTGACGACGGCAATGCCGTTCTCGAAGCGCCGTGTCTTGATGAATTCGACCCACGGGGGCACGGGGCCCGCAGGCACATCGACGTCCTCGGCACGCCCGAGCGGCTGCCCCAGATCGATGTCGTAGTACTCGATCCACCACGTCTCAGAGTGGATGGGACCGTCGCACGAGAAGTACCCGCTGCCGAAGACCAGCGTGCTCGTGAGACCGAGGAGGAACTTCCGGTCGAAATCCCCGTATCTCACCGGTCCGTCCGGCGTGACGTCCCCGCGCCATATCGTGTTGATGATGCTGGTGGTTGGCTTGCGATAGAGCGCCTCGTACGCGAGGTATCCGTGTTCCTCATTCATCATGTTGTCGTACCAATCGCCGTGCATCTCAGGGAAGCTCTCACGCGTGTTCCCATCGCACACGTCGTACAGCGTGTTGTTCCCGTTCCCGACCAGAAGGAACTCGTCCCCGACCAGGTCTCGAATCCTCGAGACGCACTCCCGCATGCCTAGGCGCCAGCTCTCGTTGAGGTCCTCCGCGGCCGCAGGCTCGCCATCCAGGTCGTGGTCAATCGGATAGTCCAGATGTCCATCCAACCACGCCACGCCCTTGAGGCAGTAGTCCAGGAAGATGCCGTCCCAGCGACCGCCCTCGTACAGCCTATCGGCGATGTACTCCGGCAACCACTCGCACAGCCTCTGCCCCTCCGCGTTCGTCGGGCACTCCAGCGTCATGTTCAACAGGAAGTTCTCGGTGCCATGCTCGCTGCCGAAACCAATCCTCCCGCCCGCCGTGTCTCTCATCCACCACCCGTTCGCATAGAGCGCCGCCGTCAGATCGCCATTGATCGGAGGCTCCGTGAAGTCGCTGCTGTAGCCAACCGCCATGTGCACAATCATAGTGACGTCGGGGTTCAGGACACGGAGCTCAGCAAGCTCCGCCTGATGCAGGTCCTCCGCGCGCTTCGATAGCACCAGCAGGTCCCATCGTGAAAGCAGCTCCAGGTCGACCTCACCCAGCGACGGGAAGTAGATGTTCACGAGCCGCGGGTACGAATGCGCCGCCCACGACTCATCGGCTACACCAACAAGAAGAAACGCGCCCAGCGCTAGTCCCCAGGCAGCCAACGCCCACCTTCGCGATGGATCCCTGTCTCTAATCGCTCCCCCCTTGACGGCCATACGACCCTGCCTCCCCAAGCCTCAGCTCCTGTAGCGTGAATATCCGCGGTTCCTAATATTCCTGCTAGATTGCAAGCTTTGTGCCAGTAGGCATGTATAACATCCGCCCCTGGAGCTCTGGAAAGCAGTGCTCAAGGCCGATCGATGGTCAACCAACTGACTGGGGAATCAGAATGCAGCGCGCCGAGGGCTGCGGAGAACGGCGTCGCCCGGGAGCGATCCCGGGCGGGCGCTCACGGATGTGGCCTGTGTGGTGCCGGGGGCCGGAATCGAACCGGCACGAGACGCTAGGCCTCAACGGATTTTAAGTCCGATGCGTCTACCAGTTTCGCCACCCCGGCAGGCACAGCAAACCGGTGGCCGATGCCCGGACGGGACGATCTCCCGTCCCATAAGGAACCAGACCACCGGCGAATTCACTGGAGGCGGCGACCGGATTCGAACCGGTGCTCAAGGATTTGCAGTCCTCTGCCTTACCACTTGGCTACGCCGCCTATTGACGACGACAGGGGCGTGCGCAAACCGCCCCTGCCTGTCGCGCTCTGGAGCGGGAAACGGGGCTCGAACCCGCGACATCCACCTTGGCAAGGTGGCGCTCTACCACTGAGCTATTCCCGCGTAAGTTCCCGCGAAAGAGTAGTATACCCACCCCCAAAGCAGGTGTCAAGTCCGTAACACTGCTCTGCCTAACCAATCAGACCGTGTCCCCGGCAACTGCAATGGGAAGACGTCCTCCCCAAAGAGGGGGCGGACGCTGCCCCCGTCTCGCGTCCCTCAAGATCTGACGGAGACGGCCCTGGCCCGCCCGTAGAGCTCCACGTACTTGCCCGCGGATGCCCCCCAACTGTAGTCAAGAACCATCCCACGCTTCACAAGGCCCTTCCAAACCTCGCCGTCGCCGTAGGCCGCCACGGCCCGCTCGACTGCCTTGAGCATGGCGGACGCCTCGTATTCCTCGAAGACGAAACCGGTTCCGGTCCCCGTCAACGGGTCGAAGTCCAGAACCGTGTCCGCGAGGCCCCCCGTGGCCCGGACGATCGGAACGGTCCCGTACCGCAAACTGTACATCTGATTCAGTCCGCAGGGCTCGTAGCGCGAGGGCATCAGGAACATGTCCGAGCCCGCCTCTATGAGATGCGCCAGCTCATCGTTGAACGTGAGGTGCGCCGCAACCCGCTCCGGATGCTGGTCGGCAAGCCCGGACAGGAACTCGTGGTACTCCTCCTGCCCCGTTCCCAGAATCACAAGAGCGGCGCCCGTCATCACGATTGCGTCCGCCTTCTCCCTGAGAAGGTCAAACCCCTTCTGGTCCGCGAGCCTCGACACCATTCCGATGATGGGAACATCCGTGTCACACGGCAGGCCGGAACGCTCGAGCAGTTCCGTCTTGCAGACGTCCTTCCCGTCCATGTCCTCGGCCGAGTAGCGAGCCGGTATCAGCGTGTCCACGGACGGGTCCCAGACGGAGTAATCGACACCGTTCAGTATTCCCAGAAGCCTCCCGTTGTCCCGCTTCTCGGCGAGCACCCCCTCAAGGCCGAGCCCGAATTCCGGCAGGCTGGAGATCTCCTCCGCGTACCGCTCGCTCACCGTGTTAACGTAGTCGGCGAACTCCATTCCCAGCTTGAGCGTACTCACCATGCCGTTGTACTCGAACGGGCTGCCGGGAACACACAGATCCTCCGTGAATCCGAGCGACGGCAGGAGCCCGGATTCGAACTGCCCGAGGTAGCCCAGATTGTGGATGCTGAAGATGACGCCGGCGCTTCCTATTCCGGGAGCGTCAGCGTAGAACTTCCTCAGATAGACCGCCGCCATCGCGGTGTGGTGGTCGTTCAGATGCAGCACGTCGGGCGAGAGTTCAAGCGCCACCGCGGCCTCCAGGATCGCGCGGCTGAACAGAGCATATCGCTCGACCTCATCCGGGTATCCCTCCCTGGTCTCGGGATCAACGTAGATGCCCTCCCGATCGAAGTACCCGTCGTGGCCGACAAGATAGACGGTCACATCGTCGCAGCCGGGCATGTGACCCCGCCAGATCTCGACCGTCTCATCCCTCTCCCCCATCGGCACCGCCAGCGCACCCGGAACGCCGAGCCTGCCGAAACCGTATGACTCGGCGTCAACGGTCCTGTACTTCGGCAGAAACACGGACACCTCGTGCCCGAGTTCCGACGCCGCCTTCGAGAGAGCGCCCACGACGTCAGAGAGGCCGCCAACCCTCGCGAAGGGCGCGACCTCCGCGGATGCCATCAGAATCCTCAAACTTTGATCCCCTCCTTGAGAACCTCTACCTCACGCAGGTATCCGGCGGCCTCCTCGGGTGGCACGGGGTTGATGTAGAAACCCGACCCCCACTCGAAACCCGCCACCTTCGTGAGCTTCGGCATTATCTCGACGTGCCAGTGGTAGTACTTCAGATCCGTTTCGCCGCTCGGCGCCGTGTGCACGATGAAATTGTACGGCGGGCAGCAGAGGGCGCCGTTGATGCGCGTCAGTGTCTCCTTGAGCACTTCGGCGAACCGCGGCCGCATGTCGTCGTCCATCACCTCGAAGGACGAATGGTGCTCCCTCGGGAGGATCCACGTCTCGAACGGGAATCGCGCGGCGAACGGAGCCAGCGTAATGAAACTGTCGTTCTCACATATGATGCGGGTCTTCGTCCACTCCTCCTGCGCCACGATGTCGCAGAAGACGCACCTCTCCTTGTAACCGTAGTACTTCTTGCTGCCGGCCAGTTCCTCCGTCAGACGCTTCGGGAGAATGGGCAGGGCTATCAACTGGGAGTGAGGATGTTGCAGCGACGCTCCGGCGGCGCTCCCGCAGTTCCGGAAGACCTGAATGTACCGAAACCTACTATCTCCCTGGAGGTCGAGCATCCGCTGCTGGATCGCCTTGATGACGAGAGCCACGTGATCCACCGGGAGGTCGGCGAACCGCTGGTCGTGGTCCGGTGTTTCGATGATGACCTCGTGAGCGCCGATGCCGTTCATCTTGTCGTACATGCCCTCGCCCGCCCTGTCCAGGTCTCCCTCAATGGACAGCGCCGGGAACTTGTTCGGGACCACCCTGACCTTCCAGCCTGGCGTGTTCGGAGCAGTGCCCGGGGCGCGGTATGCCATTACCTCGGGAGGAGTCTTGTCCTCGTTGCCCTCATCGAAGGGGCAGAAACCGCCCGTCCTCTCCTCGGGATCGATCGCGAAGTCGGTCGGGCGCTTTCCGCGCTCGGTGGCAATGATGACCCAGCGGCCAAGTATGGGATCTTTCCTCAGTTGCGGCATTCGCTTTCCTCTTGGTGCCCGTGCCCGCACACACCGGTGCGGAAAAGGTAGCTTCTGTGTGGCGGTGGCCGCGGCCACCGCAGCGCGGAAGCTGCAATCGGTAGCAGAACGAGAGCCCGCGGTCAAGCCTAAGGACGTGCACTGGCTGCCTTAGGGTCATTCACGCGTGGCGCGCACGGGACCCTCTGAACCCACGCCCGCTACTTGCCATCCCTGGTCCGGAGAGCCGCAACGATGCGCCTGACGTCGCGGGCCCGGTCCTTGGGTACTACCAACGTGGCTTCGGCCGTTCTGACAACAATCACGCCACTCATTCCGAGAACCGCCACGGTACCGCTCTCCGAGTACGCAACGCAATCGCTCGAATCCATCACCAGCGCGTCTCCCCGCACCGTGTTGCCATCGTCATCGCCCGGCCATATCCTGGCGACCGCCGGCCACGCTCCGATGTCGTCCCATCCGAAGTCGGCCGGAACCACGAGAACTCCGTCGGCCTTCTCCATAATGCCGTAGTCGACAGAGATAGCCTCAACCGACTCGTAGAAGCGGACCAGCTCGTCGTCAAAACCGGTGTCACCCGGCCCGCACGAGACGCCCGAGAGCGCGGCGGCCACATCGGGAAGGCACCTCGTAACCTCGGCGAGGAAGACGTCAGCGCGCCAGATGAACATCCCGCTGTTCCAGAAGTACCCGCCAGCCTCAATAAAGCCCTCGGCCCGCTCAAGGTCAGGCTTCTCCTCGAACGACTCGACCTCGAAGACACCCTCAAGGTCACAGGCGCTTCCGGCTCTGATGTACCCATACTCCGTATCGGGTCTCGTCGGCCGGATGCCAAGCGTGACAAGAGCCCTCTTCGTCTCCGCGGCGCCGACCGCCAGATTTATCGCGGCGCGGAATCCGTCGTCGTCAGCGATCACATGGTCGGCGGGAAGCACGACCATGATGGCGTCGGGATCGTCGGCAACCAGGAGCTTCGCCGCCAGCGCGATGGCCGGAGCCGTGTTCTTCCCCTCAGGCTCTCCGATGACCCGGTGAGCCGGGACGGAGGCAAGCTCCTCGACCATCCGCTCTTTCAGAGCCTCGCTCGTCATCACAAGCGTGTCAGGAAGCGACACAATGGTTGCCATGCGCGCGAGGGTACTGCCGACCAGGGTGGACTCCCCCGTGAGACTGAGGAGCTGCTTCGGTCTGGCGCGTGTGCTCATCGGCCAGAGTCTCTCGCCCCAGCCTCCCGCCAGTATCACCGCGTAGGTCATCAGCCCTTCCTTACGTCTTGCTCAGTGTGATCTGTTGAGGCAGTACAGGGCGATGTCGTCGAGCGCCGTCGTATCTCCATCCAGGACGCCCAGCGCCTCGCGGGCCTGCGAGATCAGGCGGGCGGCCTTCTCTCTCGCCGCCTCGATGCCGTGAACCGTAACGGAAGTCGCCTTCCCGACGTCCTTCCCGACGTCCTTCCCGATCTCCCCGGCGTCGCCCTCCGCATCGAGGATGTCGTCGACGATCTGGTAGGCCAGTCCGAGATCACCCGCGTACTGCCTGAGCCCCTCCAGTTCTTCGGGTGCGACGCCGAGCAACGTGCCGCCCAGCGTGGCGGCGACAACGAAGAGCGCTCCCGTTTTACGTGTCTGGATGTACTCGAGCGTCTCTGTGTCGACGTTGCCGCGCACGCCGATCTCGAGATCGACGTGCTGTCCACCAACCATGCCATACGACCCGACGGCCGTGGCGAGATCACGGATGGCCTTCGCCACGCTCGGGCCGTCCGCCCCCACGTCCACGCCGTTGTCCGCCACCAACTTGAACGCGTGCATGAGAAGCGCGTCAGCCGAGAGGATGCCGGTCGCCACACCAAAGATCTTGTGGGTCGTGGGCTTGCCGCGGCGCATCATGGCGTCGTCCATGGACGGGAGATCATCGAGCACGAGGGAACAGCAATGCACGTACTCAACAGAGCAGGCTGACTTGACGACCTTCGCGCGGTCGTGACCGAACGCACGGGCGGCGGCGAAGGTGATGATGGGTCTCAGGCGCTTGCCACCGTTCAGCACCGAGTACCTGATGGCCTCGTGGATCCGCTCAGGATACTCGCCCTCATCGGGAAGATGACGTTCGAGTTCCTCCTCGACGTGTCGACGTTCCTGCTCGAGAACAGTGGCGATGTCCAAGATCACTCGCTCCTCGACGTCCGCGTGGCCGGCGCCTCTAGAAACCCCTGAGCAGCGTGTAGTAGACGGCCTCGGTGTGAAGCGTCACTCCGTCCCAGTCGTACGTCTCCAGCACGTGACGCCTGGCCCTGTCGCCAATCGCGTGGCACTCGTCCGGGCTCTCCAGAAGCCCCGTCAGCTTCTCGGCCAGATCATCGACGTCACCCTGTCGGAACGTGGCCCCGCAGTCCCCGATCACCTCGATGTTCTCGGGAATGTCGCTGGTCAGACAGCAGATGCCGAAGCTCATCGCCTCCAGGAGAGCAATGGGAAGGCCCTCTATGTCGGAGGGAAGCACGAACACTCGGGCGTTCGAATATAGTTCGTCGAGAACGTCACCGTAGACGTAACCCAGGAAACGCACTCGATCTCCGCCCTTCTCGTGCAGCTGGTCAACGTAGTCGGTCGAGAAACTGGTACCACCGGCCACTACCAGTTCCATGTCCGTGTTCATTTTGGCATACGCGTCGAGAAGGTAGTGCGCCCCCTTCTCAGGAACCAGCCTGCCCACGAAGAGGACGTAGTTGCCTGGGTCGAGACCCATTTCGGTAATCTTCTCGGCCTTGCGGACGTGCGGAAGAACAGTTCCGTTGGGAATGTAGGTGACGTAGCTGTCGTGCACCGTTCGGAAGTGCTCGCGCAGCGCTTTGGACACAACGATGGTCCTGTCAGGATAGTTAGCCGCCGTGTACTCGCAGCGCTTGAGCACCCATGTGGCAAACGAGCCCCACTTCTCCCTCTGCCAATCGAGCCCGTGGACCGTCACAACCGACTTCGCACCACGCAGATGCGGCACGTTCGCGAACAGAGACGGGCCCAGGGCGTGGAGGTGTACGATGTCGTAGTCCTGAGTGAGGATGTGGGGTATCGCGAGGCCGCAGTGCGACGCAGTATCAAGGTGCTTGGTCCGCACGCTCGGAATGTTCACGATCCGGATGCCCCTATAGTTACCTTGCATCTTCGTGTAGTACGGGCGGCAGTAGACGGTCACGTCGTGGCCTCTCTCCACCAGGCGTACTCCCAGCTCCTCCACGTGGCGCTCTATGCCACCGTAGGTCGCGGGTATGCCCTTCTGTCCCAGCATCGCGATCTTCACGCCATTGCCCTTTCGTAGATCGCCATCATCTTCTCGTAGTGAACGTCGGGCCCGAAATACGTCTCGACCCTCTCCCGGGCCGCTCTCCCCATCCGGATCGCCCGGTCCGGGTCGTTCCAGAATGTGAGTAGCGTGGTAGCGAGTCCGTCGGCGTCAGCGGGTTCGAAGATCAGCCCCGACTCCCCCTCTGAAACGAGTTCCGGAATGCCCCCCATCCTCGAGCCCACGACGGCCTTACCCTGAGCGAACGCCTCGTAAATCGTCAGTGGCGAGTTCTCGAAACACTCGGAGGGCACCGCCACGAAGAGGGCGCCTCCGACTAAGGACCTGAGCTCCGCACCCTCCTTGTAACCTACGAACTCAACGTTCGAGAGTTCTTCGGCGGCCGCCGTCTTCTCGAGACTCTCGGCCAGCGGTCCCCCGCCCACTATCTTGAGCCTGACCGCTCTGGCCTTCGACAGAGCGGCGAGAAGCGTCTCGAGTCCTTTCCCCACCGACAGCCTGCCGACGTACACCCCGTAGCCGTCCGACTCGTATCTGGGCTCGTACTCTTCAAGAGCGATCGAGTACGGCAGATGGACGATGCGGTCCTCATCCACACCGTGAGCTATCATCCGCGTTCTCAGTTGCCGGCTCGGGGCCACAAACATATCGACGTTGCGGGCGTAGCTGCCCATGAGCTTGTGGACGTATGCCTCCGCCGCAACCAGCGCGCTCGAGGTCAGCGAATCGCGCATGCACCGGTTGAGAACCGCGTTGTAGTACCGCCACGTGGCGCAGCGCTCGCATGTGGCGCCTCGCACAAACATCTGGTAGTTCGGGCACACCAGCTTGAAGTCATGCAGCGTCTGCACGATCGGGACGCCCCGGGACTTGAGCCCGTAGAGGATCGACGGCGACAGCTGGTGCGCGATGTTGTGCAGATGCGCAACATCCGGACGGGTCCGATCGACGAGCGCTTCGATCTTCTTCTTCGCCTCCCGCGAATACAGTATGCGGGCGGCCGCTCTCACTCGGGCCGCGAGCCCATCGCTCTCATCGAACGCCTCATGCGAGACGAAGTACCGCTCGAACTCGGTCGTTTCGTTCTGCTCGTGCTGCATCGCAAACGGGACGACCGCGTGCCCCCGCGCCTCGAGGATGCGATTGAGTTCGAAGAGATACCGCTCGGCACCACCCTTGACAAAGTAGTACTTGTTCGCGGTGAGAACCTTCATGCGTCGCCCGGGCTCCCCTCAGGGATGCTACAGCTTGTCATCGGTCCACCGAAGTGTCAAGTCCCATGAGCTTGGCTCCGGCTATCCACGCACTCGGGCGAAACGGCCGGCGCCTCATGGGAGGACTCACAGTGCAGACCATCCAGCACTGCTCCTCGCAACCCGCCACCGCGGGGACTACCTCACCCGTGGATGATCTTCTGATCTGCTCGAAGCTCCCGTCCCTGATGTTACCCATCCTGACGCCGGATATGTTGCACGGATACACTTCCCCGAACGGGTCGAGGAAGAAGTGGTCGACTCCGGCGCCGCACGGCAGCCTGCGGGGCTTCCCACGAACGTAGTCGATGAGCCCCCGCATGTAATAGGCCCTCGCCCAGTCGCGCGGATTCCGCGACGCGAGCTCGTGACGCATGATCTCAGCCATCTCATCCACCGCCTCGTCGGACGTGGGGCGGTCGTCCTCGTGCTCGCCGAAGAAGATCGGCGAGCTGTGGGCCGCGCTGGCTATGAAGCTGACGCCCAACTCGTCGGAGAGGTTCTTCACGCGAAGAAGCTCGCCCGGGTTCTTCTCTGACGACGTCGCCGCTAGCCCCAAGTCGGAGATACCGAGTGCCTTCAGCCTTCCGACCGTGTCGATGGCTTTCTCGAAGCTGCCCTCGATCCCGCGGATCTCGTCGTGCTTCTCTCCCACCGCGTCGACCGAAACCCTGACGGCGACGTCACTCATCTCCGCCATCATCCTCTCGATGCGGGAAGGACTGAGACCGTTGGTCGAAATGACCACCCGCGCACGCGGGCAGGCCCGCCCGATCACGGAGACGATCTCAACGAGGTCGTCGCGCAGGAACGGCTCCCCACCACTGACGTTGACCGACCGGAGCGACCGAGGAAGCCAGGCGTAGTCAGATGGCGCGAGCTCATCCTGAACCCTGGACTCGTTCTTCCATATGTCGCACACGGTACAACGCGCGTTGCACCTGTAGGTAACCGCAGCCACGCAGCCAACAGGACCCGCCATCAGCGCCCCTCCGTCCCCGAGGGTTCACCGAGGAGGGAGCCGTATGCCTTGACAAGCTCCTTGCTGGTGTGCTCCCACGAGAGTTCCTGGTCGATGCGTTCCCTGTTCCGGCGCCCGATCTTCTCCCTGAGCTCCTCGTCGGTCAGGAGCTGTATTATTTTCTCGCCGAACTCTATCTCGTCGTTCGGTGTGACGTACAGAGCTCCGTCCTGAGCGGAGAAGCGGCTCTCCTTCAGATCGAAGGAGACCATGGCACGCCCGAAGGTCATGTACTCCAATACCTTGTTCATGGTGGACACATCGTTCAGAGGGTTGAGGGGATCGGGACAGACGCAGACATCCGCCGTCGACAGATAGCTCGCGACGTCCGCATCGGATATCCTCCCCGTCAGCTCGACACAGTCGGTGAGACCCAGGTCGCCCCGGAGTTGTTGGATGGCACCGAACGAGTCACCGGAACCTATGAGCGTGAACTGGATGTCCTTCCTCTTTACGACATCGACGACGTGGCGAATGGCCCGGAGCAGATAGTCGACTCCGTCCTGCGGCGCCATCACTCCCAGATAGCACACCAGGTATTTCTTCCCTTTCCTGAGGACCGGCTCTGGCTCGACCGGCGTCAGAAGAGACGCCTTCGGGCCGCTCCGAACAACGAAGATGTCTTCCGCGGGAAACCGGCCCACCGTTACCGCGTGCTCCTTGTAGGACAGGTTCGTCGAGATGACCATGTCGGCGGTACGGTAGGTCGCCCGCTCCAGCATCCTCAGAAGACCGAAGTAGACGGAGCGGCTTCCTCCGAAGCGCGAGAGGTAGAGCTCCGGACACAGGTCGTGCTGGTCGTACACGAACTTCGTCCGGTGGAACAGCTTGAACAGAAAACCGATGAGGAAAAACGTGTCGGGGGGATTGCAGGCGTGTATCGCGTCGAAGCCGCCCGCTTTCCACGCCCTCATCGCAAACTTCAGGCTCTGGAACCAGCAGTAGGGGAACTCCCACGCGTATGACAGCTTCGACGTGGTCGGAGGAGGCGCCGGGTAGCGGTAGATGCGGATTCCGTCGAGTTCCTCATACGGCTCCGTGTAACCTTTCCCCTGAGGGCATATGACGCTGACCTCGTACCCGGTCTCCTTGAGCGTCGTCGCCTCCATCCAGACCCGTCTGTCAAACGGGACCGGGAGGTTCTCTACGATGATGAGTATCCGATTCGTCTTTCCCACGTTCAGCTCCATCCCCACACAGGTTTGGCCCGCGGCGACGGCCCGCCTACCACGCGATCCCGATGTACTCTCCGCGCGCCACCGACGGGTCGTCCACGATGCGCACGAGATCGACCAGCACCTGGTCCTCACGCATCTTCAACGGAACGTCCCTGAACTCGGCCGCGCCGTTGGCAACCACTATGACGTCCGACCTCTCGATCAACTCATCTATGGTGTCGGCCTTGAGACTCCGGGCATACGGAAGCTCGTGTTCCAGGAAACCCAGGTTCGAGCCGAACAGATCCTCCCAGTTGATATTGCGGTCGTAGATGCAGAGTTCGTAGCCCTTCCCGATGAGCGTGCTCACGACCTGCACTATGGGACTCTCTCTGAGATCGTCCGTCTCGGCTTTGAAGCTCATGCCTAGCACCCCGACCTTCTTCTTACCCGTGTCCCTGATGTAGTCGATCGCGCGCTTGATCTGAAGCTGGTTGGAAGGATCTGCCGCAGAGATGACCGGACACGGCACACCGTTCTCCTGGCTCATTCTCACAATGGCACGCAGGTCCTTCGGAAGGCAGGATCCGCCGAAGGCAAACCCCGGCTTCATGTAGTAGGGCGACAGGTTGAGCTGAGTATCGAGGCAGAATATGTCCATGACCTGGTGGCTGTCGGAGATCCCGAGAGCCTTGCTCAGATTGCCGATCTCGTTTGCGAAGCAGACCTTGATAGCATGGAAGCAGTTGTCGGCGTACTTGACCATCTCGGAGACCCTGATCTGGGTCCTGACTGTCGGCGCGTCTATTGTACTGTACAGCTCAATCAGAACGTCGCCCGCGCGGCTGCCGGGCGTGCGCTCACCGATCACGATCTTGGGCGGGTGGTAGAAGTCCTGGATCGCTGACGCCTCACGCAGGAACTCGGGATTGAAGCACACCCCGAACCCCTCGCCCTCCTTCTTCCCGGACTCGCTCTCCAGAATGGGAATGAGTTTGGTCTCCACCGTGCCCGGAGGGATCGTGCTCCGGAACACGACAACGTGGAAGTCGTCCTTCCGGCTGATGACATGGGCCAGCTGCTCGCAGACGCGCTTCGTGTACGCGAGGTTCGGATGTCCCGACTCCATCGACGGCGTCCCCACACACACGAGCGACACATCCGAGCCCATCACGGCCGCCTCGTAGTCGTCCGTCACCGTCAGCCGCCCCCCGTCCACCCCCTTCGCCACCAGCTCCGGCAGCCCGGGCTCAACAATGGGACTCGTGCCGTTCCTGATGAGCTCGACCTTCCTGGGATCGACGTCCAGACCGACCACATCGTGGCCAAGCTCCGTGAAGCAGGCGGCAGAAACACACCCGACGTATCCGAGGCCCAGCACGCTGATTCTCAACATCTGGGTCGCGCTCCTCTCATTCCCCTGCCAAACAGGATGTTCGCGACGGGCTCGTGGATGACGTCAGACCCCGCCTTCGTCCATTCGATGACATCGAGACCCATGGTCTCCCTGCCGCTCTCACGCTCAGTGACGAACCCGAGGGTTCCCGAGAAACGCTCGTCCGGAAGTGCTGCGCCGGACGCACCAAGCAAAACTCTGTCCCGTCCCTCAGGGAAGACGATCTCAAAGATCGCTCCCCCACTCCACTCTTTCGTCAGACAGTCGACATCGACGGCGTTCTTCCCGTCAAACGGGATCACCGCCGTCAGAAGGGTCACCGGCAGCTCTACCACGCCTCCCACCACCACAGCCGGCGCCGCGTCCTTCCGCCCGAAACCATCGGAAACCCACCCGCGCGGGGGCGCGTCGGCGCCCTCGAAGATCTCTGTGGACATGCCGCCCGGGAGCCAGGTCCGAAACTCCACGGCCGCCCCGTCGTCCGAGGCGAAAACCAATCCACTCCCCGCTCTGCGGGAGAACCCCCGGTCCAGCTGGAACGTCGCGTCGATCCGGTGGCGTCCCTCCCCCTCCAGATGGTCTACTATCAGCCAATAGCCCCGCTTGCCGAAGAGGACGGACCTTCTGTGCCGCACACCACCTGCACCGGCGTACCCGTCATGGGCGCCCTCGAAGTAGTCGAACCTCCGTGTCGTCGCCCACGCGATCTGCTCGGCGCGCGCTCTCCTGCCCCACATGAACGGCCCGAGCATCGTCGACTGGCTCCGACCGTCGACGCTCACCGTGTTGTGAGCGAGCGTGCTCCTGAAATGGTCGCGCCAGAGTGCGTCGCGGTGGTAGCAGAACGTCCCGGGGTCCACCAGGACCCGTCGCCCGCGATGTGACACACACAGCGACAGACAATCGGCGTGACCGTGCGCGGCTATTGACAGGTAGCCGAGCGGTCCGCAGTCGATGACACCGTGCTGCTTCTCCGACGAGGGCACGAAGTAGCCGCCCTCCGCGAAGAAACAGGACGCCGTCTCTTCCTCGATCGGCTCACGCCCCTCGGCACAACGGCCGGCCAGATCATCGATCGCGTCCGGACCAAAGAGCCACAGCGCCGGCGTGAGATCGGCCGCGGCGAAGGAGCCGGTGGGCATCCCGCCCGCCGCCAGTGCCCCGGCGACAACAACCTCCGCCGCCTGACGGCCCGCGTTGTCGGAGAGCCCCAACGCCCTCCCCCCGTCGCCGTCGCCGACGCAGGGCGGAACACCACCGATTCCTGAGACCTTGCTCAGGAACCGGGACATCCGTCCGATTCGCCCTACACAGTTCGGAGCAAGTGACGTGCCCATAGACGCGCCCGCGGCCATGCCGAGCAGGGCAAACTCCAGAACAAACGACTGGTACTGGAACGCCTGCTCACGTGTCACGCCATCCGTGCTCACCTGTGCGATCAGCTCTCGCTCCAGCACCCTTCTGCCAGCTCGTGACAGCCGATCAGCGCGGCGGAGGAACGGGAACTTGGCCCCCGTGACAAGGAGCCCCACCGCCTCGCCGATCAGGTGGTTGTTCCGAGAAGAGGCGTAAACTGATAGGTTATCAGACAGATGGCCCACCTGCAACGAAACGCTTGCCGCGACAAGAGCGGCGTCGCCACCTTCAGCCCCTTCGGCGCCGATCAGATCGAGCGCCATGGCCCACGACATCAGGCGAATCGCAATCTCAAGCGGACTGGACCAGTTGATACCGAATAGCGGCGGGTTTGCCTCGATCCACGAGACGATATCTCTCCAGACACGCTCCGCGAAGCGCACCTCGCCGGACAGAACATGGCCTCTGGCCAGAGTAACAAGATGATGATGACGATTCACCTCCCAGACGTATCGCGGGTCCGCGAGCCCCCCGGTCTCGCGGAACGCCACGTCC
The DNA here is from genome assembly GCA_030595835.1 of Candidatus Eiseniibacteriota bacterium. Taxonomy (GTDB): domain Bacteria; phylum Joyebacterota; class Joyebacteria; order Joyebacterales; family Joyebacteraceae; genus JALGZG01. The sequence goes on along the minus strand of JAUVLG010000008.1, from coordinate 3,670 downwards.
GCCCAGAACTCCAGGGGCCACCTGCCGCCCGAGACGGGGTCTCTCAGCCAGTCGGGAGCCTCACCGATATCGATCGTGGACCATCCGAAGGCCGGGACGTGTCCCTCGAGCACTGACTCGGCAGCCTCGACGGTCGACTCCGGTCCCACCCCTAGATTGCTGAGTGCAGACGTAAGCGCCGCGACGTCCCGCGCGCCGGCGAGCAGTCTGCCGCGGCCGCCGTCCAGCTCACGCTCGAGCCACGCGCAGACGTCTGACGCCGCGACCGGACTGGCCAGCACCGATTCCGCGGAGAGTAGCTCCCTCTGAGCTTGCGGCGTACGCGAGCGGTGCGTCCTGTTAACGATCCCCCTCACGACGCGAAGCCCCACCTCGGCGGGGCTCATCGCGAGCAGTCTGCGCACCTTCCACGCGGGCTCCGCCGGGTTACCCATGCCTCCCGCCCTCCGCAAGTAGTTCGTCCATCGTCGCCTCCAGGGCGTCGACGGCGTGGTTCCATCCGTAGCGCGCTTCGACGTAGCTCCTACAGAGTGCCCTCAATCGCCCGACGGCGTCGGCGTCCGAGAGCCACTCCAACATCGCCGTGATCCCTCGGCGTATCGCGTGCGGCTCCGTTCCCGCCAGCAGAAGCTGGGGAGCGAGCCGTTCCAGAATCTCCGGCGTAGCACCGATCGGCGTGCCCACGGCAGGGGTGCCGCACGCGAGCGCCTCCAGCGTAACCATCCCGAACCCCTCGAACGCCAGCGAAGGGAGCACGAACAAGTCGGCCGCCTGGTAGTAGCTGACCAAGTCGCTGTCGTCCACGAATCCCACGAACTTCACGTTGTCGGCGAGCTCCTCCGCCGCCACGAGTCGCTGGAGCTCACCCTCCATCCTACCGCGACCTGCGATGACGAGAAGGACCTCCGGGAACGACGACCTCACGCCCGCCAGCGCCATCAGCAGATTTTCCACGCCCATCCGCGGCACGAGGCGTCGCGCCGTGAAAAGCATCGGACCCTCCGGCCGCAGACCGAGAGACCGCCTGACCGCCGCGCGGTCCGGCGCAGGGTGGAACTTCTCGAGGTCGACACCGCCCGGAATCTTGATGACCTTCTCCCTGGCGAAAGGGTAGTAGCTGACCAGCTGTTCCCTCGAGAAGTCACTCAGGACAACAACGCGGTCGGCGCGCTTGAGGCAGGACGTCTCAGTGCGCCTGGCCAGCCGCCCGAACAACAGCGACTCCAGCGGCTTGCCAATCGACCGCTCGGCGCCCTCCAGCTTCAGCTCCTGCCAGAACGAAGCGTGGAACGTCATGAGCTCGGGCGTTACCTTCGCTCTGGGCAGCCTGAGGTACGCGTAGTAGGGGAAGTAGTGATGCGGCATGACGATGTCGAACGAGGTAGAGTCGAGCAGACGTGACATCACGCGACCGGAACGGTGGAGCGCGTCGCGCGTCCGTCCTCCGAAGTACCGGCGGCTGTCCGCGCGCCCGTATCGGTGCACCGTCAGACCGAAGAGATCCTCCACGTCCGGAGTGTCGGGCTTCGTTCTCTGGCCAACCAGATGGATCTCGTGCCCCCGCATCGCGAGCCGGCGCATGGTCTCGTACGCCACACGCTCCACGCCACCGAAGCTGTCCGGGTAGAAGAACTGATTGATGCAGAGGATCTTCACGCTGCGCTCCATCTTTACGTCCGGCCTTTCCTCGTGAGCAGTTCGTCATAGACGTCGAACACCGCGGCGGAACAGGCCTCGAGACTGAACTCCGCCTCCACCTTCCGCCTGCCCTCGAGGCCCATGGCACGGGCTCGGTCCCGGTCCCCCAGCACCTCGACCATGGCATCGGCGAGACCCTCTGCGTCCCGTGGCCTCACCAGAATGCCCGTCCTGCCATCATCGACGGCCTCACTGATCCCACCGACGTCCGTGGCTATGACCGGAAGCCGCGACGACATCGCCTCGAGGATGACAAACGGCAGGCACTCATCCTCCGACGGCAGCAGCAGCAGGTCCGAGGCAGCCAGAAGCCGCGGTATGTCGCGGCGGAAACCGACAAAGAGCACGCGGTCAGAAACCCCCAGCTCCGCCGCCTCCGCCCGGAGTTCGCTCTCCAGTTCTCCGTCCCCGGCGAAGATCATCCTGAGATCCGGAACACGCGCGGACGCCAGCCTCACAGCTCTCATTGCATAGTTGTGGCCCTTGCGCGCCGCGAAGCGTCCTATGAGAATCGCCACTCTGTCGTTGGGCGCGAGCCCGAGTTCGGCGCGGACAGCGTCTCCGTCCACGTCATCGTCAAACCTCGCGATGTCGATGCCGTTTCTAATGGCTACGATCCTGTCGGGCGGAATGCGGTACTTCTCAATGAGCATGTCGCGGCTCAGTTCCGACACCGCGATGGTCCTGTCCAGCAACCTGTTGGTGCACCGCACGAGAAACGTGATCATCCGACGGCCCATCGGGTAATGGGAATCAGGCGCCAGTGCCAGGTGCTCCGTCGCCACGACGCCCCTCGCCCCGCTCCATCTGGCCGCGACGATCGCCGGGAGTGAGTCCCTCGGGTGGGTCTTGTTGATGTGCACGAGCTCGAAGCCTCTCAGGAGCCTGCGCGCGATGAGGTACCCGAGGGGGTTGAACTCCTTGGTCGGGCGATATCGCTCGACGGAGTAACCCCGCCGTGTGAGTTCCTCGATCCACGCGTGCGCATCCGGCCTGTCGGCACAGAAGACCCGGGGCTCGAGCCCCGCCGCGCGGACGCCGGCCAGGAGCTGCATCAGGTACACCTCCGCCCCTCCCCACGCCCTGGCGTCCGTGAAGAACGCTATCGTATCCGGCAGACGGCCCAATGACACGCTCCCATCAGGACTCGATCCAGGCGCTACGCGCTGCGCGCGTTCCCGGTTCGGAGACCATAATCTCGTCGAACTGCCCCTGCTTGATCATCCGGTCGAGCGCGACGACTATCGCCACGAGGGCGTAGAAGCCGAATCCCAGCATCCGGTGATAGAAGACCTGCTCGACCATCGCTTGGGCGGTCAGGCCGATGAGCGCACCGCACGAGCCCAGCGCGATGAAACCATACCCCGGCAGCCGTCCGATGGCCCTCAGGTTCCGAACGGACATCGCCAGAATGCGCACCAGCAGAGTCACAAACACGACCGCGGCGGGGATGCCCGCCTCCGCGGCGTACGCGAGATAGGCGTTGTGCGCGTGCGACGCCACCCAACCCAACCCTGTCGCCGGGGCGTGTGCCTTGAACGCGCCCAGACCCACTCCCAGCCAGGGATGGGCTTTGACAACCTCGATCGCTGATGCGAAGATGAGGGGCCGCGACGAGAAGTCCGAGCTCTCGAGCTGCTTGATGCGGTTCGCGATGACCTCGACCAGGTTCATGTCGGTGGTGAAGAGAATCAGCGTCTGTGCGGCGATGACGAAGATAATGCTGAACAGGAAGATCCGTCGCAGCGACTTCCTGTCGGCGAGGCCCACGAGGCCGACGCCCAGCATGGAGCCGACCCAGGCGGCGCGCGAGTACGTGAAGAGAATCCCAAGGAAGCCGTTGATGACGGCGACCTCCGCCACGAGCCGGCGGATTCCATGCCTCAGGTGACTGACGGCGAAGAACCAGATGGGCATCGTCATCAGAAGCAGCGCGGCGAACGTGTTCGGATGGCCCAGCCCCAGCCAGCCG
>JAUVLG010000221.1 GCA_030595835.1 Candidatus Eiseniibacteriota bacterium | reverse complement strand
CTACTTCAGAAGCGTCATTTTGTGGCTGTCGCGGTAGTCGGGCGTCTCCATCGTGCAGAAGTAGACGCCGCTGCCGACCGGCTCACCACTATCGTTCGTCCCGTTCCACACGGCCGCGTGACGGCCGGGCTCCACCACGCTATCAACGAGCGTCGTCACGAGACGACCGGTCACGTCGAAGACGCGGATCGTCACGCGCGACTCGCTCGGCACGTGGTAGGCCACCTTGGTCACGGGGTTGAACGGGTTCGGGCTGTTCTGAACGAGCTTGAACGCAACAGGCACGCCGTCGGAGCTCAGGCCCTCGAGTTCGGCCGTGAGATCCCCGTTCGCCGCACCGCGCAGCTTCGCCGACGCGAAGTCGACCGCGTACGTCTCATCCAGAACCTGGAAGGTGAACAGCACGACGTCACCGGAGCCACCGATCGTCACGTCCGTGCCCAGCACGGCCGCGTCGACCTGCACACCCCGGCTTGTCGCGTTGCTCCAGAAGAACATATCGGCCACCGGCGAGCTCATATCATCGCTCAGACGAGCCGACAGGAACTCCAGCCCCTCGAACTCGAGCTCGGCCGTCAAGCCCTTCACGTCGCCGAGGTTGCCCTCGAGACGCAGAACCAGTTCGAGCACGCTACCGGAGCGACCGTTCTCGACCAGCGCCAGCGCCAGGTCACCCACACCCGGCTCACCGAGGAACGGCACCACCTTCGCCGCCACGACACCGTAGTTCATGGCGAAGATCATGAGATCCTCGAAGTTGAGCATGTCGTCCGGCGTGGGGATGCCGACGCGGCTGTGGTCGTCCGTCGGACCCACGTCGCACTTCAGCTCGTCACCCAAAGGCGCGCTTCCGTAGAGGGTGCTCAGCTTCGTGATGTCGTGCACGGTCACAAGACCGTCCGGCACCCAGTTGTTGGCTGTATTCGCGACATCGCCGAGCCAGTAGTTCGTGGCCCTGTCCCGGCCCGCTGTCGCCACGGTGCCGTAGTTCAAGGCCCAGTCATACACAAAGGCGCTGTAGTAGTGGATGTCACGCGGCACGATCGCGTGCGTCGTCCCGATCCCGACACCACTGAAGGCCACAAGACCCTCGGTCTCGTCCGCCGGGTAGGGCGCCGGATCAGGAAGATCGTAGAGCGGGTAGGCGCCCCAGACCCCGTACCGGACCATCACACCGTAGTAGTTCGTATCTTCACCGCTCGCGTTATCCCACGACAGCTCCACCTCCTCATGGGCGGGAGCCGCCGCGAACCCTGTCACCGTTCCGGGCGCTGCGTTGTCAACCGTGATCTGGTCGCTGCCGGTACCCACGTTGCCGAGACCGTCCTTCGCCGTCACGGTCACCGTCTTGAGACCGTCGGCCGTCAGACTCACGTTCGCCCACGTCGTCCACGTCGCCAGCCCGGTCCCGCTGTTGTAGCTCTCGGCCTCAACGATAGTGACGCCGTCCAGAAGAGTCGAGAGGTCAGCAGTGATGTCAGACTTCGTCAGCGAGTAGTCATCCGTGACGTTCGCCGTCAGCTTCAGGTTGTCGCCGTCCTTCGCGTATTCGTCGGTGTGCGACAACGTCAGGTTCGTGATCGCCACACCCATCACCGACGGGTTCGTGACGTCCACACGGATCTCGCCGTCGTCCT
>JAUVLG010000026.1 GCA_030595835.1 Candidatus Eiseniibacteriota bacterium | reverse complement strand
CGGCGTTCGAGCCCGCTCCGGTCGTCTCGAACGGACTGCCGAATGAATTCCCTGGCACCGGAACCGGAGCGTAGCCGAATGAGCAGAGCCCGACGCGGCAACTCAGCTCAGACACAGACAGGGAGAACGCTCGGGGCCAGGACCGTCTGGCTCTGGGCCCTGGGGAACAGCCTCGCGGGACTCGCCGTGGGGGGAGCGATCCACCTGTTCGCCCAGGGCGACATATCGGCGCGCGGGCTCATCCCAATGAGCATCGTGTTCGCGAACGTCGTCGGCTTCGCGGCCGTCCTCACTGCGAGGTTTGTGCTGCCGAAGTACAGCGGACTTCCGGTCTACCTGAGAATCCCGCTGGCCGGACTGACACTGGTGGCGGGCGGCGTGCTGGGAAGCGGACTCGCCATACTCGTGAACCCTCTGGTAGTGCTCTATCAGATGAGGCTCGGTCTTATGATCCTGACCATCAACGGGGTCATGGCGCTGGCAGTCGGGCTCGTCACCTACACGTACGAGCAGATGCGCACGCAGATCGAACGGGAGGCCTCGGAGCGTGGGAAGCTGGAGCACGAGATGAACATCGCCAGAGACATCCAGATGGAGCTGCTGCCCAAGATCTTCCCGAAGCTCCCCGGGCTCGATATGTTCGCGTTCACCGTTCCGGCGAGACACGTCGGCGGTGACTGCTACGACGTCATCGACATAGGCGACGGCAAGCTGGCGATTACGATCGGAGACGTTTCCGGTAAGGGAACGCCGGCCGCCATACTCATGGCCAACGTTCAGGCGGCCGTTCGGGTGCTGTCCGAGAGTCAGGTGCCCGCCGCTGAACTCATCACGAGGGTGAACAGACTCGTCCACGGGTACACGGAGGACGGCGTCTTCATCACCTTCTTCTACTCGATTCTCGATACCCGTACTGGTGAAGTCGTCTACGTCAACGCGGGGCACAACCCGCCGTGCATCCTCAGGCGCGACGGCAACCGTGAGTACCTTGATCGCGGAGGGCTCGTGATCGGCGTCATGCCCAACTCGGAGTACGAGGAGGGGCGGGCGACTCTCCACACGGGAGACGATCTGGTCCTCTACACCGACGGCGTGACCGAGGCCGAGAATCTCGAGGAAGAGATGTACGGGGAGGAACGGCTCGAGCAGCTCCTGATCGAACACCGTCATGCCTCGGCGCGCGAGATCGAGGAGCATGTCTACACGAGCGTCAAGGACTTCGCAGCCGGCGCTTCTCAGACGGACGATCTCACCATGGTCATCGTGAAGATGACCTCTAACTCAGCTGATGAAGAGACCGCTGAAGTTCCGGACTCCCCCCGGATAGCCAATGGCGGGTCCCCTGCCGCGCGAGGTGCGCCTGCAACAGGTGCCCTTTGGGGGCCCGCTACGGCTAGAGAGCGCACGGAGCAGGCTAACTGATTAGCTGCCTCCGCCTGCCGGAGAAGAGTTCAGGGACCGGAGACACCTCGGCACCAGGAAAGGAGTCCCGCATGAGGGCAGTCGCGAGAGTGAGCGTATCGTTCGCGCTGCTTGCGCTCGTCGTCGTCGGGTTCTCTCTGACCGTGAGGGTGTGCGGCGGGACCGACGCCCGCGCGGGTGAGCCGCAACGGGAAGCGGGCGGCTCGCCGCTTGTGACGGCCGTGCCGCACGGGTCGGAGCACGCGGCGTCGGGCGGGCTTTGCGGAGGATCCGCGGAGATGGAGAGCCGGATCGAGCGGCATCACACACCGACTCCCGACGACTCGACGCGTGAAGTGCGCACGTCGTCGGACGTGGACGCGGGCACGGGCGCGCGCACTGACGGGAAGCGGCTCGAGCTGCACGATCTCTCCGTCTGGGATTCACCGGACGATTCACCATACGTCTACCTTTCGTTTGCTCCCATCTCTATGGAGACGTTCTTCGGGGAAGTGCCCTGCAGGCGCGTGGTCGTGGAAGGTGAAGAGGTCGAAGTGGCGGACGTCGCGCCGGTCCTGGACGAGGCGCACGTGGGCATCGAGCTGGACGGTGAGCCTGCCATCGTGTCGTCGCTGCAGTGGTACTACGAGGCGTATGGCGACCTGGGCGGAGCTGACACGAAGTACATGCCCGTTTGTCTGATCCGTGTCGTGCGACCGGAGCTTTCGGCCGGAGAGCACGGACTCAGCGTGAGAATCGAGGACGTCGGCACCGGCGCCGTTGGCGAGGCGAGTGCGACGTTCGAGTGCGGGCCCGGAACTGGCCAACTCTAGGGAGGAACGAATGACGGGACGGATCCTGATCGCTGTGGTGCTTGTTTGTGCGCTTCTGCCCGCGGCTCGCGCCGCGGGCGCTGATGCTACGGACCCCTACGAGGTTCTCGCCAGGCACTACGAGGCACTGGGCGGACTCGACAGGGTGAAAACCATGGAGACGCTTCATCTCGAAGGCACGCTCTCAGTGGCGGGACTGGAGGGAACGGTCCAGCACTGGGAAGCCAGACCCGACCGCAGCCGCACCGAGGTGGACCTCGTGGTCCTCACTCAGATAGCGGGTGACAACGGCGACGTCGCGTGGGAAGTCGACATGAACGGGAAGCTGCAGATCGAGCAGGACGAGAACGCTCTCGCGAGACGAGAGGCGGAGGTTCGCCTCCAACTGTTCGAGCATATGGACCAGGAGTCTGGGTTCTTCACCATCACTCTTGAGGGTACCGAACAGGTCGGGGATGCCGACTGCTACGTTATCAGAGTGACGAACAGCATCGAGCCCACCGAGCTCCGTTGGTACATCGATACTTCCGACTTCATGATGAGGAAGGCCATCACCGCACGGCCCGACGTGCAGGAGCACGCGCTTCTCTCGGACTTCCGTAATGTCGACGGCGTTCTGCACTCCTTCAGGCAAGACAGCGAGATTCTGCCCATAGGGCAAAAGCACGTGATGGTCACCACCTACCTCGAGACCAACGTCGATATCGATCCCACGCTCTTCGATCCACCGGCGGACGATGCCCGCGACTACGCCTTCACGAACGGCGGGAGTTCCGTGGACGTGCCGTTCCAGTTCATCGAGCGGCACATCTTTCTTCCCGTGGTCGTCGATTGCAGGGAATCGCTGTGGGTACTGGACAGCGGGGCGAGTGCCAGCGTGATCGATCGCGGCTACGCCAAGTCACTGGGACTCGAGCTGAGCGGCGAGATGAAGGGCCAGGGCGCGGGCAACACGGTGGACGTCGCGTTCGCGACGCTCCCACCTTTCGGCGTCAGGGGCATAGAGTTCGAGGAGCAGCAGATCGCGGTCATAGAGCTGGCCGACCTCTTCAGTAGCACCTCTGACCTCGACGTGCGGGGTATCCTCGGCTACGACTTCCTGTCTCGCTTCGTGACCAGGGTCGACTACGCGAACGAGATGCTCACGTTCTACGAGCCGTCGGAGTTCAATTATGAGGGAGACGGGACGGTCCTTGACGCTCCGCTCAGCGGCAATCTCTTCGGTGTGGAGGCGACCGTCGACGGGATCCACGGTGGGCAGTGGATGCTGGACCTCGGGGCCGGAGGGATGATGTTCCACGCCCCCTACGCGAAGGAGCACGACCTCGCGAGCAGGGAGGGCATATACGGCGTGGGCTTCGGAGCGGGCGGGCGGATCATGCACCACCGGTCCAGGTACGAGACTGTCGAATTCGGCGGGCACACGATCGAGAAGCCTCGGATATCAATGGCCGGCTACGATGAGCGGACAGAGGGCGCCTTCGCCGGACACGAGAAGACGGGTAATCTCGGCAACACGCTCTTCAGACACTTCGTGCTCCACCTCGACTACGAGAACCAGCAGGTCATAGTCGAGAAGGGTGACGACTTCGGGACCGAGTTCCCGTGGGACAAGAGCGGACTTCAGCTCTGGCGTCCAGACGAGGCCTGCGAGGTACTGTATGTCTCGCCCGGAACGCCGGCGGAGGACGCCGGGTTCCAGGAGGGCGATTCGATCCTCACGATAAACGGGATCGCCGTCGACCACTTCGGCGGGCTCCTGTCACTGAGGGCGATGCTCTGCGAGGAGCCGGGAACGGAGTATTTCTTCGAGGTCGAGCGCGACGGGAAGAAGCGGAAGGAACTAAGATTGGTCCTCCGCGACTTGCTCTAGCCGGAACACGAGCCTGGAACACCAGGACCGAAGACGAGCCCAGAACATGGAGTCGGGCAAAGGAGGAGCGGGGAGCCCGGTAGGGCTCCCCGCTCCTCACTTCGTATCCGTTATGCGCAACCGAATCGACCGACATGTTGTCACATAGATTGAGGACCACGGTGGGAAGACCGGAGTTCTCAGGGAGCGCTCACGAGTCAGCCGTGTGCTGTTGAGAAATATACCCTTACACCCTATTATGCCGCAATTTGAGCGCACAGTTAAGGAACGCCTGGCACTTGGTCGCCCCCCCCTGTACGGTCCTTGCCCGACGGCCGCAGGGGGTCTAGAATGGGTTTCGGGTCCACTCCTTCGGGTCCCAGCAAGGAGGGTCGGAATGCGAACTGAACCCTCACGAGTCAAACTCCGGTTTGTCCTACTGACGGTGCTGTTGCTCTGTGCGTCGCCGGGGGCACTTGCAGGCGCCATGGACGCCCGCACGGAGGATGCGCTCCTCAAGATAGAGGCCATTCTCGAGATGGCCGAGTTCAGCGCAGACCTATGGCCGGCCTGGGACATCTCCGAGACCCCGTTCGCGCTGCACTGCCCCGACAGCATCTGCTATCTCATCAACCACCCACAACCGCCTGCGCATTTCCAGCGTGTGAGGGAGCCCTCACTCCAAACGGCCGTATACCGAGCGCACGCTCGTGACATTCCTTCCGGTGACGTCTGTCTGGTTGAGGGGATCTCCACGGCCGTGCTCGATCTCCGGGACCTGGCATCGGAGGCGGTGCCGAGCGTCTTCGAGGCGTCCTTCCGCGCGCACGAGTCGGGGCTCTGCGAGGACAGCATGCGGCCGATAGTACTCCTCTCGGGCTATCCAATGGACCCCCGTAACCTCGTCCTCGCGGACATCGAGTGCCGCTTGCTTCAGAGAGCCGTACTTGCGTCCGCCGATTCGCTCGACCTGTGCGTCCGCGAGTTTGTGAGCATACGGAGACATCGCCGCCTGAGAATGGGGGGACGCTACGCTGAGTTCGAGCGCAGGATCGAGTTCACCGATGGCATACCAGCATATGTGGCAGAGCGATGCCGACAGGAGGCGGAGTCCTATCTGGTGGGAAGGTTCAGCTCGCGTCTGAAACACTCTCTCGGAGAGGCAGGTGCTCTCGGACGGTGTTTCCGCACGTCACACGGTCTCGACTGGTATCGCGGCGAGCGTTTCCTCTGGGCCGGCGCTCTGCTGTGCAGCGTGATGGACCGGTTTGACCCAGGCTGGAAGAAAGATGCCACGCTCGAGTGCGTCGACACGTTTGAGGTCATGTGCAAGCGAGTCAAGGGCGCGACACCCCCTGCGAGGACCGTGCTGGTTCGGTTCGGGTACGAGCAGCTCGTGGCCAGCATGACCACGACGATAGAGCAGTCCAGGAGCGAGGCGGAGCGGTTGTTCGAGAGCATTGCGCGAAGCGAGAGTGGGACCTTCTCAGTCGGTACGCATCTGCTTTCAGGCGGTGAGATTAGCTTCGTTCCGTCGCGGATCAAGAAGGTGGACGCCCACCGCGAGGTGCATACCGACATCCTCAAGATCGAGTACCCGGAAGGCACATACCTCCATGTTACCGGGACTCACGCAGCCGTCGTGCTGGGGGACGACGAGTTTGACATACGCAAGGTGATGCTGACCGTACCGGAGGAATACACGGTCGTGCTCGACGGGGAGGAACTCGAGATCAAGGAAGGCGTCTACGAGTTCACCAGATCGCTGTTGGTCACCACGAAGGACGTCTCTCTCGCGGCCATGTCCGGAACAGTTATGGTGGGCGTGAGGGGAATCACATTCGTTCTGCATCGATAGAACTGCCCGCAATGCACTCCCCGCCTGGGTCTGCCCGTTCGCGCCGCCGCCTCTCCTACCTGTCTGTCCCGTACATGCTCTTGATCGTGCCCCAGCCCACGGGTTCGGCCTGCTTGGAGAGCTGGCACTCGAATGTCGCGTAGGCGCTGAGATTCCCCGGCAGATCGAGATCACGCAAGTCCACCCATCCCTCGCCACGGTCGTTCCAGGAGACCATGGCCTCGCACTCGCCCGGGGCGGCGACCACGGCAGGAAGCTCATCGCACGTATCGAGGAAGCGTATGGACGCGAAGCAGGGGCCGTCGATCGTGGGCGAGTCGAGTGGCATGGCCACCGTCACGGCCCAGAGCCCCGCCGGCCTGAACGGGCCGACTGTCTTTCTCTCCGAGACGGCGAGGAGACGGCCCTGGCCGCTCCGGGTGGGGTCACTCGGGTCCGCCTCGAAGATCTCCGCTTGTACGGTCAGGGCGCAGCTGTTCTCCTCTTCCCAGTAGAGGTACATCGTGACACTAATGGGTTTCCACCCGCCCTCGCATCCGGCGCACCCCGTGGGACTACAGAGGACTCTGAAGGACTCGTTGCCGGTGAACCTGTCCTCGAGCGTCCAGTAGTAGTTGGTGTTCCCATTCTTGCAGACGTCTCCCGGCTGGCTCAGAGTCGCGGCGTCGGTTGGTTGCCCCGGTGCCCCCTCGCGAGCGGTCCCTGGTATGGTACCTGCGAGCACCAGCAGTAATACGGCGGGAAGGAGTCTCTTCAGTGTCATGAGTCGTCCTCGCTGTTCCGGTGTCGGTCTGAGTTATTGCGGTAGAGAGTTAGTGCATGTACTGTTCCTTCTGGAACTGCTACAACCACAAAGGGCGGCTCACCGGGGCGGAGCCCAGGGCCGGTGGTTCAGGGTACGGGCCAATGGGCCGGGAGAAGACCGATCGTGGGTGTTCCCATGTTTGTTTCGCTGGCTGAGAGCGGGGAGCTCGAGCGCCGGGTGGCCGTCGCCCGGGAATCGCTCAGTGCTTGCAGGCTGTGTCCGCGCGAGTGCGGCGTGGACCGTCTGGCCGGGCAGGTCGGCTACTGTGGCGCCGGGTCCACCGCCAGAGTCTACCGGCACATGGCGCACCCGGGCGAAGAGCCGCCGATCTCCGGTACGCGCGGCTCCGGGACCGTCTTCTGGAGTCACTGCACGATGTCGTGCTGCTTCTGCCAGAACTACAACATGAGCCAGCTGGGGGAGGGCGCCGACCGCACGGCTGATGAGGTGGCCGGCATGATGGTCACGCTCAGGGACGCGGGTTGCCACAACATCAACCACGTTTCCCCGACGCAGTTCCTTCCCCACGTGCTTGAGTCGCTGCTGCTCGCCTGGCGCGCGGGCGCCGTGCTGCCTACGGTCTGGAACACCTCCGGCTACGAATCCGAGTTCGCGCTCGAGCTCCTGGACGGCGTCGTCGATATCTACCTCTCGGACATCAGATACTCCTCGGATGACGCAGCGCGTGAGTTTTCAGACGCACCCGACTACGTCCCTGTGAGCCGGGTGGCCCTGGCCGAGATGCACCGGCAGGTGGGGGGTCTCACGATGGATGCCGACGGCGTTGGGGAGAAGGGGCTTATCGTGAGGCACCTCGTTCTGCCGAACGGGCACGCGGGCACTCGCGACGCCATGCGCTTCATCGCCGGGAAGTTGGGAGTCGAGACGCATGTGAGCCTGATGGCGCAGTACTACCCGGCCGGTCGCGCCCGCGAGTTCCCGGACCTGGCGAGGAGGATAACGCGCGAGGAGTGGGCCGAGGCACGGGCGGCGCTGGAGGACGAAGGTCTCGAAAACGGGTGGGTGCAGCAGTATCCGGAGGACCTGTCGCCGATCGCGGGCACGGAGATAGCATCCGACTAACGCGGTCGGCGGGCGCAGGCGCCTGTTCGCCCTCCTGGGGCCTTTGGTGGCTCGCGGCCGCGTCCCACAATTGTTGGAACCGTGTAAGAACTGAGGGTTCGGGTTGACAGAGAGGGGGTGCCGGAACATACTGAGGCAATCGGTGGAGATTCGTGGGCGCGCACAACCGGTGCACGTCCGCGCAGGCGGAGGCCCAAGATTACAGGGTGTGTCGTGAAGAAGACTGAGCTGTCCGGAAAGACCATTCAGGAACTGAGGGCACTGGCGAAGGCCTCAGGGCTAAAGGGCTACTCCGCGCTGGGGAAGGCCAAACTCGTCGACTTGCTCGCCGCGTCCGGGTCCAGTGGCGCGCAGCCTGGGAAGAAGCGGACGGCGCCCGCTCGACGAGCCGGTACGCCTGCCGGGGCAAGGAAAAGACCGCCCAGTGCGACCAAGGCCCGAGCGACGAAGGCCGGGAGGAAGCCGGCCTCGGAGCACGATCTCAAGAACCACGTGGGGCGCGGGCTCGCGCCTCGCACACGCCGGGCGTTCTCGATCTATCGCACTCTGGGCGAGCAGCAGATCAAGGCCAGCAAATACTACCTGGGCGTTCAGGAAGCCCCCGACCTCGAGGACGGATTCATGCTCCCCGAAACGCACGGGGAGGACCTCATAGCTTTGATGGTGCGCGACCCCTACTGGCTGTTCACCTACTGGGAATTCTCTCCCGATATCAACGACCAGCTCCTGAACAGGCTGGGCGAGGAGACACTGCGTAACAGCAGCCTGGTTCTTCGCGTATACGACGTGACCGGGGCGGACACTGAGAGCCCGGTCAGTTATCACGACATCGACGTCGCCCCCGGCGCGCGCGACTGGTACATTAACGTCACGCACGTGGAGAGCGACTACTGCATCGATATCGGCCTGATCCTGCCGGACGGGTCGTTCGTGGTCATCGCCAGGTCCAATCGCGTGTCGCTTCCGCCCATCGGCCCGTCGGTCGAGGTCGATGAGCAGTGGGTCACGCTCGAGTCGCTCGGAGAGGTCTACTCCATCACCGAGCGTGGGTCGACAACCGGCTCCGGAGGATGGGGCTCGGGCGGGTGGGGGCAGGGTTGAGAAGCCCGGGGCGCGTCACCGGCGGCGATCCGTTCATTCCCTGACACAACGGGAGCACCATGGAAAAGGGCTATCTGAGCCTCGTTCTGCATGCTCACCTGCCTTACGTCAGGCATCCGGAGTACAAGAGCTTCCTCGAGGAGGACTGGCTCTTCGAGGCCATCACCGAGACGTACATTCCGCTCATCCGCGCTTTTCAGAGGCTGACGGACGACGGCGTTGATTTCCGTATGACGCTGTCTCTTTCTCCGCCTCTCGTTGCCATGCTTCAGGACCCGCTGCTCCAGGAGCGGTACATTGGGCACATCTCTCGTCTGATCGAGCTCACCGAGAAGGAGATGGACAGGAACCGGGCGGAGCCTCGACTGCGCGTGCTGGCCGGGATGTACCACGACCTGTTCTCGGACTGCAAGCGAGCCTTCACCGAGGACTACGGCCTGGACCTGGTCCAGGCCTTCCGGACGTTCCGCGACGCCGGCAAGCTGGACCTGGTCACGTGCGGCGCCACCCACGGCTACCTGCCGCTGATGGAACAGTTCCCTGGCGCCGTCCGGGCGCAGATACAACTCGCGGTCGAGAGCCACACCAGGGCACTCGGGAGCGCACCCGCCGGTATCTGGTTGCCCGAGTGCGGCTACTTCCCAGGCGTCGATGCTTACCTGGCGGAAGCGGGTATCCGGTATACGTTCGTGGACACGCACGGCGTGCTCAACGCCGTTCCCAAGCCGAAGTACGGACCGTACTCGCCCATCGTAACGCCCGCGGGCGTGGCGGTGTTCGGTCGCGACTTCGAGTCGTCCAAGCAGGTCTGGAGTTCCAAGGAAGGCTATCCAGGCGACCCTCACTACCGCGACTTCTACAAGGACTACTCATACGAGCTTGATGCCGAGTACATCAGGCCGTATCTGGGACACGACGGCATTCGCAAGGCGCTCGGGCTCAAGTTCTACAGGATCACCGGCGAGACCGACGACAAGGAGCTCTACGAACCTGAGGTCGCACGCCAGCGGGTCATCGAGCACGCGGCCAACTTCGTATTCAATCGCGAACATCAAATCGAGCACCTCCACGATGTGATAGGCAAGAAGCCGATCGTCGTCGCGCCCTACGACGCCGAGCTCTTCGGACACTGGTGGTTCGAAGGGCCCCTGTGGCTCGAGGCGTTCTTCCGGAAGGTCTACGAGGTTCAGGGATCCGTGCGAACCTGCACGCCCATGGACTACATGGAGAGGGAGGGCCCGTTCCAGACAGCGAGGCCGTTCCACTCCAGCTGGGGCTACAAGGGGTACAGTGAGGTCTGGTTGAACACCTCGAATCACTACGTCTACCCGCACCTCCACCGGGCCGCCGGGCGGATGACCGAGCTGGCCAAGGCCCATCCCCACGCGGAAGGCCTGCGGCTTCGCGCGCTCAACCAGGCTGCCAGGGAACTCCTGCTTGCGCAGGCGAGCGACTGGGCCTTCATCATCAAGACCGGCACCATGGCCGAGTACGCCCACAAGCGCACGCGCGCGCACATCGCGAGATTCACGAGGCTCTACGAGGACATCAGGAACAACCGCGTTGAGGAGGAATTCCTGCACGAGATCGAGTGGCGTGATCGGATCTTCCAGTGGCTCGACTACCGCATCTACGCGGAGGACGGACCTCCCGCCCTGCCGGAAGCTGCTGAGGAGATGACCGCGTGAGAGGTGAGAACGCCGGTCGCGACGGCAAGCTTTCCGTAGCAATTCTCTGGCACCAGCACCAGCCGTTCTATCGCATGGGCGTGGACGGAGATCCGACGGGAGCATACCTCCTCCCGTGGGTGCGTCTGCACGCGGTCCGCGACTACTACTCGATGGCCGCGATGGTGGCCGACTACCCGAACGTGCATCTGACGATCAACCTCGTCCCATCCATGATCGTCCAGCTCGAGGACTACATCGAGAACGGCGCTACCGACCTCTGGATGGAACTCTGCCTCACACCGACGGAGCACCTGAGCGACGCCGACAAGCACTTCATCGTCGCCCGCTTCTTCGACGCCAACTGGCGGCACGAGGTCGAGATCTACCCGCGCTACGCGGAGCTCCTGCACATGCGGAGGGAGCACCGCGCCTTTGCCGATTCCGACATCGACGACCTCAAGGCATGGTTCAACCTCGCGTGGTTCCCGCCGGAGGCGCGGAACGAACCGTGGCGAATGCACAACGGGGAAGAGGTCTCCGTTCGGGAGTTCATAGAGAAGGGCAGGGGGTTCGACACCGACGACGTCATGCGCATCCTGGAGCTGCAGCTTGCAATCATGAGGAACGTCATGCCTCTCCACAGGCGGCTGGTCGAGGAGGGGCAGCTCGAGGTATCGGTCTCTCCCTTCTACCATCCCATTCTGCCGCTGCTCGTGGACACCGACCTCGCGACGATCGACGCCGAGGGGGCGACGCTTCCGCCGCGTTTCAGCCACCCGGAGGATGCAAGGGCGCAGTTGGGGAAGGCGGCCGACTTTTTCCGTGATCGGTTCGGGCGGGAGCCGAGAGGGCTCTGGCCGTCCGAGGGTTCGGTCGGCGAGCACATGGTGGAGCTGGTGCACGATGCGGGGTTCCGGTGGATGGCGACCGACAGGGGCGTGCTAGAGAAATCCGGAGACCACGGCTACGAGACCGAGGATCCCGACGTGCTGCTGAGGCCATACCTCGCCGGGAAGCCCGGCAGCCAGGTCAGCACTTTCTTCAGGCACACGCGCCTCTCTGACGACATCGGCTTCAGCATGCAGGATTACCCCGACTACGACCAGGCGGCCGGGGAGTTCCTGGGCTGGATTCGCGAGGGGTTCGCCCGCAGGGTCGAGGACCCGTCTGAGAGGATCCTGACGATAGCCGTGGACGGCGAGAACGCCTGGGGCTCGTACCGCAACGACGCGAGGGCATTTCTGAGGGGCCTGTACTCACGCCTCAACGACGACCCCGACCTCGTGGCAGTGACCCCGTCAGAGTTCATCGACGGCGATGCGGCCAGGGGAGTCTCCGCGCATCCGATCGAGAAACAGTACTCCGTCGCTTCGCTTTTCACGGCCAGCTGGATCGACGAGATGGGTTCGCCGCACGGCAACGACCTCAATATCTGGATCGGTTCCCCGCAGGAGAACCGCGCGTGGGAGGTTCTGGGGCTGGTCCGCGGTCACATGGACGAAGTAGGCGCCACGCCCGAGGAGCACCCCAAAGCCTACGAGTCGCTCTACGCCGCGGAGGGAAGCGACTGGTTCTGGTGGTTCGGCGACGACTTCGTTCTGCCGCAGGGCGTCGACTGGACGTTCGACATGCTCTTCCGTGAGCATCTGAAGAATGTCTACCGTTCCCTGGGGGAGGAGCCGCCCGACTTCCTGGACGATCCAATCGTGCGCCAGCAGATGCTCTGGACGAAGGACGAGCCGGTCCGCACGATGGAGCCGGGCCAGCTCCTGCGTATCATGTCCGGTGCTCCGGGAACGGTTCGCTGGAGCGTGGACCGCTGGCGGACGAGCGCGACGCGGACGCTCGAGCCTGCCGGTGATGTGATGGCCAACCTGAGCGGATACTCCACGACGCTGGGTCCCTTCGATGAGAGCACATGGGGCGTTGAGTTCGCCTTCGTTGAAGAGGAAGGGCCCGGGACTCACACCGTACGCGTGGTTCTGCCCCAAGGGAACGGCCAGTAGAGGGATTCCGCACCGACCTCGGACTTGGAAGGTGACGTCCGGCCTGCTAGACTGAGTCTGTCTGGAGGTCACGCTCTTGTCGAAACGGGTGCTTCGCACATTCCTGTACATTCTTGCAGCCGGCGGAATCGTTCTTGTGATTCTGGTGGCTGTTCTGTTTTTGACCCCGTTCGGCGGGCGGACGGCGGCCTCGATCGGCTGGTCGAGGGCCGCCGGGGACTCGGGCGTTGAGCTCTCCATCGGGTCCACGCGTGGAAGCCTCGTTCGGGGGATCGCTTTCGGGGACGTGCGGCTCACCGCGAAAGACGGCACGCGGCTGCTCGAGACCGACGGGCTGGGCGTGCGGCTCGGCTCGGTCAGTCTGAGTTCAAAACGTGTGGAGCTGAAGGATCTTCAGATCGACGGCGGACACCTTGTCTTCGCGAGCGATGACGAGGGCGAGCTGCTCGGCTGGTCACTGCTCGGAGGACGACGGGCCGAGGAGGCGCTTCCCGACAGAACCGACAACGGCGCGTGGGAAGTAGGCCTAGACCTTGCGCTCTCGGACGTGACGGTGATCGTGCGAAGCGTCGCCTCCGGTCTCGATCTGGTGGTGGGACCGATCGACGGAACCGCGTCGGGGACGGTGAAGGAGCTCGACGCCGTTCTTGCGGGCGCAGTGTCGCTCGACACGCGGTCGCTCCGGGGGCCCATCGGTGGCGAGTTCGACGGCAGCATGCGGTTTGCAGCCGGTGAGTCCGTCGAGCTTGTGCCACTCACACTTCGCACGAACGTGGGTGACGCCCTGATCACGGGAACCGTGTGGCTGAAGGGTCCCGATCAGCCCGCTCCGCCCGCGGAGTCGCGCGCGGACGCGCTCCGGGCCGAGGACCCCTCGGGCCACCGCACCGGCGCCTCCGCGGACCTGGTCGTCGAGTCCGCGCACGAGCTGTCGCAGCTGGCGATCTTCCTTCCCGAGACCGCCTCACAGGACCTCCTGGACGGGGCCGGGCACCTCACACTGACGTCCGAGATCGAGGGTCCGTTCGCGGACCTGACGTATTCGAGCAGCCTGCGCGCCGAACGCATCATCTATGGCAGTGTGGAACTGGACCTCCTGACCGCGCTCCTGACAGGAGACACCGGAGCCATCAAGATGGAGCCGCTTCATATTGAGGGGATGGGCGGGACGCTCGCCCTCACCGCGAGCGTTGAGTTCCCGGAACCAGGCGCCGACACACGGTTCCCCCGCCTCACGGGTCGCGCGGAGTTCAAGGGGCTCGAGCTGGACCGGCTGGCGGCGCTGGCGCGCGAGGACGGCCCGGAGCTCGCGGGCACGCTCGGGGGAAACGCAGCGATCGAATGGACGGCGCCGGGTCTCTCGAACCTCAGCGCCACGTTCGATCTCCAGGCCTCGCGGTTCACCGCGGGGGATAGGGACCTGGGCTTGCTGTTCGCTGACGGCGATGTGACAGAGGGACTTCTGATCGCTTCCGGTTCCTGCTGCGGCGTCTCCGCCTCAGCCATCGGGCAGCTCACCGACAGCGGGCTGCAACAGGTGAATCTGTCGGTTGCCGCTTCCGACCTGGCTGTTCTCGCTTCCGCTTCCGGTCTCGACGGGCTGGCGGGCAACGGAACGGTCGAGCTGGAGTTGACGGACATCGGATCGTCGCTTTCGCTCGCCGCGACCGCCGAGTTCCCCGACCTCCAGTATCGACACATCCAGGCCGGACCCGTCCGCGTCGAGGCGTCCGGCCTGGACGGATCCTACGACCTGCTCTACGAGGCCTTCGATTCCACGCTGCTCGGCGGGGCGTCGCTCGATCCCGATGGGGGGCACACCGCTTCCGTCAGGGCGCGCGACTTCGATCTGGCGGCCGTGCTCGAAGATTCCATTCGAGAGGCGATGTCGCTTGCCGGGATTGTGACGGGTACGGCCTCGGTGAGCGGGAACCTCGACGGCGCCTACACCATGACCGGAGAGATCGTAGAGCTGGATCTCGCCGCGCGCCGCCAGAACGCCGCGCTCACGGCGCCCTTCAGTTTCGCGGCGTCGCGCGATTCGCTCCGCCTGACGGAGGCCAGATTCGACGGCACGTTCGGCGAAGTGTCGGTCGCGGGAAAACTCAGCACCTCCGACGCGGTCGACATCGCTCTGACCTTCGACGGCGCCGATCTGTCCGAGCTGTCCGAGCTTCTGCCTCGTCCTCCCGATGTCCCGCCGCGCGGTCAGCTGGCGGGCAGCATGCTTCTTTCCGGCACGAGGGACGCCCCGGTCTTCTCCGCCGATGTCTGCCTGAGGGAGTTTGAGATGGGAGGGCTGGCGGTCGAGTCGGTGACGCTCGAGGCCAGCGGCGATTCCTCCGACATCGTGTTCGACATGACCGCGGAGAGCACCGCGTCAGGGTCGATCTGGATCAATGGTCTGGTGCCCGTGTCGCCGGATTCGGTGACCGTTCTGAGGTTCGACGCGAGCAGAGAATTCGGCGTGAACATCTGGTCGGAGGGCTTCACGCTCGACGCGGGCGAGTTCGTCCTGCCCCAGGTGCGTGGTGAGAAGCGGTTCCGGCTGGACGGGTCGGTTCTCCTGACCGGCACCATGGATTCCCTGGCCTCCATCAACGGGAACGGACAGTTCACACAGCTGTCGGCGGCGTTCGACCTCGCCGAGTTCACGCTTGCGGATACCGTTGGCTTCGAGGTCATCGGCGGGACCGTCGAGTTCGAGCAGCTCGCGATAGACGTTGAGCGCCGGCACGTCCTGAGAGAGCCCCACGGGGGCAGGATGACTCTGGGTGGCTCTCTCAGGCCCAACGGCGGAACGCGCCTGGTCGCCGGCACCTCCGACCTCGATGTCGGTCATCTGGCTCGCGCGCTGGGGGTCGGTCCCGGTTCTCAATTCAGAGGACGGCTCGACGCCGAGGCCCTGATCGGAGGAAGCGCGAGCGACCCCCGGGTGTACTTCTCGTGGAGCGTGGATTCACCGAAGCTCTTCGATATCGGTTTCGATCAGGCAGCGGGTACCGGAACGTTCGAGTCCGGTGTGCTTCAGATCGACCGCGCGCGGCTTGTGGCAGGCGGCGATGAGATCTCACTGACGGGACGCCTGACGACGCGCGGGGCACAGGACCACGCGGGCCGCGGTGGCGCAAGCGGCGACGCCCGCGGGCACGAGGGCGGAGGGCAGTCTCCCGAGTTCGAATTCGAACTCGCCGCGGACGACTTCGATCTCCGTCGGCTCACGGAGCTTCCCCCTGCGTTCGATAGACTCAAGGGAAAGCTGGATGTGGACCTGTCGGTGCGGGGGTGCTCCGACTCACTGGGCGTCGAGGGCACGGTGTTGCTCTCGCGCGGGTTCGTGGAGGGCTTCGGTCTGGCCGAGCCGATCACCAAGATCGAATTGGACGTGGAGTGCAGCGGGACCACCGTCGCGGTCAGGCGAATTCACGCTCGCTCGGGAGACGGGAGCATGGACGCCTCCGCGCTCGTCGATCTCTCTCTCGGTCCGGTAGATCCGATCTTCCTGGCCGTCGCCAGCCTGGAGTCGCCCAGCTTCGAGATGGAAGACGTAGTGGAGGGCAGCGTCACAGGGAATCTCAGCTGGGGCGGAAGGCTCTCGCGTTCGGAGCTGCGCGGCAGGCTCAGCGTAGAGGAGGCGACGATCACGCGATCGATCGGCGTGAGTGATCTGCTGGGACGGGCGCCGGAGGTGATCGTCATCCGGCGCATTGATGACCCGCGTGCCGACGTCAATCTGAATCTCGATATCGAGATAGAGGATGACATCGAGGTAGACAGCAACGTTGCAAAGCTGTCACTGAAGGGTGGGGCCTCTGTCGGTGGGACGCTGCATGCGCCGCGCCTCTCCGGCAGCCTCCGCGCCGACGGTGGGACCTTTAACTACCTGGGCAACGATTTCTCCATAGACGTGTTCACGATCGACTTCATCGAAGCGGCGCGGCGCGACCCCTACGTCAGACTCGCAGGAACCGCCGAAGTGGACAGCAGGTCGGGCGAGCTGTACTGGGTGACCGCCGGCGTTGATGGATACCTCAACGATGCCGTCCCGGAGTTAACGAGCGTGCCGCCCCTGAGCTCTGCTGACATCATGTCACTTCTGACGTTCGGAAACACGCTGGGGGCACTGGTGTCCGGGGGCTCCATCACGGGCAGCTCCGGCGACAACTTCAGCGATCTGGCGCGCGGGGCCTTCCTCTCGAGTGCGTTCGGGCTCGCCGGGAATGCACTGGAGAGGCTCCTCCATCTGGACCGGGTGGCCATCGCTGAAGCGGAGACCGCGTCAGGGGAAGGCGTGGAAACGGACGTGACGATAGGGAAGGACTTCGGCAGCCGCCTTCGTGTCAACTACACGACGTCAGTCGGGCGCCGGAGCAATCAGAGGATAGAGGTCTCGTTCGAGCTGGCCAGACGTCTCTGGCTGGAGACACGAACGAACCCGGAAGGAAACCATGCGGTCGGTCTCAAGCTACAGATTCCTTTCAAGTAGAGTGGTGCGCAGGCACGCCTGGGCGGCGCTCCTCTTTGTCTTGGGGCTTCTTGCCGTCTCGGACGGCATGGCGGCCAGGAGCGACCCGGCGCTCGTCCGGCGCACCGCCGCGCGTCTGACACCGGCGGGTCCGGTGGTGACCGATATACTCTTCGTGGGAAACGATACATTCGACGACGAGTTGCTCTTCCCCTACATGCACACGCGGGAGAGCGGCCTCATTCGTAAGAGTTACTACGACAGGCGCACGTTTCTCCAGGATCTCGCGAATCTCGAGAGATTCTACGTGTCACAGGGTTTCCTCGATGCCGACGTGGAGATGGACGACATAAACCTGAGTCCGGATTCCGGCAGCGTCGAGATACTGATAGGGATCTACGAGGGTGACCGCTGGGCTATTGAGAGCGTGACGTTCACGGGCGAGCACGTCATTCCGGAGGACGAGCTGCGCGCTCTCGTCATGCTGGACAGGGGAAATCCCTTTGTGGTGAGCAGCGTCGAACAGGACCGCCGTGTGATCTCGGAGGAGTATGCGCGCAGGTCATACCTGGACGCCCGTGTCTCGCAAGAGGTCACGCGCGACGATGAACGCAGACTGGTCGCGATCGACTACACGATAACGGAGCGCGAGCACGCGACGATCGCATCCATTGACGTTGAGGGAGATGAGAAAATCAGGAAGTTCGTGGTCGAGCGCGAGCTGACGTTCCGTGAAGGGGAGCTCTTCGATTTCGAGAAGATAGGGAAGTCCCAGGCGCATCTGTACCGAACCGGCCTCTTCAACTCGGTCTGGATCGAACCGGCCGCCGCCGACACGGGGAAACCGGAGAAACGCGTCATCGTGCGCGTCGCCGAGCGCGTCAGCGGGGAGTTCGACCTCTCTGTAAGTCACTCGGGCATCAATTTCGACGAGTTTGAGGAAGGGCTACAGAACCTTGATTTCCTGGAGCTGGGCGCGGAGTTCAGGAACAGAAACGTCCAGGGACAGGCCACAAACATGACGCTGGGGGGCCGATACAGCGGGCTTGCCAGGGACGTGCGGGCATCCGTAGGCGATCCCTGGTTCCTCGGGAAGCGAGTGGCCGCGGAGTTCGCGGCCCACTACGAGTGGAAGGAGGAGGAGAAGAAGACGGGTAGTGATGGAGAGACGGAGCCGTTCGTGACGGAGGTGACCAGCGGCAGCTTCATCCTGTCGAAGAAACTGGACCTGAACCTCACTCTTGAGACCGGCTACGAGTACAGCCACAACTACGACGAATCCAGCGCCGACGGCAGGTCGACCAAAACGAGCGCCCTGCTTCTGGGGGCCGTCTACGACTCCCGCAATGACGTCCTGAGCGCGAGCCGCGGGATGTTCCTCGGCGGAGAGGTGGACATCGCGAGTCCTCGTCTCGGAGGAACGAACGACTTCACGCGATTCGAGGTTGACTGGCGGGGATACATCAGGCCACGGCGCGGCCGCGTGGCGGCGCTCGAACTCAGGGCCGGATGGATCGATCCCCGGGGCAACGACAGCGACGTGCCGAAGCTCGAGCGGTACGACGCGGCGGGTCTGGTGCGCGGCTTCCCGGATGATGCCCTCGATCCGCTCGACGCCAACGGAGACGTCACCAGGGGAATGGCACTCGTCCTCATGCGGGGTGAGGTTCGCTTCCCCGTGCACAAGAACCTCCGCGGGGCGGCGTTCGTTGATGCCGGTCGGGTGTTCGGGAACATCGGGGACGTCAACCTGTCACGGCTGGGGGTGGGGGTTGGACTGGGCCTTCGTTTCGAGACCCGCATCGGTGTTCTCAGGCTCGATGTGGCGACGCCGGCATCCGAGAAGGGCGATCCGCAGTACTACTTTGGTGTGGGGCAGATCTTCTGAGCCGCGTGCCGGCCGAAACACGCTCTCAACCACGGTTCTCGGGGTCCCATGGGGTCCCGTTTCAGGTTGCGGCGGCCACGCCCCACGTGTATGATGTATGTTCGTACTTGGAAGCATGAAACGTGTATTTTCTGCCTATTGAGGGCATTTCTGTGAGGAAAGGAGCTAGTAGCCATGGGAGCGAAGGAGCTTCTCTACGGTGAGGAGGCCAGGCAGGCCATCCTCCGTGGTGTCGAGCAGCTGAGCCGCACCGTCAAGGTCACGCTGGGTCCCAAGGGTAGGAACGTCGTGCTGGACCGGAAGTGGGGCGGACCGAGGATCACCAAGGACGGCGTGACGGTAGCCAAGGAAATCGAGCTCGAGAACCGCTTCGAGAACATGGGCGCGCAGATGGTGCGCGAGGTCGCGTCGAAGACCAGCGACGTCGCCGGTGACGGGACGACGACTGCCACCGTCCTCGCCGAGTCGATCTACCGCGAGGGTCTGAAGAGCGTCACGGCCGGCGCCAACCCGATGTACGTCAAGCGCGGCGTCGAGATGGCAGCCGAGGTCGTCAGCGCGGAACTCGACAAGATGTCCCGCAAGGTCAGGGACCGGAGCGAGGTCTTCAGCGTTGCGCGCATCTCCGCGAACAACGACGCCACCATCGGTGAGCTCATCGCGGATGCGATGGACAAGGTCGGCCGCGACGGGACCATCACCATCGAAGAGGCCAAGAGCATCGAGACCACTCTCGAGGTTGTCGAGGGCATGCAGTTCGACCGCGGCTACATCTCGCCTTACTTCGTCACTGACGCGCAGACAATGGAGGCGATCTTCGAGAGCCCGCACATCCTCATCTTCGAGGACAAGCTCACGAACATGAAGGACCTGGTCCCGCTGCTCGAGAAGGTCGCGCAGTCCGGGAAGCCTCTGGTCGTCATTGCCGAGAACGTCGAGGGCGAGGCGCTGGCCACTCTGGTCGTCAACAAGCTCCGTGGCGTGCTTCCGGCCGTGGCCGTGAAGGCCCCGGGCTACGGTGACCGTCGCAAGGCCATGCTCGAGGACATCGCGATACTGACCGGCGGGACGTTCATCGCCAAGGATCTGGGGTTGAAGCTGGAAGGTCTGTCGCTCTCTGACCTCGGGACGGCGAAGAAGGTCATTATCACGAAGGACGACACAACGATCGTTGAGGGCCCGGCGAAGAAGAGCGACATCAGCGCCAGGATCGCCCAGATCAAGCACCAGATCGACGACTCCACGTCCGACTACGATAAGGAGAAGCTGCAGGAGCGTCTCGCGAAGCTGGCGGGCGGCGTTGCGGTTCTCAAGATCGGGGCCGCGACTGAGCTCGAGATGAAGGAGAAGAAGGCACGCGTGGACGACGCGCTCCATGCGACGCGCGCCGCTGCGGAAGAGGGTATTGTCCCGGGCGGCGGTGTTGCGCTGCTCCGCTGCATCCCCAAGCTCGACAAGCTCGAGGTTGAGGGCAGCGACCAGCAGATGGGTGTCAACATCGTCAGGCGCGCGCTCGAGGAGCCGATGCGCCAGATCGCCGCGAACGCGGGCTACGAGGGTTCGCTTGTCGTCCAGCGCGTGAAGGAAGGCAAGAAGTCGTTCGGCTTCAACGCAGAGTCCGGTGAGTACGTTGACATGCTGGAGGCGGGCGTTGTGGACCCGAAGAAGGTCGTTCGCATCGCACTGCAGAACGCAACGAGCATCTCGGCGCTCCTTCTTACCACCGAGTCGCTCGTGAGCGAGATGCCCGAGGACGAGCCTCCGATGCCGCCAGGTGCGGGCATGGGTGGCATGGGTGGCATGGGCGGCATGGGTGGCATGATGTAGCATCGTCACTTCGGCAGCGGCAACTCGCGGCTGTGGTGAAGACAGTCGAATAGCGGTCAAAGGCTACGATGGAGAGGAGTAGGCCGGAACGCGCCCCAGGAGAGAGGGACTCCGCGGCTGAGAGAGTCCCGGGAAGGCGTCGGCCGAAGGTCGCTCCGGAGCAGCCGGGCTGAACGGACCATGTGGCGAGAGCTAGAGTTACGGTCCCGCGTAGGCCCGGACGGGTGGGCCCGTCACAGCCCCAATCGAGTGCTGGGGAATCGCGCGGCGGCACGCCGCGGGGTCCCTGGAATCGGGATGGTACCGCGGGACGGACGCATTCGGGTCCTCTCGTTCCCAGTCGCGGAATGAGAGGGCCCGTTTCGTTTACACGGCATTGAGAGGACGAACATGAAGCTACCCAAGAAGTACAAGCCCGCTGAGGCCGAGCAGAAGTGGCAGCGTCACTGGGAGGAGCGGGGGATCTACAAGTTCGACAAGTTCCCCGACCGTCCCATCTACAGCATCGACACGCCGCCTCCCACCGTGTCCGGGAAGATACACGTCGGCCATGTCTTCAGCTACGTGCAGGCCGAGGTGGTCGCACGCTACTGGCGGATGCGCGGGCACAACGTTTACTACCCGTTCGGGTTCGACGACAACGGACTCCCGAGTGAGCGCTTGGTTGAGAAGGAGAAGGGCGTCAAGGCGACCGACGTGGGGCGGGGGAAATTCGTGGAGATGTGCCTTGAGCTCACGAAACAGTACGAGGTGGACTTCATCGCGTTCTGGAAGAGCCTGGGGCTCTCGGTCGATTGGGAGGAAGACTACTCGACCATCGACCCGCGTTCCCAGCGGATCTCGCAGCGCTCGTTCCTTGATCTCTACAAGAAGGGCCGTGTCTACCGGAAGGAAGCACCCACGCTTTGGTGCCCTGAGTGCCACACGGCCATCGCGCAGGCGGAGATCGAGGACGCGGAACACGATTCCGTCTTCTACGATGTGGCGTTCAGTCTGGGGGACGAGGATCTCGTCATCTCGACCACGCGTCCGGAGCTTCTGTCCGCGTGCGTCGCCATGTTTGCGCACCCGGACGACGAGCGTTACTCCGAGATCATCGGGAAGAGTGCGACCGTCCCCATCTTCGGCCACGAAGTACCGATCATGCCCGACGAGAAGGCCGACCCCGAGAAGGGCACGGGCCTGGTTATGTGCTGCACGTTCGGCGATACCACGGACATCGCATGGTGGCAGGAGCACGGGCTCGACACGCGCATCGTCTTCGATGAGGGCGGTCGCATGAACGAACTCGCACCGGGCTACGAGGGGCTCTCGCTCAGCGCGGCACGGAAGAAGATAGTCGCGGACCTCGAGGCAGCCGGCCGCCTGCGCGGTCAGAGGCCCATCACGCACGTCGTGAACGTCCACGAGCGGTGCGGCACCAGCATTGAATTCTCCGTCGCCGCGCAGTGGTTCGTGCGCGTGCTCGACATCAAGGACGAGATCCTGGAGGCCGGAGCGAAGGTCCAGTGGTGCCCCGAGTTTATGGCGGTCCGCTTCCGGAACTGGGTGGAGAACCTCGCGTGGGACTGGTGCGTTTCGAGGCAGCGGTACTACGGCGTGCCGTTCCCGCTCTGGATGTGCAAGTCGTGCGGAGAGATTGTGCTCGCCGATGAGTCGCAGCTTCCCATCGACCCGACCGTCGCCGATCCGCCCGTCGAGGCGTGTCCCGAGTGCGGCGGGGAGCTTACGCCCGAGACCGATATCATGGATACCTGGATGACCTCGTCCTGCACTCCGTTCATCAATCTCGGGTGGGGCGAAGAGGACTCCCGCGTCGAGCGCTTCAAGAAAAAGGGAGTCGACGGCGGCCCCGAGTACATGATGGACCTGCGCCCGCAGGCGCACGACATCATCCGGACGTGGGCGTTCTACACCATCGTCAAGGGTGTGCTGAACGAGGGCAAGATCCCGTGGCGCACGGCCATGATCTCCGGGCACACGCTGCATCCGGACCGCGCCAAGATAAGCAAATCGAAGGGCGCAACGGGCGCCGCTCCCAGCGACATCATCGCGGAGCGTTCCGCCGATGTCGTCCGCTACTGGGCCAGCGCGACCAGGTTGGGAACCGACACCGTTCTCGTCGAGGAACCGCTCGATGCCGGGCACAGGCTCGTGGTCAAGCTGTGGAATGCGTCCAAGTTCGCGATCATGCGTCTGGAGGATTACGATGCGGACGCACCCAGGACGTTGGGTGTCACGGACCGGTGGCTCCTGGCAGAGCTTCGGCTGGCCGCCACGAAGGCGACGCGGAGCTTCGGCGTTTGCGATTACCATGGGGCGCTCGAGGCGGGCGAGCGTTTCTTCTGGCACGACCTCTGTGATAACTACATCGAGATCGCGAAGAAGCGGCTCTATGGCGATGAAGGCTGTGACGAAGCCGGGCGTCGCGGCGCCCAGTACGCGCTCTACCAGGCGCTTCTCGCGTCGCTCAAGCTCTTCGCGCCGATAATGCCGCACATCACCGAGGAGATACACTCGCTCTTCTTTGAAGAGCGCGAGAGTGTCGAGTCGATACACGTGTCCGCCTGGCCCGAGCCGCCGGACGAGTGGGACGATCCCGAGGCGCTCGAGGCGGGACGTATCGCTCTCGCCGTCATAGAGGGCATGCGAAAGGTCAAGTCGATGAGTAAGGTCTCGGTCGCGACGCCCGTTGGCGTGCTGACCGTGGCCTGCGACGCCGAGACGTGGCGGAAGATCGAGCCGGTGTCGACGGAGCTCTGTGACGTGTCGAAAGCGCAGAGCGTTGTGCACGTCGACGTCGCGGGTGAAGGCTTCGTAGATACGGACATCGCCGGTCTTCAGGTCGCGGCGGAGCTCATCGAGGAGTAGCGCTCGGTTTCCGCGGGGCTTGTGCTCGATTTCCCAGGGGGGGCGTTCGGTCCCAGGAAGCTGTGCTCGGTTCCCGCGGCCGGCGCGGAGGTTCCTCCGGTGGCATTCAGAAGACGCAAACCAGTCGAACTGCCCGATAGCCCCAGGCTCCTCGTGATGGAGACCGGGCTGATAGGGGAGCTTCTATTAGTCACGCCTCTGCTCAGGGCGATCGGGAAGGCCTTTCCCTCTGCCGACGTGACCGTCATGGTGCGCCCCGGGTCGGCGCCGGTACTGGTAGGGAATCCGTACGTGAAGAAGCTCCTCCCGCTTATCGGGAGGGAGCGAAACGGGTTCCTCGGAGTCATGCGGCTGGCCTCGTGGGTCCGCTCGCGGGACTTCGACGCGGTGCTTGTGCTGGACACCTCCTTCCGCAGCGCGCTCATCGCACTTATGGGCGCCGCCCCCGTGCGTGCCGGGCTCTCAACTGAGGGCCGAGGTTTCCTTCTCACACACAAGAGACCGCGCGACCGCGCGGCATATCAGGTCGATGAGTACCTCGCCGTGCTGGAACTCCTGGGCGTTCCTTCGGACGGGCTGCAGCTGGATCTCTTCCTGACCGAAGAGGAGCGCCGCTCCGCGCGGACGCTCGTTGGGGACCCGCCTGAACACAGCCGGCTGGTCGGATTGCACCCCGGCGCGACCCTCGATATCCGGCGGTGGCCCCTCAGGCTGTTCGTCGAGCTCGCGGACAGATTGGAGCGGGAGGCGGGTGTCACACCTGTCTTCTTCTTCGGGCCACGGGAGGAAGATCTGGCGGGCGCCGTCACGACGCTGCGTGAGTGGGGGGGGACCGCGCCGCCGATCGTACACAGTCCCGGCAACATGCGAGTTCTCGCCGCGGCGTTCGAGCTGATGGACGCCGTCGTGACCAACAACGCCGGTCCCATGCACGTGGCGGCGGCGGTCGAAACGCCCGGCGTCTTCATTCACGGCCCATCGCCCGTTGCCAGGTGGCATCCTCCGGGCGAACGTTTCATCCCGATCCACGCGGACGGAGTGGACTGTCGCCCCTGCGACACATCGACGTGTGCTCGAGACAGGGTCAGTTGCATGGAGCTGGTCACGGTCGATAACGTGTTCGGGGCGGTGTGCAAGCTGCTCGACGCAGGCACACGCGCCGATTGAGGGCTCGCGGAGACGGCGCCCGCAGGCTCCGGTGGGGGCGCCGACGTTCACGGATTTCAGGAGATGCGGAGAGAAGAGCGGTGGCCACAGGCAGGAAGAACCTCTTTGTCACGGGGCGACCCGGTATCGGTAAGACGACGCTGATCGAGCGCGTGGTCGCCGCTCTCAACATCGACGCCGGTGGTTTCTACACCAGGGAACTACTCGACGGCGGCCGCAGAGTGGGCTTCTCGATAGTCGGGCTGCACGGTGAACGGGGCGTGCTGGCCCACGTTGACCACGAGAGCTCCTTCCGCGTCGGGAAGTACGGAGTCAACTGCGAGGATCTCGAGAGAGTGGGGGTCCGCGCGATCGACGAGGCAGTGAAGCACTCGGGGCTCATCGTGATGGACGAGATAGGGCGGATGGAGCTCTGTTCGCTGGCCTTTCAGGAAGCGGTCGGCCGCGCCCTCAGTTCGCCCACGCCCGTGCTTGGCACAATCCAGGACAGGTCGAACGCATTCCTGGACTCCGTGCGCGCGCGTCCTGACGTCAAGATACTGCGCGTCAGTACGGGCAATCGCGAGTGTTTGGTTCCTGTTCTGAGAGACCTGATGCTGGAGCTTCTTGGGGAGTGAGCGTGGGATCCGACAACCTTGTCACTCGCCCGGGCGGAGTCGCGACGAGGGCCACGTTCCGGCTTCCATCCCCCCGGCGAGAACGTAGAGGATGCCCGAGACGGCAAGCGGAGCAGCCAGGAGGAGTGATGTTCGCAAGAGGCCTGTCGGAGAGTACACGTCGGCTTTGATCAGCATCCACGCGACCACCACGAGGAACTCGACCAGGAGCGCCGCGCCGGCGGCCGTCCTCCACTTGACCCCGAGCGCGGCTGTGCCGACGGCGAGGACCGTGAAGGCGATCTTGACCACGGCCGTTGGCAGCCTCTCGATGTCGGAGGTCAGGGTCACTCCCAGCCACAGGACCGTGAAGACAGGCGTCACGATTGCCGCGACGAGCGCGAGTGACCACCAGCGTATTCGTGTCCCGTCAGCGGAACCGACCATTGCGAACTCCGGAAAACGATTGTGTCTGCCTCTAAGGAGCGTTGTGTTGGCGGCAGAGAGCGTGGCGTCCTCAAGACCGCAGGACCACAGGTGAATCTACCGCCGTGAATGCAGGAGGCGCAAGGGATTTCGGGAGGCTTCCTTGATGGGCCTCAATGAGATAGAATCGCGGGCGAGGAGGTAGCATAACGATGGCACTCGCAATCGGGAACACTGATGGGAGAAGACGCGCCCGCGTGGTCATCATCGCCTGGCTGGTGCTCGTCTGTGCCGGCTTCGTCGCGTGCGGCTGTGCGCGTCACGTTCCACTGGCGGAGCTGGGGACGTCCGGAGCGGTGGTCGGGGTCAGGCTGACGACGTCGGACGGCGAGCAGATAACCGGCCGGGTCATCTCGCTCGACGCCGGGTCTATGGTCGTCGCTGTGCGACACGTGATCGGGGACGATGTCCGGGTGCGGGGGCGGGGCGACGAGCGGGAACTCTACTCCGGCGCCGAGCGCGTGCCGGGCCGGTTCGTGCGCGTTGACATGGACGAGGGCGATCGCACGGCCGTCGTGTACCGTACGTTCCGAGCCGTCGATATCACTTCCGCAACGTTTCATGAGAGCAGCGGAGAGCGGTCGCTCTCCGCAATCGTGAGTCTTCTTCTCGGGCCGGTTGTAGGTGGAGCCCTCGGGTTCGTCCTGTGAGTACGGAGGCTGTCGTGATGGAAGCGTCGGGAACTACACGTGGGGTGTCCGCGACCGCCCGCTCGACCACGTTTGTCCTTATTGTAGGTATGCTGCTGGGGTTCATCACAATGCTCTCCGGCTGCGCCGCCACGACGCCGGGGAGTTTCGTCGAAGAGCCTGGGGTCACCGTTCGCATCGCCCTGATATCGGGTGATGCCATCTCCGGCACGCTCATCGGGATGGAAGACGGAGTTCTGGTCGTCGACCACTCCGTCCCGAAGAGCTCGAACGTCACCGTCGTCAGGCGTGAAGGGGTGGATATCGTCTATCTGGACGGCACTCCGATAGGGACGGCGGCGGAGATACGAAACGTCGACATAGTGGTCCGTAAGCGGCTCGCCTTCTTCGAGATAGACAACGTTCGCGTCGTGAGCAACGCCTACTTCGGATGGGGGACTGCGGTCGCGGCCGTGCTGGCGTTCCTGATGGTTCGGGTCCTTCAGGACATGTAGCCGGACCGGCGCCACGGGCGTCGGAACGATGTGGTGGTGCGCGGGAGGACGTCATGAGGGGAAGCTCTTCAGCGATGGTTCGATTACTGGCACTCGTATTGGCCGCGGTGTTCGCGTTCCCGGGAGCCGCATGCGCGCGCGACGCGATGGTCACGTTCAAGGTCTTCGTCCCGGAGGGCACGCCTCCGGACGCGAGCGTCTTCATTGCGGGCGACATCCCCTCACTGGGACCGTGGGATCCTGGGAAGGTCAAGCTGGGGAAGATCGGCGATCTCACCTACGCGATCACCCTTATCCTGCCCGCGGGTCTTGAATTCCACTACAAGCTCACCAGGGGTTCATGGGAGGCCGTCGAGAAGGGGCGGCGGTTCGAGGAGATCCCGGACCGGGAACACCATGTTCTCGGTGACGAAACCGTGGTGGTCCGCGTCCTGAACTGGCGCGACTACTCGGGGGAAAAGGAGATCTACACCGTGGTCGGCGACATCAGACATCATGAGGATTTCCCCTCGACCGCACTCGGGAACACCAGAACGGTGCTCGTGTATCTGCCGCCGGGCTATGAGGAGGACGTGGAGCGGCGGTATCCGGTGCTCTACATGCACGACGGCCAGAACATCTTCGACGCCGCGACCTCGTTCATCGGTGTGGAGTGGGGTGTGGATGAGACGCTGGAGCGCATGATAGGGCAGGGTCAGGTCGAGCCGCTGATAATCGTGGGTATCTACAACACGGACGAGCGGGAGTTTGAGTACACGCCGACGCAGGATTCAGGCCAGGGCAAGGGCGGCGGCGCGTCCCGCTACGCGGACTTCATCGTGGACGAGCTCAAGCCCTACATCGACGCAACCTACCGCACGCTTCCCGAGCGCGAGCACACAGGTGTGATGGGCTCATCGCTCGGCGGCATCGCGTCTCTCTATATAGCGTGGACCCACCCGGACGTGTTCTCTCGTGTGGGTGCCATGTCGACCGCCTACTGGTGGTCGAACTCGCAGATCCTGACAATGCTCGAGGGATCGAACCCGCCTCCCGGAGTCAGAGTATGGCTGGACATGGGCACCGGCGAGGACAAATCGGACAGGAACAGGGACGACGTTCCGGACATCATAGAGCAGCACCGTCGTGCCAGGAACATCCTGATGGAAAAGGGCCTGGTGATTCCGAAGCGTCTGCGGTACATCGAAGACGAGGGGGCGGTTCACAACGAGAGAGCCTGGGCGGCCCGCTTCCCGCAGGCCGTGAAGTTCCTTTTTCCCGCCAGATGACATCCGCCAGACGACATCCGCCCGAGCATCCGCCGACTGCAGGAGACCGACTGACCGATGACGGAGATCGTCCTCGTACGGCACGGTGAGACAGAACTCAACACGGCCGGTGTGTTCAGGGGCCGCGCCGATGTCGCCCTGAACCAACGCGGTCTGGAGCAGGCGGAGGCCGTGGGAAGCGCGCTGTCCGGCACGCCCGTCGCCGCGGTGTTCGCAAGCCCGATGGTCCGCGCGGTGGCCACCGCACGAGCCGTGGCATTTCCGCACGATCTCAAGCCCATCGTGGACCCCGCGTTCAACAACATCGATCTGGGGGAATGGCAGGGCAGGGAGAAGGAGCGCGTCAGGCTGGAACAGCCGGGGCTGTGGCGCCTGTGGAAGGAAGATCCGGATGCTCTGCAGATCCCCGGCGGCGAGAGTCTTGCGGACGTCAGAGAGCGAGCGTACGCCCGTACGCTCGAGCTGGTGGATGAGTACGCGGGCTCAAGAGTGGTTATCGTGTCTCACAGGTCGGTGGCCAAGCTCCTGGCGGGCGCACTCATGGGCATGGAGAGCGGCTACTTCTGGAGATTCTACCTGGACAACGCGGGTTACTCCGTCTTCGGATTCAACGAGGGCGCCTTCGTGATGCTCAAATGGAACGAGGCCTGCCATCTGAACGAGAGAACGGTGGAGTACTTCTAGAGCCAGAGCGGGTCCCGGAGCCCTTTGACGGGTACACCCGGGGCCCACGCATGTTGCGGCCTTCGACGCGGCCGCGGGGAGAACCAATGTCGAGTCGTTTCGCCCTGTCACAAACGACCCTGTCAGAAAAGGCCGCCGGCCACCGGTGTGCGCGGCACGCAGCCACCGTGGTACTGGCCGCCCTCATCGTTCTGATCGCTGCCTCCGCCTGCTTTGCCGCAGACGGCATTCTCAATGCCAGACAGCCGGTCCCCTCGCCGGACGGCAGTGAGATCGCGTTCTCGTACATGGGGGATCTATGGAGGGTCCCGTCGATCGGTGGCGCCGCGACGCGCCTGACCGTGCACGAGGCCTACGACGACACGCCCCTGTGGTCGCCTTCTGGCGACCGCATCGCGTTCGCGTCCAACAGGGCCGGGAACGCCGACATCTACGTCACGGCGCGTGCCGGGGGCGTGCCCGAGCGCCTGACATGGCACAGCTCCTGGGACAGCCCGCAGTGCTGGGATCGCGACGGCGAAGGCGTACTCTTCACTTCCTACCGCGACACGCTGGAGGCAAATCTCTACCGCGTCTCGGTGGACGGGGGATTGCCCCGGAGGGTGCTCTTCGACCGTGGCTACAACGTGTCGGTCTCGCCGGACGGACGCTGGCTCGCGTACGTCCGCGGCAGGACTCCCTGGTGGCGTCAGCACTACAACGGTTCCGCCGCCCGCGACATCTGGGTCCGCGCCATCGACGGCGGCCCGAGCTACCGCATCGTGCGTTCTCCCCATAACGACGACAGGCCGATGTGGGGCGCCGACGGGCGTTCGCTCTACTTCATGTCCGAGCGCGCCGATTCCGTGGCGAACATCTGGAAGATGGTGGTGGATCTGCCGGCGCCGGGCGAGAGCGGGAAGCCCAAGGTCGTGGGCGGGCCGTTCCAGGTGACGCACCACACCCACGACGGCGTTCAGATGGCCAGGATCTCGGAGGACGGCTCGCTCATCGCGTACGAGTGGGACGCGGGCGTCTGGACGCTCGAACTACCAGACGGGGAGCCCACGGAGGTCGTCATCTCTGTTACGAGCGATCTCAAGTGGGACGAGGACCTCATCCTGACGCTCTCAAACGGTGTGACGCAGTTCGCGTTCTCCCCGGATGAGACGCAGCTCGCTCTGGCCGTGCGGGGTGAGCTCTTCGTCTGTTCCTTCGAAGACGGGGAAGCGGGGGACGCCAGACGAGTGACCGAGACGGCGGCGAGAGAGAAGGACCCGGCGTGGATGTCCGACGGCGAGACTCTGATCTTCGCGTCGGATCGCACGGGCGACTACGACCTGTACTCCGTCACCTCGGCGGAGGAGGGAGAGCCGCTGCTCTCGGACGCACTCAAATTCGAGACCACGCGGCTGACCGACTCCCCGAAGGACGAGTTCTCACCGCGCGTGTCTCCCGAGGGCGATGTTGTCGCCTACATGCATGGGGACAGGTACCTCTGGACGATGGACTCAGACGGCGGGAATCAGAGCGCGCTGGTCGAGGAGCCGGGCATACTGCACTCGGCGTGGTCGCCGGACGGTGCGTGGATCGCTTTCTCCCGTACGACGATGGGTCACAAGGAGGACATCTTCATCGTGCCGGCCGCCGGAGGGGAGGCCTTAGACGTCACCGATCACCCGAACGACGACTTCCAGCCGCAGTGGTCCGACGACGGGAAGCGACTCTCGTTCGCGTCGCGAACGGACGACGGGCAGTACGCGCTCAAGTACATCTGGCTTCTGAAGGACGACTACTGGAAGACGGACGAGGAGCGTGAGGAGGACGCGGAGGACGAGGATGCGGCCGGTGATGGAGACGACGATGGCGAGGACGAGGTCGTCAACGTTGCCATAGATTTCGACCGCATCAACGAGCGCACAGCCACTGTCATGAACATGCGCGGCGGCTACGATTTCTACGCCCAGACGCCGGACGGGCACTACTACGCCTTCCGCGACCGCAGCCTCCAGCGGTCCAACCTGTGGCTGGTCGACTGGAACGGCAGCAGTCTGACGCAGGTCTCTGAGGGCGGGAGTGACCCGACGGAACTGCACTGGGACAGCGAGGGGAAGACCTGCTACTACATAGACGGCCGCAGGATCTCAAGTGTCAGCATCGACCCCGATTCGGGCGGTGTGACGGGCCGGGGCGGTGTCGGTTTCTCCGTCAGGACGACGGTCAATACCCCTGCTGAGCGGCAGGTGATGTTCACCGAGGCCTGGCGGCTCCTGTGGAACGGGTTCTACGACCCCGAGTTCCACGGCGTCGACTGGCCCGCCATCCACGACAAGTACGAACCTCTGGCGATGGCGGCGTACACCGAGGAGGAGTTCCGCTCGGTCGTGCGCGAAATGCTCGGTGAGCTGTCCGCGTCACATCTCGGGATCTACAAGTGGGGCGGTGGAGGCGTGTCGACGGGCAGGCTGGGTGCCTACCACGACGAGCGCTACGAAGGGCCGGGTGTCCGTATCAGGAAGGTGATACCCGACGGACCGGCGGAGCGGGCAGGCATCGCGGCAGGCGATTACATCCTCTCCATTGCGGGACACGAACTGGCGCCGGGCGAGAACTATCACAAGTTGCTCGAGGACACCGCTGGCGATGAGATACTGATCGAGGTGGCATCGTCGTCGGGCGGGAGAGACCGTCGCGACGTGAGGATCCGGCCCGTGGGTTCAGTCCGCACGCTGGCCTACGAGGACCGCGTGCGACAGCGCCGGGAGAAGGTTGACAGACTG